>NZ_CP028923.1:1488181-1796363 GCF_005166025.1 Mangrovivirga cuniculi
TTATCAACAGGCGTTCCTACTCGAGTGTCTTCAGTTGACTTTTCAGCAGTTTCGACATTGAAATTATCGAAGGCAAGAACCTCAGCATTTTTAAGATCTAAAGAAGGATCCATCAAGGCTGCTTTTACTGCAAGGTCAGGGAATGAGAAAATCAGCGGAGAATTACCCTCGTTTTTAAGAGTCACTGATGATTCGACTGTAGTGCCCGCATCGGTGGTTTCTTCCGTAGTGGAAGGTTCAAATAATGCTATCGGAGGGTCAACACCAACGCCATTGACAACCAGATCAAACGATGTATTGTTAGCAGCATCGCTTTCTATGCTTATCAGCCCATTAATACTTCCGGTTGATGTAGGTTTGAATGTCACTGAAACCTCTAAAGATTCTCCGGCAGGTATCTGAGCAGAGGAAACGTCGACAGTAAAATCAGAATTGTCTGAAGAAATCTCCGAAATATTAATCGCTGCTAAACCTGTATTTGATATGGTGAATGTACGAGTTCTTTCTGCTCCAATAAATACATCGTTAAAAAGCAAAAACTCTTCGGAAAAGTCAATATTTGAAACTTGTCCGCTTACCGAAAACTGAGTGTTAACTGCAACAGACGGATTTACCGGATCATTACTTGTAATATTTAATGGGGTGTTATAGGTACCATTCGCCAGTGTTGAGCCATCAAATGTTGCCATGATGGTCAGCGAATCGCCAGGTGCTATACTTCCTGATTCTGGCTCAAGCGCAATGTAACCTTCTGTACTACTGCCACTGAGTGCGCGTATAAAGAATACAAATCCTGAAGGATTATAAGTTGCACCTCCATCTCCACTAAAGAAATAAGTATCTGGCCGTTGAGTTGCATTGTCATCTACTCCCTGAGGAAATTCGATTCCATCAGGATATTTGTGAACGACCCAAAATGAATCGCCGGCTTCGAAATTAAGGGATTCTTCTAAAGTTTCTACAATTACAATGCCTTCTTCGCTTCCCTGCTCGATAGTCTGTGATAAAAGCAACTCGCCTTCTGTAGGATCATTACCACCGGCATAAATTTCAAGGATAATCACAGGATCTGAAACTGCTTCTGTTCTGAAACCATTTCTTACCGCAGTTAATGTGAAGTCATTCTCCACATCAAATTTCATCGCAGTGGTGTAGGCAGATGTTTGTAATCCAGCAAAGTTATCAGGAAAATCAATACCTGAATCGTAGTAAATAGAATCGTTGAAAGAACTATTCAATGGCTGACCAGGAGTACTTTTTCTGACTGACCGCATTAATCCTTTTTCAAAAACTGATCCTTCGGTATATTCTTTTTTATTTCCTAAGCCGTAGTTGGTTAAGTCAAGCTGTGTTACAGCTCTTCTGGCGTTAGTAGATGGAGGTTCAAATGAGGTGTTGCCCGTGTTTATATTAAACTCCAATACAGATTCTCCTGAATTTTTGATTGTAAATGATTCATTGTCTGTTGGAGGATCATCGACGGTCACGTCTACTTCGGCACTAAGATTATCCGGGTTAACACTAATTAGCGGAGGCGCCACAACTGTTAATTCAACCGGGATATTTATTGGTGAATTAGTTGAATCATTGCTCAACACATTGATTGTAGCATTGTAGGTACCTGAGGTAAGGATTCTTCCGTCAAATTTCACATTTAATGTTTCAGACTGACCAAAGGGAACAGCCCCTGAACTTGGTAGAACACTTAAGAAGAATGCGTCCGGATCACCATCTGTAACTTCCAGGTTATCAACATCAAAAGTTGAACCAGTAGTCTCCATCGCCGATAAAAAGATAACTTGTTCGATAATTGATGCAAATCCCTGTCCGGTGAAAATTAATTCACCGTCAATAAACAGAGAAAAGGATGAATCATCTTTGTCAACAACTATTTTCAGATTAAAATATCCATCTGGAACCGTTGCATTAAGCCGTGTGAAATTTGATTCTGTAAGAGCATCTATTGTTCCATCTGGATTGAACCTGATTCTTGTCACAACAGAACCTTCAGTTGGCGATTGTGGGATGAATTCCCATGTTACTCCTGATCCCTGAATATTTATATCAGCTGAAGCAGTCATAAAAGGTTCGGCCAAAGGAGTGATTGTAGGAGAAATAGCTAATATATTTCCTGGCCTTGTGCCACCAAGACCATCGGAAACCCCTCTGAAATGAAGAGTGCTGTCTTTTGGGTTTTCGCTGGAAATAATCCAGTTATCCGCATATTGACTTAGCCATCCATTTTGTCCATTAATATCTCCCTGAGTAAATGATTCGAATCCTGTGGCATAAAGGGTGGTAACCAATCTATTTTGAGAGGTATAAGGCCCTACAATTGCATTCGATAGATCATTTCCTGCAGGCTGCTTTACGCCAAATTTTTGAAATCCGGCACTTTTAATAGTTGCGTCAGATTTTTCAACTAACTGGCTGAAGGAATTTAGTGCATCATCTTCTATTTCAATATTAAATATCAAATCATCATCACCTGAATTACTAATTGTCAGATCTCTCGTTTCCTGCTGAAATTGCTCCAGTATTACTGAATAAGAAGATGGGTCTACTGATATTTCCGGGGCTTCGGTACCATCGATTACCCTCACGTTAACAGGAACTGAAATTGTATTATTAAAATTCGCTACTTCTACTATCAAGGTATCAAAGTATATTCCCTTATTAATACCTGAGGCATTGATATCAAAAGTGATCGAGTCAGTTTCGCCAGAGGCAATCGACAGCGATTGAGGAGATATGTTAGCGATTAATGTCGATCCTGAGGAAGGAACAATATTAATAATAATAAGTGAATCAGAAATATTCGATAATTCAAGCTGTTTCGATATTGTGTTTCCAGTAAATATTTCTTCATCGAATGTAGCCGGACTAACCACTACCGGAGGAGCGTCGTCATCATTAATCACCCATCCCATATCTTTAAACAATCCCCTTGTAATATCACCAATATCAAAATTTGATTCAGCAGATCCAACCTGAGGTGTCATAAGGGAGTTAGGGTTTCCCGCAGGGAATGCTGCCTCATCCCAGTGAGCGATACTCGATCCACCCTGGAATGTCGGTGGTGCGTATAATTCAGGCCTATCTCCACCTAAGGCTGCTTTAGCGAAAGTTCCATCCATAAAAATATCACCTCCGGTAAATGCGTCACCTAATTCTTGTGATGGATCAGGGAAATTGATTAGTAAATTTCCATCACCATCAACTATGAAAATTCCAAATATTGAAGGAATTCCATTAGAACGGAGAGTTCCTACTCCCGCATTATATCCTCTGACGGTAGTGAAACCAAGGCCATGACCTGCTTCGTGCAAGGCAACGGTAACGAAGTCAAACAAGCCAGCAGGTGTGTTTCCGTCCAGACCAAAGTACCACGGGATACCATTTCCCAGGTTTACAATAAGATCAAATTCTTCGTCTGGAAATAGCACTTCGCCAGCCAGTGAATTGGCTAACGCTGCCGGGTATAAGACGTCTTCTTCCGGAGCTCCGGGAAAATTGAAAACGTTGTAAGCCGGACCTGCAGAAGCCAATACTCCCGGGCCTAAGTCTGCAAAATCTGCAAAAACTTTAATCGGAACAGGAGAAACTATCTGCGTAGCCCAAATGTCAAGAGCATATTGAAATGCTGCTTTTGCTTCAGGGTTTGCTTCGGCACCTGGTCCAAAAGTTATCTGGAATTCAGCTGTAGCATTTTGTTTTAATACTCGCTGATTTTCAAGATTGTCTGAATCGGGAATATTCACCCGAGTAAACATATCTTCAAATTTTGCCGGGCATATTACAGGTTCAGCCGGGGCTTTTTGTGCCTGGGAATATGTTGATAATGGAATGAAAAGCAACAAAAGGAATAGCCAGGCTATTTTCCTTAAGGCGTATTTCTTCCAATACCAAGCTCCAGGTTTGGTAGAATTAGTAAAGGTTTTCATTGATAAGTAATTAGTGTTTGAAAATTTATTGGTTTTGGTTTTAATTAGGAATTTCTACGGCGGTCGGAAACCGAAACTGAATTCGATTCCTTTGATACTGGCATAAAGATTTACAAGAGGCAATAGAATGCTATTGCAGACTTCTTTAATCAGCATAGTGATTTACTACTTTAATATTTAGTTACCATAAGAAAATGATTGATCACCTTTTTCATAGAAAATCGAGATCTAAAACCAGTGAAATAGTTTTGGTTGATTTAAACTATTCCTGAAAAATCATTTTAATTAATATCGTAAAAATTTAACTATTTGCAAATTTAATTGTAGTATTTAATGTAAAATTAATTATGAATTGATTTTAAGTATAAGTAAAAAAATATCATCCAATAGCTTAATAATCTGGTTTAAGCCCTCCTACAAACTAAGTGAAAAAAATCTGTTCGGTTTCGGGTAAGTTTTTTAAGTTTAATCGTTTGATGTTATTTACATTTTGTCTGAAATATTTTGGATAAACCCCAATATCAATTCGGCGGTTTCAATGTTCGTACTATAAATTATACTATTTTCATGCATAAAAGTGGTGTGCTTTTTATTGAGGTTCAACGGCTCACCCCATTCATTCACACAGACCAACCCTAATTCGTTATAAATACAACAAGTAGCAGCAAAATCCCAGAAGCTTCCACCGCCTTCTGATTCTTTTGATAACTTAAAATAACAACCCGGTGCATTTTCGATTCCTTTAAGAGCATTCATCACCGCACCGTACCCAATTTTCGGACCTTCAACTTTTAATCCATTTTGTTTTAAATGATCGAGCAGGTTTTCATATCGCTCATCTTCTGTAGAACTTCTATCCAGGTAGACCGTTAGTTCACTATTTTCACTTATAGTGATCTCTTTTCCATCTTTGAAGGCTCCCAATCCTTTTGCAGCGTGGTAAAGTGATGAGTTGACCGG
Source organism: Mangrovivirga cuniculi (assembly GCF_005166025.1). Lineage (NCBI taxonomy): Bacteria > Pseudomonadati > Bacteroidota > Cytophagia > Cytophagales > Mangrovivirgaceae > Mangrovivirga > Mangrovivirga cuniculi. The sequence continues at coordinate 1,493,086 of NZ_CP028923.1, forward strand.
ATCGTAAACAACACCGATATAAGGCATGCCATCCCGGGATATCAAAGCGATTGAAACTGCATACCCTTCCTGGTTTTCGACAAATGATAACGTTCCGTCTATCGGATCTATACACCAGAAAAAATCTTTTTCTAACCTGCTTTTGTCATCGGTGGTTTCTTCTGTGAGGAGGCCAAGATTATATTTAGCCATTGAATCTTTTAGATGCTCAACTATTAATGATTCTACCTCGGTATCAACTTGAGTAACTACCTGGGAGGCTAGAGTCTCCTGATCACCTTTCATTTCTACATTGACATCTTTCCTTGGAAAAGACTTAATATGTTTCCCTGCTTTCTTTACTGCATCTATTGCAGTATCACTCAATTCCTTTAAAGTCTTTTCATTCATGATCAATCTCTTTTAAACACTTTTCAACAACCTCTTCTGTGATTTTCATCGCATGATCGTTCACTTTCCAGTGACCGGGGCTCCAGCCATTTAAAAACCGCTGGAAATCTGCGATGGCGTAAGGATAGAGATCCCGCCATTCCTTTTCAATGTCATCGTTTTTTAAATTCTGGTTAATAGTAGATTTAAATTCTTTGAAATAAAAATTTAAGTAATCCTCTTCAGTTATCCTATCTACCGAGGTACAGGCTCCTAATAAATAGGCAACATCTTTCATGCCGCATCCACCTCCCACATACTGGAAGTCTACTGCGGCAACATCATCGTTATTTACCGAAAAACAAAAGTTAGCTGGTTTAGCATCTCCGTGGATAATCGTTTTATATTTACAATCCTTGAGTTTTTGGTCTATGTGGGGAGCAGCTTTTTGCAGCCGTTTATTCTCCATTTCCTTAAATTCATCCGGTCGGGTATCCAGGTGCCAGTAGCTTCCCTGTTCCCAGAGACCTTCAGGTTTCTTCATCATGAACTCACCATGAAAATTGGCAAGCCAGCTTAGGCATAATTTGATTTGAGCGGGATTTAGATCAAGGCTTCTTCCCGGAAAACCTGCGAGATCAAGGTCTTCTAATAGTATCAAAGCCTGCTCATCATATTCTTTGATTTGTAGAGTTTTTGGAACTCTGCATCTTTCATTGCATAGGTGACTGTATTGTTGATACCATTCTAATTCTACTTCATAAGAATGGAGTTTTCTTTGATGGGAAATGTTGGTATTCCATCCCCTGGGGTGGGAAGAAGCATTTCTGAAGTTTATGAGTTTGAGAATTACCGATTTTGGTTCCGAATCAGGAAGAGTTATACGCAAAATTTGCCCATATCCACTCCAAAGCTCCTGGATTTCTTCAATTTTCGAAATAGCTGAGGCGTCTGTATTACTGAGAATAAACTCTTTGATATGTTGATCAATTTCTATCATAATTGGTGTAAATATAGTTTAATTTTGATCGTCATTTCGAACCTTAGATAGCCAATTCACTAAGAAACAGATTTCCCACTATTTTCGAAATGAGGGTTAAAGTTTAGCCTTTTCATATGTGAGAAATCTGTAGAGAAGTGCAATCAGGATGAGAGTGAACATCGTTTGTAACGCTGAATTTGTTGTTTCTTATAGAAATGGATTGCAAATCCATGGATGAGGCTTCGGAATTGCAAATTCCAAAGAGCGTTAATTATTAAACCACAGTTGCTTTCCTGTGTCTCCACAGGAAAGGTGTAGTTGGATTTACATTTCAAGTGGGGACACTTGAAATCAGGGGCTGGGATGATGTGGTTACCCGACATTTGCAATTCAAATTTAAATTTCATTGCTGGATTACAAATCCACCGATAAGGCTTCGGAATTGCAAATTCCGAAGAGCGCAATTTTTCAAATGATTCATATATTAAAATTGAATCAGAGATAAAAGCCGCTGCTCGACATTTGTAAGGTCGAACTTTTATCATAGGATCTGTGATCAATTAAAAACTTATGATTCTTAAAAGAGGTTGTTATTACTGTTTTTACTTAAACAATTTTTCAACTCCTTTCTAAAAGAAATCAACAGTGGTTTTTAAATAATATGAATAGTGAAATAAGTGAAATAATAGTTACCTTTATAAAATAAACATTAAAGTGCGAATGGATATACATTCAGTAAAAATCGATCTTATACATTGGCTTACAGAGCTACAGGATAAATCAATCTTGGAAAAGCTGCAAGTGATCAAGGAACAGCAGGAGGGTACATCTAATTTAACGCCGGCGCAAAAGAAAGAATTGGACGACAGGCTTAAAAAGTATGAGTCAGGAAATATGAATTTTTCTTCCTGGAATACAGTAAAAGACCGAATCAGAAAACGCGGAATGGATGACCTATAATTATCGATTTTCTGAGGAAGCAGAATCAGATATTTATGACTCATACCTTTGGTACGAAAAGCAGCGATCAGGTTTAGGAGAAGAGTTTTTGAAAGAGCTCGAAAATGCTGCAAGAGCAATCATTAGTAATCCCACTACGTATAGAATTCGTTTTAAAAAGAAAGTAAGAGTATTTGTAGTCAACCGCTTTCCATACTTGATTTTATATATAGTAAATGGGGGCAATATTGATGCGATATCAGTATTTAATACCAATCAGGATTCTAAAAAATGGAAGAAGCGTGTAAAATAACTCTCAATAGGTTGGGTAGCTTTTTCTGCAAAATACGTTCGGTAAATCTGTCTGAACTAGGATTTACAGGATATAAGGATGATAAGATATGAAGCCTCTGTTAGATCAGGGGCTTTATTTATGAATAAGCTTTTTTAGCCTTAAAATCTCTAATCGACATATCCATGAAGTAGTAAATCTTTTCCTGGATGTCTTAGGGAAGCTTTTGCAGCTATAGCACCCGGTTAAGTGTTTTTTTATCGATGAGCTGGCAGTACTAACTAGATAATCATGGACGGCAGATTATTTCTGAAGGCTATTCCAAGTGTCAGAATCAGGATTTTCAAGAATTTAGGATTAACAGGATTTTGGGCTAGCCAGCGTAACAAGTGTGTTGATGAGAACAGCGTTAGTACCACTGAAATTATTGTTTCATTTCATTTTGATGACATCATAAACAAGAACTGCTCCATTGCTTGACTGTGTCTCCACAAGCAAGGTGTAATTTGGGGTTTACATTTCTTGTGGAGACACTTGAAATCAGAGGCTGGGATGAAGTAATTGTTCGGTATTTGCGATCCGAGTTTAGATTTAAATATCATTATTGGATTACAAATCCACCGATAAGGCTTCGGAATTGCAAATTCCGAAGAGCGTAAATTTGCGGCGATGTAATCGCATACCTCGCGCATCCTCGTTGCAAACGAGGACGATGGGCAACCCCACTCGTTCAGCAAAACGCGTTCGGATAACCTGTCTGAACTAGGATTTATTGGATAAAAGGATTTATAGGATAAGAAACAATAGCCTCTAATCCCGCAGCTGTTCGTAGTTTAGCGATAGCGTAACTACGAACTTTTAAATGAAAAGCAGGGATTGCATCCCGTTCATTCATATAGGATGATATATATTAATTTAAGTCTTTAGATTTTTCTATGGGATTTATTATGATTGCTAGGAATTCAGCTATAATTTAGTCATGCGCATTGCTTCGCTATGCAGGCCAGAGGGTGGCAGGAATTGATTGATGTTATAATGTTCTAGATTAACTGAGTTACAGACTTTGCATTTTATTATAAATTTGAAGTTGTCTTGCGGTACACTCCAAACAGCGGGGGTAGCTAAAGCTTATAACCTGGATACTATTACCTACGACCTTAATGGTAATATCACAACATTAAATCGAATGGATGGCCAGGGAGCCGGTATGGACCAAATGACATACAATTATGTCAATGGCAACCAGCTCAAAGGCGTTACGGATGCCGGAACCGAAGAAGGTTTCAAAGATGGTAATAACAGCAATGATGACTACGATTACGATGCCAATGGTAACATGATCGCTGATCGCAACAAGGGCATTACTAAAATAACTTATAATCACCTGAATCTACCTGAAGAGGTGTGGTTCGATGTTACTGGTAGCAAAAAGATTGTTTATACTTATGATGCTGCCGGTATAAAATTAAAAAAAGAAGTTTTTGAAGCTGGGAATTTGATTAAAACTACTTCCTATATCGGCGGTATGATTTATGAAAATGGCAAGCTTCAACAAATAGCTCATGCTGAAGGACGAATAGTTCCGGATACACTACCTGATGAGACTGTTCAGTTTAAATACCAGTACCATCATAAAGATCATTTGGGTAATGTACGAATGACCTATGGTGAAACGAATGATCAGGATGTTTACCTGGCTACGATGGAATCTGAAAATGCATCCACAGAAGACGGACAATTTGAAAAATTAGGCAATAGAGTGCCCAGCATCGCAGCAAATAGTACTATTAATGGAAATGAAGCGCTTCGATTAAATGGTGTGCCTGGAAATATTGTTGGAAGTGCAATAACTATTACAGTAAATCCAGGCGATGTGGTGGATATTTCGGTGACCGGTTACCATGAAAATGTAACCAATGGCAGTCCGCTTTCCACATCTATCTTGATTACAGCATTAGCTGGAGCATTTAATCCGGCGACTACAGGCATCGGAGAATCTACATCTCAAATGGAAAGTGCATTTACCGGAGCATATGGAAGCAGTGCCTTTGTTGGTTCTTCAACTTCAGATGCACCGGCTGCCTACTTGAATTACCTGTATTTTGATACTGATTTTAATTTAATCACCGGAGGATTTGTTCAGGTTCCTGCTACAGGGTTTATGCAACACTCCTTGACTTTAGATAATATAAATATCAACCAGGTGGGTTATGTTTACGTATACACCAGTTATGAAAGCGAAAGCACCGATTGGGTTTATTTCGATGATTTGACTGTTACCCACAACAAAAAACTCGAGATCATTCAAAGCGAAGATTACTATCCCTTCGGTTTAACCTTTAACGAGTATCAACGAAAGGGATTTAGGGAGAATAACTTCCTTTATAACGGTAAAGAACTTCAGGACGACTTCGATCTAAACTGGATGGATTATGGGGCTAGGATGTATGATGCCGAAATTGGAAGATGGGGTGTTGTTGATCCAATGAGTGAAGAAAGGAATTGGTTATCACCTTATAATTATGTTCAGAATAATCCACTAATTAGGATTGATCCTAATGGGGCATTAGATGAGTGGTTTAGAAATGATGAAACCGGAGAATTAGAATGGGTAGATGTTCAGGCTGACGAAAATGGCAATAAAGATTATAACATTGAAGGGAAAACATTTGTAGCAGACAATGATGCTTCTTTTTTGGAAGTTAGGGATGCTTATAATTTTTTAGAGGGAGACGGTGCATTTGGTTTGGATGAATCATATCGAGTAGGATCTTATGTGTCAAGCAGAACAATTGACGGTATATCTGAATCAATAAAATCTGTTCCTGATAAGTTACACCAAGCAGACTTGGCTGTAATTAATTTTTCTCATTCTGTCAAAAGAACAGAATTTGGGGGAGTGTTTTCTGTTGGTACTAAATCATTAAATCTATCTTTAAAATTAGGAGCCTATAGCACTGGTGAAACAACAGGTGGTGGTTTTGTTAAAATAAATGGTAATTACGATTTCAATAATGTATCCATACAGGAGTTTGCTACATTTAATACAACTGCTGCAGGATTTCTTTCATTGGATACAGAATTGAATTCTGGCGCAAATAGAGCTCAGCTTAATGCCTCAATAGGTAGAGCTTCAGTAACAGCAGATTCCAATGGTAAATATACTTTAGCTATAGGTAAAATGAGTCCGGGCTTAAGTATATCTACAGGAGTTTCAGGTAGCAAGGAACTTTTTAAGTATGAAACTAAAGAAATTCAATTAGGGAATTAATTAATTTTGCAATTTAGTATTTTTATGAAAAAGTTTATATGGATCAAATTATTTTCAATATTTCTATTTACAGTTTTTGTTATTGCTTTCACTATTAATTTAATTGATTACATAGCATATATTAATAATAGAATAATAGTCAAAGCATCAATTATTGATGTAAATCCTGGTTCAACGTCAGGATATAAAGATTACAAATTATCTATTAATGATACTGTTACTTCAACAATATCATCATCAGAAGATTTTGCAATAGACGAGACTTTAAAAGTCTATTTTGTACCCGATTATAATAGTGTATATCTAATTAATGAAAATTTATTTTTAAATTTGCTTTTACTTTTTATTGGAATACTCTTTACCCTGTTCATATTAGTTAAATCATTTAAGGAACCTAATTTTGTTAAAGATATGTTTAGTCTCAATAGAGGAGAGGGTGGGTAAAAGGATTGTCTTGTCCTGAAATAGGTTTACACAATTAGATGTAAACAAAATGAATTATTCTAAGAAAAGAGTACCCCGCTGTTAGTAGTTTAGCGATAGCGTAATTACGAACATTAAATGAAAAGCAGGGATTGTCTGAACTAGGATTTATAGGATAGAAGGATTTTAGGATAAGAAACTAAAGCCCCCACTCGGGCGCGTTGTTTTTTCAACAAAACGCGTTCGGCTAGTATGTTTGAAGAAAGGATGTCAGGATAAGAAACCCAAAGCCTCTGCTAGATCAGGGGCTTTTTTTATGAATACGCTTTTTTAGCTTTAAAATCCCGGATTGACATATCCATGAAGTAGTAAATCTTCTCCTGGATGTCTTCGGGTAGCTTTTGGAGTTCGAGTACCCGGTTGAGTGTTTTTTTATTAATGAACTCATTGGCAAACTGCTGCTGCTCGACATTTGCAATGTCGTGCTGTTATCATAGAATCTGTGATCCTAATTAAATTAAAGGCGATACAATCGCCAACCTCAAGCATCCTCGTTCCAAACGAGGACGATTGCTGCTTTTAATTACGAAGCTGCATGTTATATTGATACAGAATTTTTCATCATTTATAGATGATGAATTTTTAAAAACTACTCCATCGCCCATGTTTAGCGAAGCGTAACGAGGGTGTATTGAGAACAGCGTTTGTAACGCTGAAATTGTTGCCTCTAATTAGAAAGCTGCTGTTTGACATTTGCAATGTCGAACTGTTATCATAGGATCTGTGATCCGGATTAAGAAGGAATTGTTTGAGTTGATTTGGGCACAAGTGGGACGCATGCCCTAGTGTGGCAATTATTGGTGGATTGCAAATCCACCGATATGGCTTCGGAATTGCAAATTCCGAAGAGCGCAATTTTTCATATAAATCATATAATTAAAATTGAATCAGAATGAAAAGCCGCTGTTCGACATTTGTAATGTCGTACCGTTATCATAGGATTTGTAATCCGGATTAAAACATAGTTAGTTCGTTGTCTTACAGTTACTTGTGTAGTGTGTTACTATAAAAGTAATCATATAATTATAAATATAGTTGTATAATTATTTTTATAGTAATACATTTGTCATCATGAAAGAGTTAACTAAGGCAGAAGAACAAGTAATGAACATTGTCTGGAAACTGGAAAAGGCATTCTTAAAAGATGTCGTTGATGAGTTTCCTGAGCCCAGGCCAGCATACACGACTATATCGACTGTTATGCGGGTGTTGGTGAAAAAAGATTTCATCGCATATAATACCTATGGGAAGGTTCATGAATATTTCCCTAAAGTTTCAAAGGAAGATTACTTTAAGAATCATATAGGAGGAGTGATCAAAAACTTTTTTGATGGCTCTTTTAATCAGTTTGCTTCCTTTTTTACCAATTCGCAAAATGCGGGGGTTGATGAACTTGAAAAAGTTAAGAAAATGCTTGAGAATAAAATTGATGAGTTAAAAAAGAAAGATGAATAAGTTTTTAGTTTATATCGCAGAGGTCAGCATTGTATTTTCGCTCCTCACAGTCATCTATTATTTGTTTTTAAGGAGGCTTACTTTTTATAGTCTTAATCGCTTCATTTTGCTATCTATAATACCGGTTTCATTGATCATTCCACAGTTAAAATTGAATTTCGGATTTAGCGAAAGCATTATGGTTTCTCCTTTTTCCGAATACGGTTCTGCATCTCCGGGTGCTGAAGTAATAGCAGAAGGGAAGGTCAGTTCGGGAATTATTGATATGAATGAAATTACTTTGTGGATCTATTTTAGCGGAATGGTGATTTTCTCTTTCATATTTATTTTCAATATCACCAGGGTTTTTCTGCTTGCTAAAAGATCTTCAAGCCGGGATTACAACGGTTACAAAGTAATCCAAACAGATATTCCTCATGTGTTTTCTTGTTTTAAGATGATTTTTCTTCCGAAGAATTATGATCTGGCGAGTCATGGATCAATCCTGGAGCATGAAAAAGCACATATCCGTATGTATCACACCGTTGATCTGATTATTACCGAATTATTCATCATTCTGAGTTGGTTTAATCCTTTTGCCATACTCTTTCGAAGTCAACTCAGGTCTGTGCATGAATACCAGGCAGATCAACAAGTAATAGCATCCGGAGTCAGGAAATCTGACTATCTGCAACTAATGCTGAGTTCGATAACTATGACAAGTTCTCAGAGCATTACAAGCAGCTTTAACAGTTTAACAATTAAAGAAAGAATTGAAATGATAACAAAAAATAAAAGTAAAAGAACAGAGCAATTGAAGTATTTGGTATTAGTACCTGCTCTTGTGTTTATGATATCAGCGTTTGCTCATTTTATAGGATCCGAACCAAGGGTTATGCCGATACAAAAAGGATATGAATATAAGCTGACAGCAAAATTCAATAAACATGTGGTGATACCGGAGAAAGGAATAGATAAAGTGCATGGTGGAATAGATTTTGCTGCAAAAGAAGGAACACCAGTGGTTGCTTCCGGTGCCGGCAAAGTTATTCATGCCAAAATAAAAGGTAACTGGGGTAACCTGGTAATTATTGATCACGGAGATGGCTTAATATCCAGGTACGCTCATTTGCAGGGATTTGATGTTAAAATAGGTGAGGAGGTCAGTGAAGGAGATGTGATTGGTAAAGTCGGAAATACCGGAAAATCCACAGGTCCACATCTTCACTTCGAAATAGAACGAAATGGAAAGAAATTGGATCCGGAAGATTTCATCAAATTATAATAGCATTTCAGGTCAACAAATAAAACCGGGTGAGGATTCTCCCCGGTTTTTTTATTATAAGAGGCGCCCGTATCTGGACCTTATTATCGGCGATACAATTGCCAACCTCACACATCCTCGTTACAAACGAGGACGATAAACATCTCCTTAGGAAACATAATTAATAGTTGTTCCATCGACCTTGTTTAGCGAAGCGCAACGAGGTTGTTATCGAGACCAGCGTTTGTAACGCTGTGAATAAATACTGATTTTACATTTTATAAAAGTTTGAAGTTGTCTTGTGATTCGAGACGCTTGGTAAATTTTGATTTAAACTAAATCAACAAATTTATATCATCCAATTTTTTGATATATTAGGGATTTAGGCGATAAGAAATCATGAAGAAAAAATCAGAAATTAGAATTTCATATTTAGATAGTGAAAGCCAAATATCCCAAAATATTAGATTGGGGTTGAATGGGTATCTGAATTTATTAAAGCTTCAAGATGAAAAATGCTTAACTTTTGATAAAGCAATTAGAATTGAACTAGGTGAAGATTTAGAGAATAAGGTAATTAATTTTGATGATTTTGAGTATTTGGCAAGAGTAAAAATTAGTAGGGTTCCTGAAATTTTTAATAGTAGAAATGATTATAATGTACTTATTGAGTCAATTTTTAAAGAGATATTAAACTTGTTAAAAAATAAATTCAATTTCGATACTTCTAGTTTGGAAAAAGCAATTGAGAATGTAAGAATCAAGGAATTTATTGAGTTCAAGCAAATTGGAGAGTTTAAAGAAATTGAAGATTTTAAATTAATGCTTGGAGCGAATTTTAATATACATAAAACTAACTTTTTTGTAATTATTTTCAATTCTGATAAAAAGAAAGTATTCGAGTATAACCTTTATTCATTAATGTCTTCACAAACTATTATAAATGAATATTTTCCTGAATTTTCCAATCATAAAAAGAATCAAGTTGATATACTTTTACGAAGATTAGCGAGAAGATATAGCATAGTTTCTTATAACCACACTTTTGAAGTACAAGTGGATGATAAATTCCCATCTGATTTAGTAGAGTTAAAATTAAAAGCATTAAATCCCGATACATTACAAAAAGATAGGATTGAAATTCTAAAGGAATGCCTTCAACACGGAATTTGATAAATTAATTGTCTAATCGGACTTTCATTCTGGCTGGATTACAAATCCAGAAGAGCATCAGTATTAAATTAATCAGAGTTACAAATTGAAAGAACTTTCATGAAAGAAAGCTGCTGTTCAACATTTGTAATTTTGAACTTTTATCATAGGATCTGTGATCCGAATTTATAAAGGCGATACAATCGCCAACCTCACACATCCTCGTTGCAAACGAGGACGATTGACTTCTATGTAGGTATCATATTAATAACTGCATCGACCTTGTTTAGCGAAGCGCAACAAGGTTGTTATCGAGACCAGCGTTTGTAACGCTGAAGTTGCTGCCTCAAGTTAGTTTTGATCACTGCATAGAAGAAAGTAGCATTAGACATTTTCAATTAGTAAAATTCCATAGAGCTTTTCTATTGAGTAGTGTGAATTTTAAATGTATTATTGTGATAAAATGACCGAGTCACAGACTCTGCATTTCATAAAAAGTTTGAAGTTGTCCTTCGGAACACTCCAAACAGCGGGGGTGGAAATATATGGAAAGAAAGGTGATGGTAAAGGTGGTTGGGTTGATGGATGGATCAACAAAAAGTCAACTTTCTTCCCAGACAGCTGGTCGAAATCAAAAATACAAGCTGAAGTTGCACATGCTTTCAAGACGAAAGAATTTGATAGACTAGAGAATGGAGCAGAGATTTTTAGAGGAACAGGTTCGGATGATTCAATTATAGAAATCGTGATAAGAGGCGGAATAGTCAAGACAGCTTATCCTATAATTCCATAAAGATGATGAATAAGTCAAGATTTGGTTTAAGCATGAAGATTGTAAGTAAGAAAGAACACCAATTAAATGGATATCTTGTGATTTTTTACTTATCAAAAGATGGCCGTTTACTTGTAGACGTAATAGATGAAGAAAGCGATTCACATAGTTATATTGAAGGATTTTTACATCATTGGAGTGACTTTGGTGATATAAAGGAAGACCTTATACCTATGATAGACTCGGTTAAGAATGGTTATTCTGTAAATGAGTTTGTAAGTTCTGAAATCTCATGTGCTTATATTGAATCGGAAACAACCTTTTTTATTCATGAAAGTGATATAGGTGAAGGAAAAATAGAAGCAGCAAAAGATCCAAATAGGCATATGCCTACTTCAATATTTGAAAAGATTATCTTAAAATGGGTTGAATTTCTAGAGAGCCAAGGTAGATGAGATTTTTCACTTGGGCGCTTTGCTTTTTCAGCAAAATGCGTTCGGGATGTCTGAACTAGGATTTATAGGATAAAAGGATATCAGGATAAGAAACCAAAGCCTCTGATCACTCAGGGGCTTTTTTATGAATAAGCCTTTTTAGCTTTAAAATCCCGGATCGACATATCCATGAAGTAGTAAATCTTTTCCTGGATGTCATCGGGTAGTTTTTGAAGTTCGAGTACCCGGTTGAGTGTTTTTTTATTAATGAACTCATTGGCAAACTGCTGTTGCTCGACATTTGCAATGTCGTGCTGTTATCATAGAATCTGTGATCCTAATTAAATTAAAGGCGATACAATCGCCAACCTCAAGCATCCTCGTTCCAAACGAGGACGATTGCTGCTTTTAATTACGAAGCTGCATGTTATATTGATACAGAATTTTTCATCATTTATAGATGATGAATTTTTAAAAACTACTCCATCGCCCATGTTTAGCGAAGCGTAACGAGGGTGTATTGAGAACAGCGTTTGTAACGCTGAAATTGTTGCCTCTAATTAGAAAGCTGCTGTTGACATTTGCAATGTCACACTGTTATCATAGGATCTTTGATCCTAAAAACTCTAATGAAAGAGGTAGAAAATAGCTCGATTAGGCTGCCATCAACAGACAGATTCCTCCTTTCGTCGGAATGACGTTGTGAAGGAAGTTTCTACCAGAAAGGAACAAATCTGCTCCATTGCTTGCCTGTGTCTCCACAGGCAGGGTGTAATTTGGGTTTGCATTTCAAGTGGGGACATTTGAAATCAGCGGCTGGGATGATGTGGCTACTCGACATTTGCAAATGAAATTTAATTTTATTGCTGGATTACAAATCCATGGATAAGGCTTCGGAATGGCAAATTCCGAAGAGCGTAAATTTGCGGCGATGCAATCGCCAACCTCACGCATCCTCGTTGCAAACGAGGACGAGGGGCGTGTTAAATATTAAACCACAGTTGCTTGACTGTGTCTTCACAGGCAAGGTGTAGTTGGATTTACATTTCAAGTGGGGACACTTGAAATCAGCGACTGGGTTCTTCTAGCATCTGTCACCTTAATTACCGAATTTTAGATTATGAAATCTTGCTTAGCTGTTTTTATCTTCTCATTGATTTCCAATTGCTTAATTGCGCAGGTGCCTAATGATAATATACAGGACAGGATGAAGCTAAAAATAGGGGAGGTTGCCCATTCTAAAACGGATGATTGCACCGTCCAGTTCAACTGCATCGATCAGAGTGTTACCGGTACCTGCCTGATTTATCACAATGACCAGTGGTTTGAATTTAATTCGGGTAATCATCAAAAGCTATTTCTCAATGTTTATAATCAGCAGTGCAGAGATCTAAAAGGGGTTCAGGTGGTCGTAGTGCAAGGTACACCCTGCGATAAAAAATCTTATGACCTGATAACATGTGCTTCATTTGGAAACCAGGATGATGTCTTTTTAACCCTCGATAATTTAAAAAAGAATACTGATTACCTGGTGCTCATCGATGGATACCTCAATGATTTCTGCCGGTTTAATATCCAGGTAGGAGAGGAGGCGAAAGGTATTCCTGTCAACCAATACCTGAAATTGCCTTTTAAAGCAGCAAATAATAACGGTGTAATTAAATTTGATTGGCTTTTGCCTGATTCCATTCGGTCTGAAGTAGAAAAGTTTGAGATCTATCAGAGAACAGGGGCAAGGTTTAAAAGTGCTCTGATCAAAACCATCAATGTAAAAGACTATGCTTATGGCAATTCGGAAGGTAATTATTCCTTTATTGATACAATAAGTAGTGATACCAGCTATCATTATAAAATCGTCGCAAGGCATTTAAACGGAGCAGCAGATATTGTTTCTGAATATCTCATCACAACAGAAGATGAACTGGTACCTCTTAAAGTTTCTGAAAGTATAATTCCGTCAATTAAAATCAGAAAGAAAGACCAGGTAACAGTATTAGTAAGAGATTTTTATTCAAGGAAGGTAATTAAAACCTTTCAGTACATCGGCAGGGAAATTCCGGAAGAGGGCTTTTTAATCAATAAGGCTCAATACAAAAACCTGGGATTAGAAAGATTGAGAATTGAAATCATAAATAATGATTCTGGTCGAAAGGAAGAAATATATTTAGATATAAAGTAGCAAGGTTTGTCAACCTGAATTAATTACTGCTTGTTTTAATTCATTTAATCGCTTTTGCTTTTCTGGTTCCCTATGCTCTATCGCAAAATCTGTATGATAGTGGTGTTTTTCAAGGAAGTTTATTTGAGCTTTATTCCAGTCATCGATCGAATCAATAACACCGAACCCTTTTAATTCTTTGAAAAGCTGGTTACTGATTTCATAAAACTCATCCCCACCCAGGTAGTCAAGGTCAGCATCACAAATAATTCTTTCAAGATCGGTTTTAGGCGATTGCGGTATTTTTGTTGCCATGATTAAACCGGCGACTAAGGTGATTTCATCATCCGTATAACCGTATTTTCTCATTATTTCAGTTGTAATCACCACTCCGTGCTCTTCGTGATTTTTGTTTGAAACGGTAAATCCAATATCATGGGTAAGAGCTCCAATTCGCAATAATTCCGCCCGATGGCGGTCAATTTTATCTCGCTCGATGTATTCATTGCATACATCGTAAACCCCTAGTGTATGATCTATACTATGATAATATAATTTATCAGATAGTTTATTTCTTAAAATATCTAATGCATGTTCTTTTACCTTTGTGAATGCATCCATTACTAAAAAATTAAATAATAGCTACAGAAATATTACCCAATACAATAATATAAGGATCAGAGCAATAAAACTGACTGCAAAATATTTTATTGATAATTGTACGCTCGCAAACTTTTTGTCAATGATTTTGCTTTCAATATGAACCTGCTGACTCAACTCGAGGCATAACTCTTTAATATCTCCACAAGTTTCAATATAATTTTTATTGAATTCATCTACATCACCAAAAGCATATATCGCATCTCGAAAGAAAAATACATTACTTTTATAATTTAACACCATTCTTGGCATAAAACACCTAAAACAGTAATAAATTGATACTAAAACCAGTAAAATCCATAATCCGGCAAGAATGAGTACCACAATACTTTCCGCAAAAAGAGCCTGAAAATAGTCGAGGCGATCTACGAAAAGCCCGAGGATTAAACTATGAAATGAAAATATCACACCTGCTTTTAACTCAGATGCTCTGATTAGTCGTTCGAGGCGTTCTAATTGTAACCAGTAATTTTGAGGATCCTGGTCTCCGTATTTTATATTCTCCTTAGTTTCTGCCATTTATGATTTTAAGTGGCTTCTTTAATTTAAGAAATTTTTCCTGAATGTTTTAAATTGGCATCTATTTCTTCCTCATTTTTAATCCCTTCTACAAAATACATGTTCAACTGCCCTTTATTCTTCACATCCAGTGCACCTCGATATGAACATTCAAATTTATCTTTTACTAATTCGTAAGTTGTTTCAGAAATATTAATCTTGCCAGGTGTGGATGATGATTCCATTCTCGCAGCCACATTCACAGTATCTCCCCAGATATCATAAGCGAATTTTTTAATTCCTACAACCCCGGCAACTACCGGACCGGTATTAATACCTATTCTTACTTCAAAAGGAAATATCTCCGGCTGATCCTTTTTCACATTATTAACTATTTCAATAATCTCCATAGCCGCCAGAACAACATTTTCAGGGTTATGATTGTCAGGGAAAGGCATTCCTGAGGCACACATATATGCATCGCCAATAGTTTTTATTTTTTCGATGCCATATTTTTCCATTATTGCATCGAATTCAGCAAAATAATAGTCCACACTTTTCACCAGGTCTTCTGGGGAAAGAGTTTCAGAATAATATGTAAACCCTTTAAAATCGGTGAACATCACGGTAACCTCATCAAATCTCTTTGCCTTTACTTTACCATATTGTTTTAGTTCGTTGGCTGTTTCTTTTGGTAAAATATTCAGTAAAAGATTATCTGATCTGGCTTTCTCAATATTGATAAGTCTGTTGGTCTTTTGAATAAATCTATACCTGTTAAAAAGCCCGAGAGCAATAATAAATATTAACCCTGCACCGATTCCAGTAGCTAAAGTCAGGTTTTTTTGACGCTTTTCATTTAATTGGGCAATTTCTCTTTCCTTTTCCAGTAAACCTATTTGATTTTGTTTTTTATCCAGTTCAAATTCAAATTGTAGGCCCCTGATGCGATCATCAGTAGCTATATTAAAAAGAGAGTCTTTCTGTGCCAGGTATTGTTCATGAAAAACCAGCGCTTTTTCATAATCTTCTTTTTGCTGATACGCTTTGTATAAACCCAGGTAAACATCCCGGAGTTCTCCGGAAATCCCCATACTTAAAGCTATTTTTTCTGCTTTTTGATAACTGTCGATTGCTTTATCGGGATCTGTCTTCAGATAGATGTCGCCAAGAGAAAGTAAGGATTGAACATGATCCAGCTGCAATTCATTATCAATAGCGTATTGGTTAGCCTTATTAAGATATTCTACAGCTTTCTGATCATTATTTAAAGCAGTTTCAATCCTGCCGAGCATGATGAGGTTATAGGCGTAATCCAGACTATTTTCACTCAGGGGTATAGTTTTTTCGAACTTATCTAAAGCTTCTTCAAATTTATCCTGCTTGAAATAAACTTCCCCGATACCCATGAGTTGACCAGCCGTAAGTTGATTGTTGTTTAGCCCTGGAATGTATTCATCCATCCGCTGATAATAAGTTAATGCTTTTCATAATTTTTCATTTGAGCATATACGCCGCCAATATTGGCAAGGCTTGTAGCTATTCGGACAGGGTTTTCTTGTTTTTCTGCAATACTCAGTGATTCGAGATAATATTCCAATGCCTTCGCCTGGTTTCCTGCACTGTAAAATATTGCCCCGATATTATTAGCCATGTTTGACATCCCATCGAGATCATTTATTTCGCCAAATACTTCGTGCGCTTCAGTCCAGGTTTCTAATACTGCGCTATATTTTCCCTGGTAAAATTCCGCCATGCCAATCTGCTTGAGAGCCTGGGCTTCACCTGAACGATATTTAATATCCCTGCTTAATGAAAGTGCATCTTCTGCTATCTCTTTCGATTTACCAAGGTCTCCTTCGTTTCTAAATTCAACACTCAGACCGATCAGGTGGTTAACTTTGGTAGTATCCAGGTCAGCTTGCTCTATGAGATCATTTATACTATCAACAGCATCAGTTTGACCCTCACAAAGGAAGGTCAAACTGAATGTTATTATTAGTATTGTCTGAGTTATATACTTCATAGTTTGTTATTCTTTCATTATTGAGAATGTCTGTACTCCGGATTTACTGGTACACCTGATGACGTACATTCCATTTTGGTAATTCGTGAAATCTATTTCAATACTCGTGCCTATGCCCACCGGAATGATTGCTGAGGTAAAGAAATTGCCGTAATAATCAAACACTTCAACGGTAGTCTCATCTTCAAAATTCTTCTCAACTGTCAGGTAGGTCTGAACCGGATTAGGATAAATATTGTACGCTTCTGTTCCCTCACCACTATCACACTTATTTGAAGAAGAACTTGCATCACTACTGGTGGAGGTTTTATTAGTGCTCTCACGCGAGGTCAGATTCCATTTCAGATCATTGCCATCAAAGCGTATTTTAAATGTTCCTTCACCTGACAAGAAAATTTTTGGTAGAGAACCGGATCTTTCCGCTGATCCACTTAAGTAATTATCCGGACCTTCGAGGATATAAATAGTATAATCATTTGGATTCAAATATCTGAAATTAGCTACATAAACCAGCCCATCAGGATCGTCTGGATTATACTCTACGCAATCGAGATAAGTCCTTATTTTTCTCATATTTTCATCATCTACGTTTATATACAATTTAGCATCATTGAGATACTGTACTGCATAATTTTTAGGATCCCGGATTTTAATATCGTATAACCCGACATCTCCGGATTGATACTCGTTGCCATTCTGGTCAACAAAATAAAAATCAATACCGGATGGAAAAACACTGCCGGTTGAATCCTGGTAAACATATCCGGAAAATTGAACCTTAATGCTATCAGGATTAATTTCTTCGCCCTGGGTTATCATATAATCTCCAATTGAAGCGAAAAGATCTGCTTTTGTAATAGTGAGTCTTCCGGAGGCGTATGTGTTTTGCAGGTTTGCAGCTACAGGACCGATAAATGCACCAGGGAATGTATAATGTAAGCTGTCAGGATGTGTGACATCTAATCCTGTAATTAGATCCATCGAATATAATTTTTGAACTCCATTTTCTTCAGTGTCGGTGGAAGCATCTTCTGCATCGACAATTGTAAATGTAGAACCGTATTCCGTTTTATCGGTTTCATCACCACGCCCGGTATCATTAACTATTGCTCTGAATTTATTTTCCAGGCTTAGTTCAACATTATTTCCCAGCAGGTCAGCAGTATTCACAATCGCTCGAAACTTATTAACTATTGCACGGAACTTATTGGTAGTTCCATCATCAAGGGCAGCATCGTAATCTACAAAGTGATCTGTTTCCAGCTCGATTACATTCATTCCGTTTACGATGGCTCTGAATTTGTTTTGAATGGTTCTTTCTGTTGTTGTCCAGCTAGCGTCCTGTAAATAGGAAAGTATGTCAACCTCGTTTACGATGGCTCTGAATTTATTGATAATTATTAAGGTGTTTTCTTCAAAGAAAGTTGATTGATAATCTGTGGATACCAGTGAAAGAAAATCAGCTGGATCTGCTATGCTTGTCGGATCAAAATCAAATGTTTTGCGCAAGGTAATCGCTTGTCCATACACAAAACTAGTATCGGCAGGAGTTATTTTCATATCATTTTTAAAGACGGTAAAAATCCCAGATTTAAAGTTTAACTGATATAATTCTTTTTGCTCAGCAGTTAATTCAGTCTCTGTAATTGCCGTAAGCAAATAATTGTTGACATCCGGATAAGGAAAAACTGCCGGTGTGGTAAACTGAATTGCCGGTAGTCCTGTGCTTTCATAAGTCTGACCCTCAGGTAAACCAGAAACTAGATATTCAAATGATGTGGCCTGTCCGAAATTTATTGTATCATTTACTGCCTGGATAGATAAAGCCAATTTATTCCCATCAAAGAATCTTAAAGTATTCGAATCACCCCCATCCAGGCCTGAAGGAGTAGTAGGCTGAGTTTCAACAGTCAGGTCCGGGTTTCCGTCAAATTCAGGGACAATTGCTTTTATATAGCCATCTCCGGTTTCAACTATTGTAAGTTGTTGCCCATCAAAATTAACAATTGGGTCATCTGGTAAATATTCGCCCAGTATTGTAACGATAAAAGGTTCTGCACTCGGTGTTTTACCATCTTCCACGATCAATTTGGTAATCTTTGCTGTTTGAGATGCGATTGCTTTAAAGGCTGCTTCAACGTCAATGAATCCAGCACCTACCTGATCGGGATCGCCACCTGCACTGGTTGAAGTGTTTTTCAGTAGAGATAATATAGAGTTATTTTCACTGGTATTATTCAAAGCACTTATATCTGCCGGTAAGCCTTCGGGAAACCAGTCTCTGGTACCTTGTAATAATAAGGCATGAGCCGCAGCTGCATGAGGAGCCGCAGCTGATGTTCCAAAGAAATTCGGAAAGCCATCACCATCTACATCAGACGAAAAATCCACGACGTTAATATTTCCTCCGTCAGGAGCAAGGAAATCAGCCTGAACAACCTGTCCGTTAGGTAGTGTTCCTCCATAAGATGAAAATGGTTGTGCCTCAGGAGAGGTATTTGCATAATACGATGCACCGACTGTTGCTACTTCCGGAGTCATCTGGTGTCCACCAATAGTGGAGGCTCCGGCATATTCTGTAAACTCCAGACCATTGGCCACGTAGGCTACAAGTCTTATAGCAAGTCCTTCAGGAGCAGGGCCATTGGCACTGGTAATCACAATATTTGCCTCACCAGCCTCAAGTGCTTCAAATACAGCTATTTCACCAGCGTCTTCTCCAGTGCTAAAGCGATTTATGTTCACCAATAGATTATTATTGTCATCTACCACATAAAAATCAAGGTCAGTACTGGCTCCGGTTGTTATATCTTCACTGGAAAAAGGCTCTGACCAATGCATCGTCACAAGGAATACACCAGGAGTCACTGAAAATTTCATTTTTATATCTTCAGATCCATCCGGGTTTGTGCCAAAAACGTGTGCCCGGGTATCAGATCCGGGAGGGATAAAATCAAAGTCGGGAACAGAGGAAGAGTTTTTGAAGGTTGCTTGATATGCTTTATCATAAAAGTTACCTACAGAGCTGTATACTATCTTATCAGGAAGTGCAGAAAAATCCTGCATTAATGATCCA
Source organism: Mangrovivirga cuniculi (assembly GCF_005166025.1). Taxonomy (NCBI): domain Bacteria; kingdom Pseudomonadati; phylum Bacteroidota; class Cytophagia; order Cytophagales; family Mangrovivirgaceae; genus Mangrovivirga; species Mangrovivirga cuniculi. Next base: position 1,512,896 of record NZ_CP028923.1, read on the forward strand.
ATCCGGGTTGTTCCAAATAATGGTGCGTTAACAAATGAGATGTCATCGAAGATAATATCAGCTCCTGCATCAACTAAATTTTGAAAGTTAACTTCAAAACTTTTTTGAGTGATTGTGCCTGTACTAAAAAGTAATTCTGCTCCGGGAGCCACATCGTGAAAAGTTTGCAGCATTGCTCTTCCCTCATCAGAAGTAGGTCCGTAAGGATAATCGAATGTCACATTTACAGGTAAGTCATATCCATTTGGATTACCTATCCCTGGTAGATCTCCGTTTTCAACATCCACCTGTGCACGTGATTTTCCTGAAGCAGCAGGTTGAGTATCAAATCCATTAGACATCGCTGCAGCTTTTACACCCGTACCATCTATGAATGCGGGCTCACCATCTACTAATGTTCGGAATGATTCTCTTACAATGTCTGAACGTTGAGTTGTGTCCCCCTGGGTGGTGGTGATTCCAACATTGTTCTGTCCCGGATATGCAGACCGTGCAAAATTAAATGCTTCACCGTATGAATTTAATTGATTTAACCTGGCTATCGGGAAAAAAACATCGATCGAAGGTAAATTTTTTGCAATTATAATATCGGGATCAATGATGAAATCTGAGCTAAGTGGATCAGTTGAATAAACCAGCCCAAATGTATTCTGTAATATGTCCAGAGAATTTTGAAGCTGTCCCGGATTGTAGATTATCTCAATGATCACCTTATCACCTGCATCATTTAATTGGTAAACTAATTTTGAAGGTATATCTCCTGCATTGCCTTCAAATAATGCATTAAGTTCAGTAGTGGTAACATCACCTGATTTTCCATCCTGGTAAGCAGGGACTATTATACCGGACTCTACATCTTTGCACCGACTGGAATTTGCATTAGCGTAAACAATATGGGTTTTTCCGTTAGGATTAACCACAGTCCATTCGACTGTTTCTTTTTCATTGACTACCTCAGAAAAAGCTCTGTTGACGGTTCCATATTTAAAATTTGTTATAGCTGATTTTGATTTGTTGCTTTTTTCAAACTTTACCCTGCTTTTTTCCTCTGAAATCTGTAATCCCTTTCGATTTGGATTTTCGTAACTGAAATTTAAGCTAATAAGTCCGTTTCCGATCTCTTCTTTACAAGCCCTCACAATAAGATCTTTCGTGCCTTTCTTTTGACCGTAAGAGAAACAGGGTAGAAATATTAATAAGAAGAAAATAATAAATTCCCTTCTTAAGCCTGTGTTAAAAAGATAGATTAGTTTGGTGGTCTGTATATTAAGCATAACAACTTTTTGATTTAGGTAAATACTACCATTAGCATATTGCTCCTAATATTGATTGAAACGCGGGCACATTTGTAAATCACTGTATTGGAATCGTAAAGTTGTTTTGCTCCGTTCGTTTATCGGAATTTGGCTCTTTATTCACTAATTCCTTAGGTTGACCCCCCTGGCATACCTGGTCAACAATGTGCAGTGATTTACCGGGATTTAGAATATCGATAAAGTTATATTTTTTCCATGAAATATCAAATTTGCAGACCATTATATTTTTACAATAATTACAGCAGTCGTTTTTTATCAATAAATAAAACCGTATATGGATGATTGAACCTGATAGTCATAATATAATTGAGAATATACCAGACATGAGTTTATATTAAGAGATCATTCAAACATGACAATTAATAAATAATACTTTTATGCTTAAGAAAAATCTATTATTACTTTTTCTGGCTTTGATAGTGGCTTCTTGTTCTTCTTCAGAAGAAGCTGGTGAAGGGTCAGATAATGAAACTGCATCTGAATTTAAGGTGCCGGTGGAATATTACAAATTAGATAACGGATTGAAGGTAATCTTATCTCAGGATAAAACTTCTCCGACAGTAGCTGTAGCCGTTTATTATAATATTGGTTTTCGAATAGAACCAAAAGATCGTACGGGTTTTGCTCACCTTTTCGAGCATATGATGTTCCAGGGATCTAAAAATCTTGGCAAAGCTGAATTTATTAATTTGGTACAAAAAAATGGCGGGGTTTTAAATGGTTCTACCAGATTTGACTTTACTAATTACTTTGAGATAATGCCTGCTCATAAATTGGAAACTATGCTATGGGCAGAAGCTGACAGAATGAAAGGGTTGGATATTACCCAGGAAAATCTAACAAATCAGCAAGGTGTAGTAAAGAACGAAGTAAAAGTAAATGTGCTTAACCAGCCTTATGGTGGTTTCCCCTGGTTGGATATGCCACAGTATGCTAATGAAAACTGGTATAACGCCCACAATTTCTATGGTGATCTGGAAGATCTGGATGCAGCTACCCTGGAAGATGTAGAAAGTTTCTTTAATACTTATTATTCACCTAATAATGCTGCTTTATCAGTAGTTGGTGATTTTGACATGGAAGAGACTAAAAAATGGATTGAACAATATTTTGGTGGTATTGCTTCCTCTGAAATCCCTCCATTGCCGGATATTTCAGAACCAGTTCAGCAAGAAGAATTAAGATTTGAGAAAGAAGATAAGCTTGCAACTAAGCCGGCAATCGCTATTGCTTATGATATGCCCGAGAAAAACTCTCCTGAATATTATGCAATGGGACTGTTAGATCAAATACTGGTTCAGGGAGATAATAGCCTTTTGCATAAAAAACTTGTGAAGGATGAAGGTTACACTGGAAATGTTAGCGGAGGCATCAATTACCTGGGTAACATGTTTAATTACAATGGTCCGATGCAATGGATGTTCAACCTCACCTATGATAATTCAACACCTGCGGATTCGGTAATTACTTCCGTAGATCAGGTAATTGCCGGGTTGCAGGAAGACGGTGTATCACAGGAAATGCTCGATCAGGCGATCATTAAAATCAGAAGTGACCTGTATGATGATCTGGGTTCATTTTTCGGTGTTGGACGCGCTGACCTGCTTTGTTCTTTCGCTTTATTTGAAGACAATCCTTCAAAGATAAATTCGATCGAAGAAGAGTTTAAAAAAGTAACTCCTGAAATAATAAACAGGACGATCGAACAATACTTGCGAAAAACTAACCGAACAATTTTAACTGTTAAGCCTTTAGGCGGTGAACAGCAAAATCTATAATCAAATTCGATAATGACCATGAATAGAATAGATATAAAAAGTTTTTTAGCAGTATTTTTTGTATTGCTAACTATCTCAATTACTGCTATAGCGCAAAATGATGCTTCAGAGCAGAAAGAAACTCCTCCCGAAGGTGGAGAGCCAAAAGACTTCACGTTACCCGAAAAATCAGTTGTGAATTACGACAATGGATTACAGTTGGTAATGGTTCAATACGGACAAATTCCAAAAGCCACAATCCGAATCGTAACAAAGACGGGTAACATCAATGAGTCAGAAAATCAGGTTTGGCTGAGTGATATTACTGCAGATATGATGAAAGAGGGCAGCACCAGTATGAAAGGTAACGAGATTGCTGATAAAATGGCCGGTATGGGTGGAGAGCTTAATTTAAGCGTATCTATGCATACGACCAATACTTCTTCTTCAGTGCTATATGAATTTGCTCCTGAAGCAGTAAAGGTGATGGCAGATGTTCTTATGAACCCTGCATTCCCGGAAAGTGAATTTTCACGGATCATTAATGACAGAAAAAGAAGTCTTGCTGTTTCAATGTCAAGGGCTCAACCTAAAGCAAGAGCAGCTTTTTATTCAGCAGTTTATCCCGACCACCCATATGGAAGGATTTACCCAACTGAAGAAATGCTTTCAAATTACACACTTGAGGATGCTAAATCGTTTTATAATGCTAATTTTGGAGCGAAAAGGACCACAGTTTATGTTGTAGGTAAATTTGATGAAAGTGCAGTTAAAAATGCTGTGGAAGAATCAATGTCTTCATGGAAGTCAGGTTCGGAAACTAACTATCCGATAGCAGAGCCACAGGTAACCGATGTCGTGAAGATTCTAAACAGGGATGGTGCTCCTCAGTCGACAATTATGTTTGGTATGCCCGTAGCAGGTCCATCAAGTGAAGATTGGATTGCATTAAATGTAACTAATACTTTATTGGGAGGTTCTTTTGGTTCGAGAATCACACGAAATATCAGAGAGGATAAAGGGTATACCTATTCTCCAAGAAGTGCAGTGAATGACAATTTTAAGTCAGCTGTATGGTATGAAGTTGCTGATGTTACAACTGATGTAACTAAACCTTCTCTTGAAGAAATAACAAAAGAAATATATAAACTTCAGGAGGAAGCTCCTTCGGATGATGAGCTGGAAGGTATTAAAAATTATAGTGCGGGAATTTTTGTATTGCAAAACTCAACTCCTGGAGGAATAATTGGTCAGTTGGTTAATATGGATGTTCACAATTTGGATGAATCTTATTTGACTAATTACGTTCAGAATATTTATGCGGTCACTCCTGAAAAGGTAAAAGAGATGACTCAGAAATATATTAAACCTGAGGATATGACTTTGGTAGTAGTTGGTGATGAATCAGAAATAAAAAATCAGGTTGAAGAATTTGACAAACAGCGCGAGTCTTACAGGCTTCCTGTGAAACAATAACCTGATAAAAATATATTAAATAATAAAGCAGGCCTGTGCAGGCCTGCTTTTTTTATTAGTTGTGAAAATATTTTCAAAAAAATCATACTTTCTGTAATAAAACTTCCTGATTCATCAACTAATTATATGAAATAAAAAAAATGATGATGTTTGATCTAATTGAAATTTCTGATGAATAAAAATCGCTTTTTATCGATGATTGATACTCATCAGGGTATTATTTACAAAGTAGCCAAAATGTACAGGGATGATCCATTGGATCAGGAAGATCTGTTTCAGGATATAGTTTACCAATTGTGGAAATCAATATCGACGTTTAGAGAGGATTCCAAAGAGAGTACCTGGATATATAAAGTGGCATTAAATACAGCCCTGGCATCATTCAGAAAGAGAAAAGTCGAAATTGATTACTCTGCTAATAAGTTTTCTCCAGAATACATTGATGAAGAAAATAAGTCAGAAAATGAGGAAAAGCTTTTCGATGCATTGAGAAAGTTAGAAAAGAGTGACAGAGCACTGATCTCATTATTTCTTGAAGGATATTCTTATAAAGAAATAGGGGATATTACAGGAATCAGTGTTACCTACGTCGGGGTAAGATTAAATCGAATTAAAACAAGGTTAAAAGAGATATTATTAATTAAAGTATAATGGAAGATCTAAAGAATTTATGGGAGAACGCCGGAAGATCTCCTTTTGAAAAAAGACAATTGAGGCAATGATAAAGTTGAAATCACATCCTCAACTCAACCGGTTAAAAATTAAATTCATTATCGAGATAGTAGCCATTTCCTTATTTGTGGTTCTTTATTATGATGCCTTCGATGGTCATCAAAAACCATTGTTACTAAATGCGATATTAATTTTTTTCGCTCTTGCCTATATAATTAGCGATCTGGCAGGAATGTATAATCTGTATAATCCTGTACAAAAGGGTAGTTTGGTTCAATCGCTTTTAACTTTTTCGAATAAGATCAGGTTTTTTGGATTATTGAACACAATTAGCGCATTCCTTTTTGGATTGGCAGTGATAGGATTTTTTGTTTATGGAATAGAAATTACCGGAACAAAGACATTGCTTATAACGGGCTTTTTTATATTTCTTGTTGTGATGACATTCATTGGATGGAGGATCTGGAAGAGGAGAATCAGGAGCATTGAAAGTATATTTATTGAATTAACCTCTGAGTAATTTTTATAGATTTTAATAAGTTATTTAACTTATTAATAATGATTCCTTTATTAATAAATCTTATAATGTGTATAAATATTCAAAGATAAATCACTATATTAATTAAGAATATTCATATTAAGAATCATCAAAACATAAGATTTATGAAGAAACATATACTTATTATTTCGTTGATTTTATGCCTGTCTGAAATTGATGCCCAAATAAAAGTCGGTATACATGGTGGTTCACCAGTAGGAGATGCTGAAGCATTATACAATTCAAGCTGGGGAATAAACGGGTACTATATGTTTGGTTCAGAACGGGAATCTTTACTCAAATTTGGTGCGGGCGCCGGATGGATAAAATATTCTGGTGAGGAGATAGTTTTACCAGGTAGTACAATAGATGTAGAGAATGCCTCATTTTTAACAATATGTTCTGCCGCCAGGGTTTATTATAAAATTTTCTTTACTGGCGTTGATATAGGTTATGCTTTTGGATTATCAGAAAGAGATGGTGGTTTTCATTGGAGACCAGTTTTGGGTGTCGTATTTCTCAAGATTCTGGAAGCTAATTTATTTTACCATAGCATTAACCCTGGAGATGGAGATGTGAGTTCACTAGGGCTAGGTTTACATATTAAGCTTTAGTCTTTTAACAAATCTATTTTATTGTTTCAAAACCACATATGGGTAACCGTTATATGTTTTTGAATGGTAATATTTAGATTATTTACCCTAAAAACACTATTTTATCATTAAAAAATGCTATATTATAAGTGAAGATGCTATTTTTCATTTAACCATTACACTTATGAAAAATTATTTGTACTAATTCTGTCTGTATTCATTGTATCATCTATACAGGCGCAAATTAAAATTGGTGTCCATGGGGGTAACCCTGTAGGTGATGCAGCTGATTTCTACCATTCGAGTTGGGGGATAAATGGGTATTACATGTTTGGCGATGAAAAGGATGCGCTCCTTAAGTTTGGTGCTGGTGCCGGATGGATACATTACATTGGAGATGATGTTAACATTGGTGGTATCGAGGTCGAGTTTGATGACGCTTCTTTCCTGCCTATTTATGCTGCAGGTAGAATTCACTTTCTCGGATTATATGCTGGGCTAGATGCTGGTTATGCCATTGGGCTTACTGATGTAGATGGAGGCTTTTACTGGAAACCCTTAATTGGAATAGGACTGTTTAAAATCCTTGAGCTTGATTTATTTTATCATAGCATATACCCCGGGGATGGTGACATAAGCTCAATAGGATTAGCATTATATTTAAGACTTTGAAGTTGTTGATTGAAAATTATAAATGATTTGCGTACTTGTTTGAATTTGGCCGGTAATTTGACCGGCCTTTTTTTATTTTGCCATTAAGGATAGTGTTCTTATTTTAGGGCAAATTAAAAACACCTGTATGACCAGTAGATCATTAGTATTACCTGTAATAGTAATTGCTCAATTTTTTGTACTTCTTTATGGTTTGCCGGAAATGCAGTAATGAATAACCTGGTTTCTGATTTTGGCCTTGAAGCGGGAGCCCTTGGAATTCTTACCTCTGCTGTTCAATTCGGCTTTATATCAGGTACATTACTGTTTGCAATACTTACTATAGCAGATCGGTTTTCACCTTCAAAAGTATTTGTGGCCTGTGCTGTCTTTGGTGCCTTGTTTAATCTTGGAACGATATATCCTGGAAGCTCTTTTCCATCGCTGGTTATTTTTAGGTTTTTAACAGGCTTTACCCTGGCAGGTATTTATCCTGTTGGAATGAAAATAGCCTCAGATTATTACAAAGAAGGTCTCGGGAAATCTTTAGGATTTCTTGTTGGGGCTTTAGTCCTTGGTAAGGGATTTCCTCATCTTGTCAAAGCATTAACAGCAGACTTGCCCTGGGAAACAGTGATTATACTAACTTCGGCAATAGCTGTTATCGGGGAATATTACTATTTCTTACAGTACCAGACGGACCCTATAGGAAGCCTGCATCAAAATTTAATTTTACAGCCTTATTTAATGTCTTTAAACATCCCCGATTTCGTCAGGCGGCGTTTGGTTATTTTGGTCATATGTGGGAATTATATACTTTCTGGGCTTTTGTTCCTGTAATATTAGTTTCATTTCAGGGGATTCATCCCGACACATCTTTTAATGTACCGGTATTATCATTTATCATTATTGGGCTCGGGGATTAGCATGTGTATTTGGAGGTTATATATCCAAAGATTTTGGTGTTAAACGAACAGCTACAACTGCATTGTTTTTATCATTTATATGTTGCATGATCTCTCCCTTTGTGATTTTATCAGGTTCTGAAGTAATATTGATCATATTTTTAATTTTCTGGGGATTAGTTGTTATTCCTGATTCCCCGTTATTTTCCACTTTAGTAGCACAATATGCACCTGAAGAATCCAGAGGTACAGCTCTTACAATTGTTAATTGTATCGGATTTGCCATTACCATTATCAGCATATTACTGATTGAATATTTAAGATTTGTAATTCCGGTAGAATGGGTCTTTGTTTTTCTCGCAATCGGACCCGGTCTCGGTTTAATTAACTTAATCATCAAACCTGGGAAATTACCTAAAATAAAAAGTTAGACATATAATAATTTTATTAAAAAATTAAATAGTGGTAACTTATATAAAAAAATATACCACTATGAAAACTAACATTTTTATCATACCTGCTTTATTTATATTTCTAATTATTACTTCCTGTGAGTCTAAGACAGACCAGGACACTGATGAATTGTCCTATTCTAACGTTACTGAAGAAATAATTACTGATGAAGATAAAGAGGAAATAAAAAACATTATTGATCAAAAGAACACCGAATTAGAAAAGCTTTATAAAGAAGGGAAGATGGAAGAGGCTGCAACGTACTTTTCTGAAGATGTAATTCAATTGGCACCGAATACTAAGCCTATCAAGGGAACTCAGATGTTTATTGATGAATGGAATAAAGCCATTAGTCAAGGGGAGTGGAATTTTGATTTCAGAGTTGAAGAAGTAAAATATTATGGAAATGCTGTGGTTGAGCTGGGTAGTTATGATCTTGAAATATTACCTGCAGGAGGTTCTGAAATGCCACCTTTTAAAGATGAAGGATATTATGTTGTATTATGGGAAAAAATTGACGGGGACTGGAAGATCGTCTGGGATGCACCGGTAAGTTCTTTACCTTTACCCGGTCAGGGAAGTGAAACAGAAATGTAAAACTTTTCAAATAAAAATAAAGCCCGGTTGAACTTTTTCAACCGGGCTTTTTAGTATAATAATTACAGACTTAATAATCGGTCTTAATATTTTTATCAAATGGTATTTTAAACTGATACATTACATTTGTATCCGTTGAATCATCCAGCACATCTAAACCATATTTTATTTTCTTCGGATCATCCATAACATAGGTTCCAAATATTCTATCCCAAAGTGAAAATATATTTCCAAAATTAGTGTCAGTCCATGGTCGCTCAAAATGGTGGTGAAATTTGTGCATATTTGGGGTTACAAATATTAACCCAAGGGTATTATCTATCCATTTCGGAGTGGTTACATTGGCGTGAGAAACATACGTAAAAAAGACTGTAAGAAAACGATAGATTAAATAGTAGGAGATAGGTGCTCCAATTACAACAATCGCCCCGAGAGCAAATGTCTCTCTTAAAAAATAATCCCCGGATGGTGCCTTGTGCCACTGGTTACATCTACTTTAGTATCACTGTGATGGATCATATGGAATTTCCACATCCATTTTATTCGGTGTAAAAGAAAGTGGATAAAGTATTGCGCTACAAGATCCAACACCATTATTGCAATGATCAATTCAACCCATACAGGAAGATCAACCATATTTAGCAATCCAATATGGTTTTCACCTATCCATTGGAAAATACCAAGAGTGGCTATTCCAAAAACGATATTAATCACAAGAGTAATACTGAGGAATATAAAATTCACCTTAGCATGACTCCATTTTTTATAAGCATGTTTGAATAATGGGTAATACCCTTCAAAGAGCCAGCAAGCTATCAGGACGCTTACGACCCAAACTAATTTTTGCCAAGCCGGCATTGTTTCAAAGAATAGTAAAAAGGACTCCATACACTTAGTTTTTCATATTTGGGTTAGAAAGGACCTTTAATCGCATTTGATCAAATAAACGATCTTTTCCGACTTTTAATTTAATTATATATTTTTAAACTGTATTGATCATGTCAGGTTTTTGCTGATTTTATATATTTATAAATATTATAGGAGGGAAATCATTTTTTAAAGTGATTATAAACTAAAAAAATGCCTTTAATTGATCTTAGCCATTTAATAGACGAAAATACGATTACTTACAAAGGATTGCCTGCACCGGTGATATGTGATTACTGGAGCAGGGAATCATCAATAGATAATTATGATGACGGCTCTTCTTTTCAAATCGGTAAAGTCGATCTGGTAGCAAATACCGGGACTTATATTGATAGCCCTTTTCATAGATTTAAAAAAGGAAAAGATATAAGCAAAATATCTCTTGAGGTACTTGCCAGCCTGGATTCCCATAAAGTGAAGTGGGATTATCAGAATAGAGGATTAGCAGTCGGTAAGGAAGCTTTTGAAGGGCTTAATTTAAAAAATAAAGCTGTTCTTATTAACACTGACTGGAGTGAAAAATGGATGACTGAGGAATATTATTCTGACCATCCGTTTCTTTCAGAGGAGGCTGCTATTTACCTTAAAGATTCAGGTGTTCTTTTAGTTGGTATAGATTCCTATAACATCGATGATACCCGCACAAAGAAAAGGCCTGTTCATACAGTTTTATTGGGAAATGATATCTTAATTGCAGAACATCTGACAAATCTTCATCTTCTACCGGATAATAAATTCAGGTTTTATGCAGTTCCACCTAAAATAAAGGGAATGGGAACTTTTCCGGTTAGGGCATTCGCTCAGTTTTGATTTATTTAGTTTTGGAAAACATCCATTCCAATAATCCCGGGTGTGCAAATGCCGGATCCCAACTGTTGTGATTTGCATCTTCAAACAAAGTTAGCATGGGGTATCCACCTGCTTCCAGAATTCCTTTAGCCATATTTAAGCTGCCAATTGGGTCAACGATATTGTCCTTTGCTCCATGAAAGATCCAGAGTGAAATCTTACTGGCATATCCCTTGACCATATCTGAATTTCCACCACCGCAAATAGGGACAGCTGCAACAAATAAATCAGGCTCTCTGTATAGTATTTCAAAAGTACCCATTCCACCCATAGAAAGACCTGCTACATAAAACCTGTCATTGTCTGTATATGATTTGGTGAGCATATCTTCCATTAAAGCAATTACTTTTGCAAGCGGGGGTGAGGGGGGAGCGGAATATTCATATTTTCTTTCAGGGATACCTTCAGTAACTTCAGTAGTCATATTAGACCAATAAGCATCCTTCGGGCACTGAGGGAAAATCACTATGGCAGGAAATTCTTTTCTATTTTCATCTGAGGCGAATAAAGAACTTCCGTGGATAAGTTGTTTCGTATTATCACTTCCTCTTTCTCCTGAACCATGTAAAAATAGAACGACAGGATACTTTTTATCTTCTGAAAAATTCTCCGGATACATGATTCGGTATTGGAGGTCACCATTTTTTGTTTCAAATACTTTTTTCTCATAAAGGTCATAATGCTCATTTTGAGCTGAAAGTATCGTTGAAGTCAATAGAAGTAGAATTATAGTTCTCATTAGTGTTTCATTTCAACTATAATTTAGCTTATAAGACTAAATAAAAAAACATTTAACAAGGTCAATGATCGTTAGTTTGCCTTAACTCGTGATCCGGAAGAAAAAAGGTAGCAATAGCAGCTAAAAGAGATACGATTAGAGCAAAAAGAAATATTCTGGACACTGCGTCACTAAAGGCAGTTATAATTGTATCCAAAGCACTTTTATAAGTTGAATTGTTACTTGTATTAACTACCTCTTCGTCTAATTTTTCTCTTAATTCCTGAATGTTTGTTTCGCTATCAACTTTGATCTCTATCGGTGAGTCCTTAAGTTTTTTAATCTCTGGTTTTTGGATAATACCGCTAACTGTTAATGCCAGGATCATTCCCATGATAGCAGCCCCGGTGACACCACCAATTTGCCTGAAAAATTGAGTCGAACCTGTTGCCTGTCCCAAAACATTTCTTTTAACACTATTTTGAACTGCCAGTGGAAACATAGGCAAGGTAGGCCCCATACCCAGTCCAGCAACAACCATCAGGATTACGACTTTATAATATTCAGTATCTGTATTAAGAGTGGTGAGCAATCCAAAGGCGAGCATCAAAATACCAATTCCAAAGAGTATTATGATTTTTACTCTTCGAAATTTATTTGATAACCTGCCGGCCAGCGTGGATCCGGTAACTAATCCCATAGATAAGGGTATCAAACTAATCCCTGCCTTTGTGGCTGAAACTCCAAGAACATTGGTTAAATACAATGGAATAAAAAGTGTCAGACTAAAAAAAGACATTCCGAGAAAGATCACCGCAATTACCGATACTTTAAAGACACTATTCTGAAATAATTGAAGATTTATAATTGGGTTAGGACTTTTTTTAGATCTAAAATAAAATAGGAGGGATCCTGCAATCGCCAGCGACACAAAAATCAGAAATTCAGGAGAGGTAAGCCCACTTTTTTGCTTATCCGTTTCAAGGGCTAGTAATAATCCACCTGTACCGATTGTTAAATAAAAAGCTCCTCTGAAATCAAAGTATTTTGAACTGTCTTTTTCAGGGAAAAGTTTTGGCATATACCTGACTATAAAATAGACTGCTATTGCTCCAAAGGGAATATTTACATAAAACACCCAACGCCATCCTTCAACTCCCGGAATAATTCCTCCGGCATAATCAGTTAATAAACCGCCAAAGAATGGCCCTAATAAGCTAGCTATTCCGAAGGCTGCGCCTATATATCCCTGGTATTTCCCTCTTTCAGCTGGAGGGAACAAATCTGCTATCACAATGAATGCCATTGAAAATAAACCGGCACCTCCCAGGCCCTGTATAGCCCTGAATAAGATTAACTGATTCATACCATCTCCGATAATAGGTAGATCACCCCAACTACCTGCTAAGCCGCAAAGCACAGAACCGGTTAAAAAGATTGTAATTGCACCAAACTCAATAGATTTTTTACTAAGCATATCTGCCAGCTTACCATAAATCGGTACGAAGACTGTACTGGCAGTTAAATAGGCAGTAGCTACCAGGCTATATCGACTAAGCCCCTGAAGATCCCTGGCTATTGAAGGCAATGCTGTTGCCACAATAGTCTGATCCAACGCTCCTAAAAATAAGGCTGTTAATACAGCAGCAAGCGTAAGTGCTTTTTCTTTGGTCATAGGCAATTAACGCCTCATATTAAGATTGGTTTTGGAATTAATTCTTAATCTTTTGAGTCACCGGTAACCATTGGTATAACGAGTATAGGAATTTTAGCTCTTTTAACTACTTTTGACGTGGTCTCTCCAATCAGAGCTTTATACATGAATGAATGATCCTCATTTCCGATAATTATCAGGTCAGCTTTTAAATCCCTGGCTTCTTTCAATAATGTATCAACTGTAGGTCCCTGGATTAAAAGCGCATGAGTTGTAATTCCTTCATCTGATTTTATTTTTTCGGCCAACTCCTGTAAGTAGCGGTGCTCCTGTTTAATAGTTTTTGCACGGTCATCACGGATAAATTGAGGCCCTGGATCGTATCCGACAAAATCCGGATCCGGAAATGTCACGTGTATCAACCAAAGTTCAGATCCAAATGCCTTTGCCTGTTTTATTGCCGAATCAATAAGAGCAGGGGAATCAACATCATCGATTGCAACAACTATGTTATTAAACATGATTTAAATTGATTTACCTTTTAGAACCTGTTTTTTGTTTCTGGAAAATCTGGATAAATGCAACTATAGCAAGTATCAAACAGGTGAGGACTAATTCCATACCGTTTGATTCCAGAAAATCTAACCAGTAAAGCACAGGGATTATTATCATAAGAGCAGAAGCTCCTATTAAAATGTACTTACCTGTCTTACTTTTCTTTTTAAAGCTTTCCAGCAGGCCATATACACCGATGCATACGAAAGCAATTCCAAATATTAAAGCCATGGTATAATTTCGAAAAAAATTAGATGAAAGACAAATAAAAAAGGCCGCATAATGTTATGCGGCCTCAAATTAAACGATTGCAACGGTAGGTTCTTTATTAATAACCAGGATTTTGTGTTAACCCGGCAACTCTTACTTCTGCAATTGGAATAGGAAGTAATTCATGTTTTCCAGCCTGGAATCCTTCTGAAGCTAAAACTTCATCAGCAATTCCCCATCTAACAAGATCTCTGAATCTGTGTCCTTCAAAAGCTAACTCAAGTTGACGCTCTAGGATCAATGCATCAACTAGTGCCTGACCAGAAAGGTCTATTGGTGCTAAACCAGCACGATCTCTTACATCATTGATATAATCAACTCCTGTACCTTCATTTCCATCTCTGATATGAGCCTCTGCTGCCATTAGCAATACATCTGCATATCTGATGATTCTGAAGTTTGTAGCGTAGTTTAATTCACCAACTGCTCCGCCTTCTAAATTTGTTTCACCAGAGTATGTTCCGTATTTTCTTCGAATATATCCTTCGTATCCATATGCATCAGGATTGGTCCAATCACCACCCATAGCACGTAGCTCTTCTTCAGACATCAGGTTGTTGATTCTTCTTTCAACATCACCGGCATCCATAAAAGCTTGATACATTGATGGTTCAGGTACATTAAATCCCCATCCACCCATTAATGAGTCTCCAGGAGCTGCCTGATAGAAGTCGCCTCTTGGTCCCATTAGCTGAATGTGTATATTAGATTCCTGGAAACGTCCTTCACCCCATGGGAAATTCCCCCAGTTATAAGCTTCCTCTGAAATGAATTGGACTTCGAATATAGATTCCATTCCGAATTCATGTTCTTTTGTGAATATTTGACCATAATATGGTTCAAGAGCATATTCTCCCGAATTTATTACTTCATCAAGTATACTTGCAGCATTTGTCCACTCTTCAAGATAAAGATAGGTTTTACCCAGTAAAGCTTTCGCTCCACCTGAAGACCATCTGAATTTTTCTCCAGCACCGTAAGCACTTTTTGGAGGAAGTGACTGTATTGCGCTTTGAAGATCGTCAACGATTTGTGCGTATACTTCACTAGCCGCAACTCTTGGAGTTGAAGAGTATTCTGCCGGAGGCACCTCATTTAATACTAAAGGTACATCTCCGAACATGGTTACTAATTCAAAGTAATAATATGCTCGTAAACATTTAGCCTCGGCTATTAGTCTTTCCTTTAAATCAGTGTCAGGTTCGGTGTTATTTATTACAAGGTTTGCACGATAAATACCATAATAAGCCATTTTCCAGTAACCCAAAATAGCACCATTATTTGAATCAAAAGTATAATTGTCAAGAGTTTGATAACCTGGCTGGTCTCCTAAACTACTTCCGCCTGCATTTGATTCATCAGATGGAAGAGTTTTTACCAGGTATGGGCTCGCCCAACCATTACTAAAATGGTATTGTAAAAGATCGTAAGCAGCAGTCGTAGCTTGCAAAACATCCTCTTCGGTAGAATAAAATTCTTCTACGGGTGCTCTACCAGGAATTTCTTGTTCCAGAAAATCTTCGCAACTCTGGAAGGTAAATCCTACGAGAGCAACCATAATAAGTGTTGATAATTTATTTATAGTTTTCATGTTCTCGTTCAATTAAAATGTAACATTTAATCCAGTTAAGAATACTCTTGGTATTGGATAAACCCCTCTGTCAATTCCAAGACTGGTGCTATTTGCACTACCGGCCTCAGGATCAAGCCCCGGGTAATCCGTAAAAGTAAAGAAGTTATCCAGTGAAACGTAGAATCTCAATTTCGAAATTCCAGCATTTGAGAAGATATCCTCCGGAAGAGTATAACCTACTTGTAACTGCCGGATTCTCATATATGAACCGTCAAATACCATTAGGTCACTGTTGTAAATGAATGGATTATCTGTATTTGCTCTGAACCAACTGTTTGTGCTTCCTTCTCCTGTCCATCTGTCTTCGTAGTAGAAAGCAGGCTTGTTAGCAGTCGGACGGTCAGTTCGGTTAAAGCCCATTAAAATGTCATTTCCTTGTTTTCCTTGTAAGAATAAAAGGAAATCAAATCCTTTGTAAGATGCTGTCGCTCTTACTGCATAGATGAAATCAGGGAATGGATCTCCAATATAAGTTTGATCATCTGGAGAGATTGATCCATCTTCGTTTACATCAACAACGATAGGATCACCTGGTACCGGGTTATATCCGGTTAAGCCTCCTTCAGAAACGTAAGCATCTATTTCTGCCTGATTTTGGAAAATTCCATTTGTTTTATAACCACTGAAATACCAGATAGGGTAACCTTGCTCAAAGAATGTTGCGGTCCATCCTGTTCCTACTCCGACACCGCCAATTTGGTCAACATTCTCATTTAAAGCAGTAACTTCATTGTCTAATGTTGTGAAGTTTGCTCCAATAGAGTAGTTAAAATCTCCAACCTGATCTCTCCAGTTAAGAGCTAATTCTATACCTTGGTTTTGAATTGTACCACCGTTAATAAAAGAAGGATCGTTACCGGAGAATAGTGGTGGAGTACCCAGTGTGATAAGATCTACAGTTTCTTTTCTGTAGTAGTCAAACTCAAGAGTTAATTTATCCTCGAAGAATCCGGCTTCTAATCCGATATCTACCTGTCGACTTGTCTCCCATCTTAAATCAGGGTTTGACTGGAAGTCAGGTTCTGCACCGATCAGGTAATTGCTTTGAGAATTTGGGTATCTGATACCTTCTGTAGTAATTAAAGCGGCATATTGACCTATGTTCAATGACCTTACACTACCATTTTCTCCCCAACTTGCTCTCAATTTCAAGAAATTCATTGGAGAAGTACGAGAATAAAATCCTTCTTCTGAAATTACCCAACCTGCAGAGAAACTTGGGAAGAAATCCCATCTGTTGTCAGGATGTAATTTTGAAGACCCATCATAACGGCCTGTGATATTTAATAGATACTTACCTTGATAATCATACAATACTCTGAAATAGTATGACATGATAGTTTGAACATTTCTTCTTCCTCCAACTCTGTCATTATCATCCGGAAGGAAATCGTAGTAAGCATATTTATCAGCTTCTTTAAACATTGGGCCACCAGACATAAAGAGGTAATTATGCTCCATTTTTTGAGCTGTAGTACCTAATGTGACATTGAAATTATGATTATCAAAAGACTTATCAATATTCACAAAGTTGTCCCACTGCCAGTTGAACCATTTATCGTCAGAATCATTTACTGTAGCAGTATTATTTAATCTTTCAGAAGAATAGTAATAACTTGGAGTCCATGTGCTAAATCGCTGGAATGCAGCGTCTATACCAAATCTAGTAGTGAATTTTAACCATTCAACCGGTTGGATATTTGCGTAGATATTTCCAACTATTTTATCCTGAACAGTACCACCTCTGGCAGTTTGAATACCTGCTAGCGGGTTAAAGATTTCACCAAATACATATTGTGAAATTCCATAGTACTGGCCGGCATCATTTGTTACCAATGTATTTCCATTATCTAATACTTGTTGAGCATAATCAGGTAATGTACCAGTGTATACTGTTGGAGTTAATGGGTCAAGCAATAGTGCGTTATTCATTATTCCACCAAACTCACTGTCTTCAGCAATTGTAGATCGCTCAAAGTGAGAGAATGACATGTTGTTACCAACTGTTAACCAGTCTTTAACTTCATGATCGGTATTTAATCTGAATGTATAACGTTCAAAATTTGACTTTTCACCGCCTACAATACCATCCTGATCAAAGAAACTTCCTCCAATAAGGTATTTTGATTTTTCAGTTCCTCCACTGATATTAAGACTGTGTCTCATCATAGGCGCTGATTCAAATACTTCGTCCAGCCAGTTTGTATTTACATTTCCAACATTTGATGGATCAGGACCGTTAGCAACTCCGGCTTCATCTAAATAAGTAGCGTATTGCTGTGAGTTCATTAAGTCCAGGTTTGGATTTGCACTCTGAATACCATATTGGAACCCGTAGTTGATCTGTGCAGCACCAGCTTTACCTTTTTTAGTTGTAATATAAACTACACCATTACCACCTTGTGCACCATAAATAGCTGCTGAAGCAGCATCTTTTAGTACTTCTATTGATTCTACTTCATTCGGATCCAGGTATTCTATTCCTCCGGTAATTACTCCATCAACAACATAAAGTGGCTGTGAGTTACCATTAGAACCAGTACCACGAATGTTAATGTTAATACCACTACCAGGAGATCCTGAATTTGGTAAAACATTTACCCCTGCTACTCTTCCCTGAAGTGTCTGATCAATTCGGGTGTTAGATACGGATTGAATTTCATCGGCATCCACACTAGATATAGCTCCAGTTAATAAACTCTTCTTTTGCTCGCCATACCCAATGACCACTATTTCTTCAAGCGAAGTAATGTCGGGCATTAAAGCAACACTGATTGTGGATCTTCCATTGATCTCTACTTCCATTGATTCGTATCCAACAAAAGAAAACACCAGAATTTCTGCACTTTCTGGTACTGTTAATGAATAATTACCATTAACATCTGTTACTGTACCATTTCCGGTACCTTTAATGAGAATGTTTGCTCCGGGAATTCCAGAGTCGTTCATGCTGTCTGTTACCTTACCGCTGATCACTCTGTCCTGAGCAATGATTGCAACCTGACAAAGCATCAGTGCAAGATAAAGGATTAGGTTTTTCGGTTTGTTTATGTTTTTCATATGCACTGAGTTTTGTGTCAATATTAAATTGTTACAGACAACAAAAGCAGGGCATTTAAAACAAATGCGCGTGGTATTTGTAACAACCGTTTGAAATGGCTCTCAGGGGCTTGTTTCAATGGTTTTTCACTGTTTCAATGTTATAAATTCCGAAGGATTCATACCAAATTGTTTTTTAAATGTGGTTCTGAAATATTGAAGATCTGTAAATCCTACCTGATAAGTTATTTCAGCAATCGAAAGTTTATTTAATTTTAAAAGTTGGGCAGCCCGTTGCATTCGGATATGGCGAATCAATTCGTTAGCACTCATTGAGATCGCATTTTTTAATCTTCTGTATAATTGCATCCGGCTCATTCCAATCTCCTTACAAATATCATTTATGGTGAAATTTGGTTCACTAATATTTTTTTCAATTATAGCGACAATTTCTTCAACGAATTTCTCGTCTGTATTTTTTATTTCCGGAGATTTTGGGGTGAGTTTATGATGTTTCTTTTGTGTGATTTTCTTTTTAAAGTTTTTGCCGGTAAGGAGCATATTGTGGATCTGCATTTTTAATTTATTCGGGTCAAATGGTTTTGTGAGGTATGCATCGGCTCCACTATAGTACCCTTTTTCAAAACTCTCATCAGAAGCTTTTGCTGTTAAAAGGATAATAGGAATATGATTTAACTCCGGGTTTGATTTAATAGTATTACAAAGTTCATAGCCATTCATCTCAGGCATAACTATATCACTGATTATAAGATCAGGTTTTTGATCAATGGCAATTTCTAATCCCCTGGCTCCATTAATTGCACTTAATATTTCAAATTCATCTTTTAAATATTCAACTATAAATTTTTGAATTTCTTCGTTGTCCTCTGCTATTAATATTGTCTGTTTCTGTGAATTATCATCATCTACTTCTTTATTTTGGGATTGAACAGAGTCAGGTTCTAAAACATCTAATTCTGATATATTATCAATCAGGCTTTGTTTTACTCCTGGTAAAGCTATTACAGTTTCAGGAATGATATCAGTAAGATTGATAGGTATATTAACATTAAAACAAGCGCCAGATTTATTGTTGTTTCCGACTTCAATCCTACCGTCATGTAATTCAACTAATTCTTTTGTCAGTGCTAATCCAATTCCTGTTCCCAGGTCATTTCTGCTTTTAGAACTTGAACTTTGGTAGTATCTCTTAAAAATTTCTTCTTTATCCGACTCAGCAATTCCATCTCCGGTATCACAGACTGAAAATGAAAATTTATTTTCTGAGCTTTTCAAATTAAAGCTAACCTCACCAAACTCTGGAGTGTATTTGATTGCGTTTGATAATAAATTGGTGATAATCTTTTCAAGTTTGTCAACATCTACTGAAGCAATAATCTTTTCCTCCGGAAAACGCACCGAAAAGCGTATATATTTCTTTTCAGCCAATCCTGAAAATGAATAAACCACGGGTTTTAAAAAAGCGGAGACGTCTATTACTGTGAATTCTGGATTTATACTGCCCGATTCTAATTTTGACAGATCAAGAATTTGGTTTATAAGGTTTAACAGTTTATCCGCTTGTCTGATGATATCAGTAATTCTCTTTCGATGTTTTGAAAAGTGTTCATCGTAATAAATAGTTTTTAGAGGTGAAAGAATTAAGGTTAATGGAGTCCTGAATTCATGAGAAATATTAGCAAAAAACCTGGATTTCATTTCATCCAGCTCTTTTAATTTTTCTAATTCAAGATGCTCTATTTTTAAATTTGTTTTTAACTTTTCTCTACTGATAATCGTATTTCTTCTCCATACCAGAAGGCTTACAATTATTGCTATATATGCTATGTATGCCCATATGGTGCCATACCATGGCGCATCAATATGAATTTTTAAGGAAGCGGTGTTTTCCGCAGGCTTTCCGTCTGCATTAAATGCCCTTACCTTAAAAGTATAATCCCCGGCAGGTACATTAGTATAGTATGCCACATTTCTTGTTTCGGCTTCCTGCCAATTCTCATCATATCCCTCCAGCTTATATTGATAGGTGTTTTTATTCGGTTGAGTATAGTTTAAATAGGTAAATGAAATATTAAAATCATTTAAAGAATAGGGTAAATTCAGATTTCTGCTATGAAGTATGTTTTTATTCTTTTCTACTAGATATTGAGTGCCGTTTTCAGAATTAAACTTAATATCTGTAACCAGTACTTTTCCGTCAGTTGGGATTTCAGGTATATTTAGTGGGTTGAATCTATTAAATCCATTGATACCACCAAAAAGTAGATCTCCGTTTTTAAGCTTTAACGAGGCTCGTTTGGTAAATTCCGATGATTGAAGTCCATCAGCTTTGTCGTAAGTCTTAATTACGAGGTCTTCTGGAGATACCGATGCAAGACCTTTATTTGTACTTACCCAAATTAATCCACTATCGTCTTGCTCAATGCTTAATATCATGTTACTGGGAAGTCCGTCAACTACAGTAATTGCGACAAACTTTTCAGATTTTTCATCAAAGTAATTTAATCCTCCACCATGACTTCCTGCCCATAATCTATTTTGAGAATCCAGAAGAAAAGAAGAAACAAATCCATGATTCAGATATTGTTTGCTATCAATTGGATGTTCAGGTGAATAATTTGTCAGAGTTTTAGTTTTCAGATCATCAGTCAGGGTTATTTTATCAATCCCATATCCTTCAGTTGCTGTCCAGATATTACCATATTGATCTTCAATAACAGCGTGTATAGTAGTGGAGGTGATTTTTCTATCTTCAATATTCGGACTGAAAAAATGAACCTCATTAGTTTCAGGGTTATATACTTCAAGTGAATGCCTGAAGGAGGCTATCCAAATACGGTTTTTACTATCCTTATGGATGTCAAAAATATACTTTCCAAATGACCCATTTCTGGTTCGTTGGTCAAAAAAGGAGATCTTCTTTTGACCTTTCTTTTTTGTGAAGACTCCTCCTTCCCATGTTCCGATCCACAAGGTGCTATCCTGATCTTGTTCGAGACATAGAATACTGTTGCTAGTCAAATTGCTATTTGACTTATTGAAATACCTGGTTTCTTCTCCCGGAACTACATAATTTAATCCCCCTCCATCAGTTCCCACGTAATATCCTTCGCCTTGCTCGGAAAAGGCACTTACTAGGTTGTAGCTCAGTGCTTTACCCGGCTTTTGGGTTTGGTGATAATGTATGAAGCGTTTTTCGTATGGATCAACTTTAAAAAGCCCCTGATCAAAAGTTCCTATCCATATAATTCCGTTTTTGGATTCGGCAATGTTCCAGATTGAATTACTTTTTAATGCGTGGTTATTATATGGATCACGAAAATATCTGAAAAATTCTTCAGTTTTAAGATCGAGAATTATCAATCCTTCATTTTCTGTACCGATCCATAAGTTATGATCTTTATCTTCAAGAAGGCAAAGTATAGTTGTCTCACCTATTAGTTTATTAAATTCTTCATTCTCAATGGTGGGTAATTCAAATTTGTATACCCCATCTTTAAAAACAAGTCTTCTTAAACCTTTTTGAAAGCCAATCCAGATATCACCATTTTTGGTGGTGAACATTGTTCGAACAACATCATGAGGTATAGAAGAATGACTCTCGGTATCATAATTGACAAATCTTTTTTCTTTCTTATTAAATAGGTATAACCCTTTCCCCCAGGTTCCTATAAAGTAATTGTTTTGAGAGTCTTCAGCAATACCTACAATACTGGTTTCAGTAATTTTCCCATTATTGATGAAACCTGTATAACTATCAACTACTTTATTTTTTGGGTTATAAGACATCACACCTGATTTTTCGGTAGAAAACCAGATTACACCCTTAGAATCAATTAGAGAGTTTGTAATTAGTTTATTGTCAAATTCAGAAGATAATTCGCTTAATCTTCCTGTTTCATTATCTAGAGAAAAGGCCCCACCACCATATGTACTTATCCAGATATTATTTTTCTCATCCACGTTCAATCCACTAACAAAACCATTTTCCAAAGCATTTTGAGTGGAGTCATTAACAAAGGTTAATATTTCTTCACCATCGAATCTGTTTAAACCATATCGTGTAGCAATCCACAAGAATCCATCTTTATCTTCCACTAATCTTGTAACACTGTTTTGAGACAATTCCACATCTATATGATGGAAATAAAGATTGTTAAGATCTTGGCTTTTAATACCTTGGGTTAGTATTAAAAGAATTATTAAAAGGGGGAGGTTTTTCATATAGCTATTTTAATAAAAAATATTTACCCATCCTTAATATATAACGCTTCTGATACAAATACCATGTATTGTTGTGTCATTTATCTACCTGTCAGTCTTAATTATTTATAGAATTTGCAATACCCAAATACGGAAATGGTGTATTGTCACTTTTACAATCCCATTTTTTTTAACCTCTAAATAAACTAAATATGAAAAACTTATGGATAGCATTTATTCTATCTGTTTTAACACTGTTGGTCTCTTGTGATAAAAGCTCTGATATGAAAACAATTGAAGCTTCAGCAGGCAACAATACTAACGCTTTTGTCGAAAGTTTGCTTGATAAAATGACAGTGGAAGAAAAGGTAGGACAGATGACTCAGGTTACCATCGATCTTATTTTAAAGGAGAATTCTACTACTGAAATTGATCCTGACAAACTCCGAAAAGCTATAGTAGAGAAAAAAGTAGGAAGTATTCTGAATGTTAAAGGTCATGCTTACTCTTATGAAACATGGAGAAATATATTGACTAGTATTCAGGAAGTTGCTGAAAATGAAACTCCGAATAGTATTCCGGTTTTATATGGTATAGATGCTATTCATGGTGCAACTTATTTAAAGGGATCTTCCTTATTTCCTCATAATATAGGGATGGCTGCTTCGCGAAATAAAGATCTTGTTCATAAATCTGCTTCTATTACAGCCTTTCAAACTCGTTCAAGCGGCATACCATGGGATTTTGATCCTGTATTAGGACTGGGACGTCAACCTTTGTGGTCAAGATTTGAAGAGACATTTGGTGAAGATGTACACCTTGTTACTGAAATGGGAGAAGCAGCAATAACCGGTTACCAGGAGGATGGTCTTAAAAGTAATACTGCCGTTGCCGCCTGCATGAAGCACTTTCTTGGGTATTCAGTGCCTTCAAGTGGAAAAGACCGTACACCGGCTGATATTTCTGATATTTTTCTAAAAGAATATTTGTTACCTCCATTTAAAGCTGCTGTAGAAAATGATGTAGCAACTGTGATGATCAATTCCGGAGAGATTAATGGGGTTCCGGTTCATGCCAGTAAGCATTGGTTAACAGAAGTGTTACGAAATGAATTGGGATTCCAGGGGGTTGCAGTGTCAGACTGGGAAGATGTTATTCGTTTGCATACTCGTCACAGGGTTGCTTCTACTCCAAAAGAAGCAGTTCGAATGGCGGTAGATGCCGGATTAGATATGAGTATGGTTCCTTATGATTATTCATTTTATGACCTGCTTGTTGAATTGGTTAAAGAAGGAACTATTTCTGAAGAAAGACTCGATGAGTCTGTTAGAAGAATTCTCAAGCTAAAATCCGATTTGGGTTTGTTTGCTCAACCAGTGAGCCCGGCGGTATCCGAAGAAGAATTGTTCAAGCCTGAGTTTGATACTGCTGCCTATACTTCTGCGGTCGAAAGTATGGTTTTAACTAAAAATGAAGGTATTTTACCTCTTAATAAAAACACAGAGATTACTATTGCAGGACCTACCGCTAATGCCTTCGGTCCATTACATAGTTCCTGGTCATTTACCTGGATGGGAAATGATGAATCTCAGTATTCTGAACAGACAAAAACTTTCTATGAGGGAATGAAAGAGGTGTTTGGCGAAGAGAATGTTAATTGTAATTCAACCAATGAATGGGATGATAAAGGTAATTATCAGCTGGGTAATGTATCCGGTTCTGATGTGATTATCCTTGCTTTAGGAGAACCTCCATATGCTGAAGGTCCCGGTGTGATCGATAATCTTGATTTAGATGAGAGGCAATTGAAATTAGCCAGGGAAGCAATGGATACGGGCAAGCCGGTGATTGCAGTATTCTTTACCGGACGTCCCAGAATAATTTCCTCGATAGAGCCTGGCCTTGATGCAATTCTCCTTGGTTTAAGACCGGCAACTTTTGGTGGTCTGGCAGCTGCAAACCTTTTAGCCGGTGTGGAAAACCCATCAGGGGTGTTACCTTTTACTTATCCAAAACATTCAGGAGATATTGTTCATTATGATCATAAACTTACTGAAGAGATCAGAGAGGATATTCCGAATACCTATGGTCAGACCGGTTATCAACCTCAGTGGGATTTTGGACACGGGTTGAGTTACACTGACTTTAAAATTGAAAATTTAAAACTAGAGGAAAAAGAAATTTCAACTGAAGGAACACTGAATGTATCTGTTTCAGTGAAAAATACAGGGAATGTAGGTGGAAAAAAAGCAGTAGATGTTTTTATTAGAGACCATTTTGCTTCAATAACTCCATCTGTTAAAAGACTTAAAGCATTCAAAAAAGTTTATCTGGATCCGGGAGAAACCACCATACTTAATTTTAAGATTTCTGCTTCTGACCTGGCTTTTATAGGGCAGGAGGGGACCCCGGTCTTAGAACCGGGTGAATTTGATGTCATTATTGGTGCTTCTAAAGCTACGTTTGCCATTAAATGATGTTTATTTGGGTTTTTTGATAAAAAGAGGAGCTAGTCTCCTCTTTTTATTTAATATTAGATAATATGAATTTTCAAAATATATTTTTGCCTGCTTTTTTACTGATTTGTTTAAATATCAGTGGTCAGAATAACTACCTATTAATAGGAAAGTACGATTCAGAAAAAGAAAAAGGTATAGCAGTTTACGAATGGGATGTAGAAAAAAAAGATGCAGATTATATGTATACATTTAAAGATGTATCAAACCCTTCTTATTTGCTTTATGATTCCATCAATTCAGTTTTATATGCTGTTGAAGAGGTAGCTTCGCCTACCGGTGGCTGGCTTACTGCTCTTTCTTTTGATAAAGAGAATGGTGAATTAAAAAAATAAATTCTGCACCTTCAATGGGTGATCATCCCTGTGTATTGGCGATGTCTCCTGACAGAAGATATATTTTAATTGGAAATTATACAGGAGGTAATTTTTCTGTTTACAGAATCCGGGAAGATGGAGCAATAGGAGAAAGGGTACAGACGATAGCTCATAAGGGAAGTTCTATTAATTCTCAAAGACAGGAGGCTCCCCACGTGCATGACCTTGTGTTTTCTCCTGACAATCAAAATCTTTTGGTTGCGGACCTGGGCACCGACAGGGTAGAAGTTTACCAGTATAATGCAAATTCTGAAAAGCCTTTTTTATTAAAAAAGAATAGAGGAATATCAGTACCTAGTGGTAATGGACCAAGGCATGTTAAATTCAATCCTGAAGGAAATAAATTGATTATAGCAGAAGAACTGAGTGAAACAGTGGGGGTTGCTAATTATAATAAAGGAAAACTCAAGTACATTAAAACTGAAAATTTAAATACGGATAAAGAGAAAGGTAAGGGTAGTGCTGCCGAAATTCAGTTTTTCCCCAATAGAAATAAATTTTTAGTTAGCAATCGGGGCGAAATAAATAGTCTTACTTATTTTGATCTTGAAGAAAATGAGAAGTTTACTTTTTCAGCAGAAGTTGAGGTTCCAAGGTATTTCATGATATTACCCGGAGGAAAAGAATTACTGGTTGCAGGGCAGAAATCTAACGATATAGTTTTAGTAGAAATACCTACAGAATCAAATGAAAATTCTGAACAGCGAACTTTACTAAAGACAGATCAACCGGTTTATATTTTACCCGTTTTTCACTAAGGAAAAAGATTTTACTGATTGTAAAATATTAAGGAATATCTTCATTGAATGTTTGTTATCGAATTGTTAATAATAAATTGAAAATCAGCTTTGTATGTTAATTTTTTAAACACCCTGAATAAATTATACTTAAATTGTATTTTTAGAATGTTTTTATATATACCTTTGAGCAATTATTAATACTATTACAATTTATTACAATGAAAAACGGAACAGTTAAATTCTTCAATGAGTCTAAAGGATATGGATTTATCATTGATGATGAAACAAAAAAAGAATACTTCGTACACATCTCAGGTCTAGTTGACCAGGTAGTAGAAGGTGACGAAGTGAACTTCGATCTTGCCGAAGGCAGAAAAGGACTTAATGCAGTTGACGTTAAAATGAAATAATTCAAGATTTAACAGATATAAAAGTTATTAATTGCCTGAATCCCGGTCCTCGACCGGGATTTTTATTTTTTAAGCCTTAAAGGACTTAAAAAATCAACAACATTTTTCATTACTGTTTTCATATGGTTTGGTAATGTTTTGTCAAGGTAAGGATGACTCATTCCAAATACATGATTCGCTCCTTCGATTATTTCTATTTTAATTGAATCATTTAATTTCCTAAGTTTTAAAGATCCTTTATAATCTACTGTTGGGTCATCTGATCCATGTATAATTAAAACAGGCTTACCAAGCTTAGCAATTTTTTCGGGGAGGTTATATCGCTCTTTATTGAGCTGAGTGTCTTCATAAAATTGATAATACATTGGCATATTTTGTCCGGTCCGTGCATTATCAATATATACAACTCCGTCTTCTTTCCACTTTTCAATATTATCAGAAGGCATCCTTTCTATTGGGTTAAATACCGGAGCAAGCGCTATTGCAATGTTTATATCAGCATTTTCTATTGCAGCCAGTAAAGCCATAGAGCCACCACGACTATGTCCCATAATTGCGATTTTAGAAGGATCAATCTCCTCTTTTGGTATTTCAGCAGGATAATTTGAAATCCAGTCAACTACCTTGTTAATTTCATTAATTTCTTTTCCGTAATTATTATTACCAAAAGCTTCCAGGTCGCCAAAATTCAGAGGGTCTTCGGGAGTGGTTCCGTTATGACTAAAGTTAAAGGTTACAGCAACAAGGTCTAATGAAGAGAATTCTTCAGCCATTAAATTCCAGCCTCCCCAATCTTTAAATCCTTTAAACCCATGACAGAAAATAATTATCGGTTTGGGTTTGTGAGAAGATTCATAACAAACATCGATTGCGATCGGTTTATCAGGTGTATCAGATTCAATTGTCGTAGTAATTTTTGCCATAACTGTATCAATTACTTTAAAATATAAATTTTTCGTCAAAAAACGTACAATTATCCATGTGCTTACTTTGCAATAGCCCTAATTGATATTAATATTGTGTCGCATAAAAATTATGACTCAGATCACAGTAAAAGAAATCCAGGCGCCGATCGCTTCAGAAATGACTGCTTTTGAGAAAAAGTTCAGGCAGTCCATGCAAACAAGGGTAATGTTGCTTGATAAAATAATGGGCTACATTATTAAAAGAAAAGGTAAGCAGATGCGTCCGATGTTTGTGTTTTTGAGTGCGGGTACAACCGGTGAAATATCTGAGTCTACTTATCGCGGTGCTGCACTAATAGAATTGCTGCATACGGCTACTCTTGTTCACGATGATGTTGTTGACGATGCAAATTATCGCAGAGGCTTTTTCAGTATAAACGCACTCTGGAAAAACAAGATTGCTGTGTTAGTAGGCGATTATCTTTTATCCAGGGGATTATTGCTATCCATCGATAATGGAGACACTCATCTTCTCAAGATTGTTTCTGAGGCTGTTAGAGAAATGAGTGAAGGGGAATTACTCCAAATAGAAAAAGCCAGGCATCTGGATATTACCGAAGAAGTCTATTTCGAAATTATTAAACAAAAAACTGCTTCTCTGATCGCATCGTGTTGTGCCGTAGGAGCTGCTTCTTCAGGAGCCAGTGAAGAGATAGTCAAAAAGATGAAAGACTTTGGCCTAAAAGTAGGCATGGCTTTTCAAATTAAAGATGATCTTTTCGATTACGGAGCCGATGAAATAGGCAAACCTCTTGGTATTGATATCAAAGAGAAAAAAATGACCTTACCACTGATCTACGCACTTAGCCAATCGAGCTGGATCGAACGTAAAAAGATTATTTTTAAAATCAGGAATAAAAGTCATAAGCCAAAAGTAGTCAGAGAAGTAATTGACTATGTAAAGCAATCCGGTGGGTTAGATTATGCCACCTCAGTGATGAACAGGTTTTATGAAGAAGCATTAGCCATGTTGGATGAATTCCCTTCATCAGAATACAAAGACTCCCTTTCTAAAATGGTGACTTATACTATTAAAAGGTCTAAGTAAATTATTTTTTATTTGGAGGTCTAAATAACAATAAAGTCGATTGAGCAAAAAATAATTTCAATTTTTAGGTAACCTTTCGATTTCTCAAACACTAACTAATACAATTTAAAAATTATTGTATTATGTGGAAATTAAAATTACTACCATTTTTATTTTTAACTGCTTTCATGTTTTCATGTGAGGATGATGATGAGGTATTGACCCCTGAAGTTTCATATTCACAAACAACCTTTAATCCAGCTTTTTACTCTGAGGGTAATTCATCAGCTCCAAATATTAGCTGGAATGGAAATCAGGGATCCTTCAGTCTTTCCAGAAATATTGAAGGATTATCGATTAATAGCACCACAGGCATGATTTCCTGGACGAAGCTTCTGCCATATGGTAATC
Source organism: Mangrovivirga cuniculi (assembly GCF_005166025.1). Taxonomy (NCBI): domain Bacteria; kingdom Pseudomonadati; phylum Bacteroidota; class Cytophagia; order Cytophagales; family Mangrovivirgaceae; genus Mangrovivirga; species Mangrovivirga cuniculi. Next base: position 1,542,169 of record NZ_CP028923.1, read on the forward strand.
ATGAACTTGAGGTTATAGTTTCAAACTCTGCCGGACAAATCATAATACCAATTCAAATTTTAAATCCTGTACAAGGCAGATTTGTAGGAACCTATAGTGATAACAACTTTTTTGCTCTCACCTTTTTCGAGGATGGAACTATAGAAGTTGATGCTAACAGCGAGACCAATCCGACGGAAGGAAGTGGAACCTGGGACGTGGTTAATGATGAAATAGTTGCGAACTATACCTATACTGAAACTAATGAAAATTATTCAGTAAAAGGAAATATCAATCAGACGCAAAGTAATGCAGAATTTATTGGTGAATGGTACTTTGGATTTGGTGCTGCTCAAAGTTCATCCGGAGGTCCTGTTCGAGTTATATTGGATTAACCTTGTGCAACAAATAATAAGTAAGCCTTTTTAATTTTTAAAGGCTTACTTATACTTTCAATTATTTTGTCAGGCCGGGCTGTCTGATCTGGTAGTTTTCTTTTTCCTTAGCCTGATCAACCATTTCTTTTACTTCATTTAATAAATGTTTGGCATCATACACAATTCCATTCTTAATAGTATATTTTACTCCTCCCACCCGAATAACTTCATTTTGATCATTGAGTTTGATAGCACCTGTCCCATAAAGTACTTTTAGGTTTTCTAACGGGTTTTCCTCGACTATAACAAGGTCGGCAAGCTTTCCTACCCTGATTGTACCAATCTGATCTGCCATTTTCAAAGCTTCTGCTCCATTTAATGTTGCCGATTGAATAACCTCTAATGGATGAAAACCTGCTTCTCGTAAAAGTTCCAGTTCTCTAACATATGCAAATCCATAAAGCTGGAAAATAAACCCGCTATCAGATCCTGTTGTAACTCTTCCACCCCGGTTTTTAAATTCGTTTATGAAGGTCATCCATAATTGGTAGTTTTTCTTCCAGGCAACTTCCTGCTCGGTCCCCCAGTAATGCCAGTAGGACCCATGAGAAATTTTACTGGGTTGATAAAACTCCCATAGTTTAGGCAGCGTGTAATCTTCATGCCATTCGGCTCTCCTTGCTCTTTGTAAATCCCTGCTGGCCTCGTAAATATTAAATGTCGGATCTATTGTGAAATCTAATTTAATTAATTCGTCCATAACCTTATTCCAGTGATCTGAATATGGTTTAGCAGCTTGTTGCCATAACCTGCCAGCAGCTTCAAATCGATCCTGCTCATTAGCATAATTATAATCTAACGGATAGTCCTGTATAATTTTATCTGTAAATAATGCTTCCGGTAGTCCATACCAATGCTCCATGGAGGTGAGCCCGGCACGTGCTGAGTTTAAAACATTCCACCTGGCAACATCCATTTGGGCATGATGGCATGCTGATCCTAAGCCGAGTTTATTGTTCTCATCCAAAGCTGCAGCCATGATTTCAGGCTCAGCACCAAAAAACTTTATTCCATCAGCTCCCTTATCTGCATTTTTTCTCACCCATTCTCTTGCTTCTTGCGGAGTAGTGATTGGATCTTTACTACCTTCTCCAAAAACACTATAGGCGATAATCCTCGGTGCGATAATTGAATTGTTTTCGCTTTTCTTCTGTAAGTTCTGAGTAAACTTTAGGCCTCTGCCGCCTGGTTCTCTAATCGTGGTAATCCCATGAGCCATCCATAATTTAAATACATATTCCGGATCTACATTAGGTCCTCCGCCAATGTGCCCATGCATGTCAATGAATCCGGGAAGAACATACATTCCCTCAGCGTTAATTTCCTTTCCGCCATTTTTTAATTTTGGCCGGTTATCTTCCTTTATAGGTACTCCGGGAGCCCCTACTTTTTTTATACTGGTTATTTTATTGTTTTCAATTACAATATCCATAGGTCCGATCGGTGGAGCACCATCACCTGTGATCATAGTAGCTCCCCGAATGATCAACTGATCAAAAGCTCCTTTGTCATGTAATTCATCTTGAGAGTGAATTGTGAATATTGATGAAATCAAAAACGCCAAAAAAAGAATAAATCTTATTTTCATATTATATCATTACAATGATTTAAATATGTAAAATAACTGATTCACCTATAAATAAAAAGCCACCTCTTTTGTAATTAAAAAAGGTGGTCTAATCTATATTTATACTTGTTATTTTACCTCATCGGTAATAGGAGAAGCTTGTTCTTTCATTGCATTCATTTCCTCTTCTAGTGCTGGCTGGATTGTTGGCGCCTCAGGAGCATTTTCCTTGGCACGATTAAACAGGTTGTGAAAAAACTTAAATACGAAAAAATCTGGTTCCTTCCATTCCGGAGTATTTGGAAGTTCAAGTCTTAATAATCCTTTTATAGCAATCTCCCCATCTCTGTCTAGTTCGTAGTAATCATAAATCTCAAGATCATTAATGATTGTTCTCTTAGAGTGTTTGATGATATAGTTATTTTCTAATGCTTTTACGAATCCTTGAATAAAAAAATCAGATACATGATAAACACTTTCTTCAGTTCTTGGGCCGTCAGTAATAAAGACATCTATATTATCAGCCTGCACGACAGAAAGTATCCAGGAATCGTAATATTTTACTGCGTAAACTTTGTATGGAATACAGTTCTCTGCATTACCGAAATATCCGGGTTGTAAATTTTTTAATATTTCTATTGCTGCCTGCTTTGACTTGCTATCTGTTTGATTTTGAGCGCTTAATGTGTTGGTAGATCCAATAGTTAAAAATAGTGATATGACAAAAAATAATAATTTCATTGGTTAAAAGATTTTAATGTATTAATATCGTCGCGTAGTTGAGTCAGCAAATAAATAAATTGTTTTCATAAATTATATATTTGTTGATAAAATTATAATTAGATCTTTCAACCCGGTTAATTTTTTAACCGATTTATTTTAGCAGCTTTTAATTTAATTGTGCTGTAAATTTTTTGACGAATAAAACAGGATTTGTATTAATTATGCTTTCCAAAATATGTTATGTATTGTTTGGATTGGTATGCTTTCTATTAACCGAAAATATCTCTGCACAAGATGGGCTTAAAGACAAGTTCAATCAGGTTATCAGGGAGAATTCAATAGAGGAAAAAACACCACAAAATTCACCGCAAGAAGTTAAAAAAGAGGGTCAGCAATCAGCGCAATCTGACAGTGTTCAGATGGTTAAAAAGAAGGCTGAATCGCAAGATTCTCTCATGACTGCAATGGAAGATCTTTCTTTTGATGCCGGTCTTATCGAAAAGGATGCGATCGACTCCTTAAAATTTGAAAGTAGGGTTCTATCAGTTAAAAAGAGAAGGCCTTCAAAGGAATATTCCAAAGAAAAACAGTGGAGTAAATACATGGGAATTACCCATAATAATGTTTACAAGAAAGAACACGTTCTTGATACTACAAAAAATGTCTTGGGATGGCATCCATATTGGATGGGTGATGCTTATAAAAGTTATAATTTTTCCCTTCTCTCCGTAATCGCTTATTTTTCTTATGAATTAAATCCACGCACCGGAGGATATAAAACTGTACACGATTGGAAAACAACAGCATTGATCGATTCTGCAAAGGCCAATGGAACCAAAGTTGTATTAAGTGTTACAAATTTTGGTGCTCAGAATAACCTTACTTTTCTTTCCAGTAAAAAGGCTCAGAAAAACTTTATTGATCAATTGATCGACTTATTGAGGTTAAGGGGAGCTCATGGAGTTAATATAGATTTTGAGAATATTCCAAGAGCAAGCAGGGAGCAATTCACAAATTTTATTATTGATCTTTCATCAAGTTTAAGATCTATCGATAAGGATTATTTAATTACGATTGCAGTTCCTCCGATTGATTTTAACAGAGTATTTGAAATAAGACAACTTTCTCCACATGTTGACCTTTTTGTGATCATGGGTTATGAATATTACGGTGCAAATAGTTCCGTTGCAGGTCCTGTAGCGCCATTACAAAGTGGACAGCTATGGTGGGAATACAACCTGCAAAGTGCTGTAAATGAATATCTTGTAGCAGGAACTCCCGCTAATAAATTACTTCTTGGTTTGCCATATTATGGCTCTGAGTGGATGACTTACGATCTTAAATTCCCTTCTAAAGCACGAAAATATATCGGTACGACTACCTACCGGAATATCAGGAAAAAACATGGTGACCTGGCTTGTTGTGAGGATGATGTCAGTAAGAGTAAATTTTATGTTTACCGGGATAATTCTAATAATTACAGGCAATTGTGGTATGATGACAGTCTTAGTTTAAGTAGGAAATACGATTACATAAATGAACAAAATCTTGGAGGTGTAGGGATTTGGGCTTTAGGTTATGATAACGGCTACACCGAATTGTGGAAATTGCTTGCAGCCAAATTTGCACTGTCTGAAAGCAAGGCTGCTGCTGTGAAGGCGTCAGTCAGCGGCAGCCGTTTCTCATTTCGCAGGATTATGAGTCTTGCTTACAGAATAATGAGAAATCCACAAAGATTATTTACTAATCCACGACCGCTTATAGGTGTTTTTGGAGCTCTTTTTGGAGTTTCAATATTTGGTTTTTACGCTTTATACCGATGGGGATGCCGTTTTAAACGGATGTTTGGGATCGCTATTAAAAGTACACTGGCCTTGTTGATCATAGTTTTATTAGCGGTAGTATTTATCGCAATGAAATATACAGCAGTAAGAGATGTGGCTTTTCTGTTATGTGGATTTATTGTCGGATCAATTATAATATTATTTATCAGTAGAAAATTTTTAACAGAAAAAGACCTGCCGTAAACAGGTGGAATTAAATTTTTAAGAATAAACGTCTATCAACCGGACAATTTTTTAATAAACAACCAATGATCTATTCAGCTGTACAATCTGTTGCAGATGCATTAAATGATTACCTGTCAAACCGCTTCAGGCAACCTGAAGAGAAGGTTATCATTTCAAATATTATCAATATGGATGGTTCTGCCGGTGTTACCGAACCGGATAAAATCATACTTACCCTGGCTAATTTGGAACAGGAAACCATTAACCAGAAAAACCCTGTGGTGGGATCTCCTAGACCGGTGAAAATGAATCTTTTCATTTTGATTACAGCTGCTTTTGAGGGGTTGAACTATCCTGAAGGTCTTAAATATTTGTCAGGGGTAATCAGCTATTTTCAATCGCATAAAGTGATGAATCATCAGAATACTCCAGACCTTGATCCGGGTATAGAAAAATTGTCTTTTGAAATTTATAACCAGAATCTGCAAAACCTTAGTCACTTGTGGGGCTCGATGGGAGGAAAATATATGCCTTCTATACTCTATAAAGTTCGGGTAATATCTTTTGATGAAAATAATGTTGGGGCCGGATCGGCACCTTTTACCGGATTAGGTACAAATATATAAAGGATGATAAAATTACAGTTTAAGTTCAATAAGCTGATCACGCTTTCTTTAAACCATGATTACTTTGATAGTGGCAAAGCAAAGTTTATGAAAATAGAACCTACTTTTCAAACTGCTTTAAAATTAGAAAAACATGGTTTGCTGGAACGTAATCGTGATAATGAACTGGTGATTTTATTTGATAAAGAAAAGGAAGATCTCCTTGCTGATAAGCTTGGAAAATCTGAAGGACTGGAGTTGAATTTTTGGGTCTATTGTTCTGATACTTCATTGGTGAATTATACCAGCCTGCCACTCGATTTACATGAAGGCATTCTTTGTTTCGAAAAATCAAAAGGGTCAGAACTTCATCAGGATGATCATGTTTCAAAAAAAGAATTTGTAAAGGCATTACAACCGGGAGAGATAGTTAGTGATGATTATAGGGAAATTGAAATTCTTGACAATGATCAAAATGTAATTTTTAGTGCAACACCCAAAGAACACCCCGTGTGTTATATGCCTGCTATTGGAACAGGTGTCTATTATATCAGAAAAGATAAAAAACAAACTGAAAAAATTGTTTGCTTAAGTGAAAGAGTTAAAAGCAAACCTTTGGGTTTGATCAATATCACTCTGAATAAAAATGATTGTAAAAAAATCGTGAGTGATATATCTAAAGGTGATGATCCTCAAAGCCATGAATACTCAATCAATTTTAAGGCAAGGAAGACGTACTGGAAATACCTGATCGTCTCAAAATATGTCAATGGAATTGAGGAAGCGAGAGTTGAGACGAATGATAAAGAAATTAAATTCAGCAAGCCTCAGTCAACTGATTTGATCACAGGGCAAAAGGCGATAAGCTTTGAATCAGCTATTCCAATAGCTATGCACGAATTTACTCATCACCATTTCCAGCTTGTTAGAAAATCTACCGGCATTGGTAATAAGGTGATATTAAAGCACATGCCGGCACCACCTCCGGATAGGATAATTCCTGAGTCACGGTCGGCAGATAGTAAAGTATATTCTGAAATTTTAATATATGTATGATCTTTTTAAAACCAATTACTGATCAACTATGTCACAAAATCTAGCAACGCCAGGCGTTTACGTAGAAGAAAAGAACGCCTTTTCGAATTCTGTTGCAGCTGTGCCAACTGCAGTACCTGCCTTTATCGGCTATACTGAAAAAGCACGTCGCGACGGACGCTCATTAATCAACAAGCCAGTGAGAATTTCCTCACTTTCTGAATTTTATAACATCTTCGGAGGAGGCCCGACAACAACTTTTAATGTTCAGTCTGCTGATGCAAATGAAGATTATGACTTTGAAATCGGAAACAATGGATACAAAATTGTTTCTGATAACAAAGCAAGATTTATGCTTTATGACAGCATCAGGCTTTTCTTTGCAAACGGAGGAAGTACTTGCTGGGTAGTTTCTGCCGGAAGTTATTATTCAGAGGTGAAATCTTCAGCTCCTGCTGCAAAATCTAAAGACGGAAAAGATGCTAAACAGCCATCTTCAACCACAGAACTAAAGCAAAATGCTATTTCCAAAAAGGCTTTACAGGAAGCACTTGATTCACTATATGGTGAAGAAGAACCAACAATGCTTGTTGTTCCGGAAGCAGTAATGCTTGAAGAAGCAGATTGCTTTGCTCTACAACAAGATATGTTGTCTCATTGTGGCTACAGAACGAAAAGCAGGTTTGCGATTCTTGATGTATTTGACGGAACAAAGGCTCGTTCTTACGACAAGAATGATGTGATCACTCGTTTCCGCGAAGGAATCGGATCAAACTTTTTAGCTTACGGTGCGGCTTATTACCCATGGGTTTATACTTCTGTAGTTCAAAACGAAGAACTTAGCTACGCTAATATTTCTAATACTGATAAGTTAAAAGAATTATTAAGCAAAGAGGCAGAAGCAAGCGCACCAAATGCGAAGAAAGCTGATGAGATCAAAGCAGAGATCAATAAGATCGGTGATGTTGATGACATTTCATCTCTTACTCAGACTTTAAAAGTAATTAGCCCATCATTTGAGAAAATCCTTCAAAAGATCAAAACTCACCTTAACGTATTGCCTGCAAGTGCTGCAATGGCGGGTGTTTATACTATGATCGATGGAGAAAGAGGTGTATGGAAAGCTCCTGCAAACCTTACTGTAAGCCAGGCGATCGCTCCAATGGTTAGACTAACTCAGGATGACCAGGAAGATCTAAACGTTACTCCTTCAGGAAAATCGATCAACGCGATCAGAGCTTTCGTTGGTGAAGGGACTACAGTTTGGGGTGCAAGAACACTAGACGGAAACAGCCAGGACTGGAGATATATTAACGTTAGAAGAACGATCACTTATATTGAGCAATCAATCAAAAAAGCTGCTAAAGCATATGTTTATGAGCCGAATAACTCTGGAACATGGGTATTGGTTCGCAGCATGATCAATTCATTCCTTAACGATATCTGGAGACAGGGTGGTCTGGTAGGTTTAACTCCTGCTGATGCTTACGATGTTCAGGTAGGACTGGGAAGCACAATGACTCCTAATGATATATTGGATGGAGTGATGAATGTTTCAGTGAAGGTTGCTGTATCGAGACCAGCTGAATTTATCGTGATCACTTTCCAGCAAAAAATGCAGGAATCTTAATCTTTTAAACAAAACATTAACGAATAAACACTAAAAGTTATGGCAGAAGAACTATGGCCAGTACCTAAGTTCCACTTTCAGGTAGAGTGGGGCGATGTTGAGGTTGGTTTCCAGGAAGTAACCGGCCTTGAAATGGAAACTCAGTTCATTGAGTACAGATCTGGAAATGATCCGGAGTTAGTAACCCGTAAGATTCCAGGTTTGAAAAAACATGGTACGATTACTCTTAAAAAAGGAGTATTCAGAGATGACCTTACTTTTTATGAGTGGTTTGAAGATGTACAGACAAACAAAGAAAGAAGAGAAGATATTATTATCACTCTTTTAGATGAAGAAGATGAGCCTGTGATGGTTTGGACTGTATCAAATGCCTTTCCTACTAAAATCTCTGGTCCTGACCTTAAGTCAGATGCTAATGAGATCGCAGTGGAAACGCTCGAACTTGCTCATGAAGGTATTGTTCAGTCATTATCATAATATAAAATATGGCAGACATTAATTATCCGATTCCCGGTTTCAGGTTTGCCGTTTTTTTATCGAAGCAAGCCGGAGCTAAGGCCGGTGAATCGAAACAATATGATAATAGCTTCACGGAAGCAAGTGGTATTTCGGTTGAAATGCCTACTGAAGAATTTCAAGAGGGTGGGGAAAACCGGTTTATTCATCGGTTGCCCCAGCCTTTGAAATATCCCAATCTTGTCTTAAAAAGAGGGAAGTGTGCTGCCGGTTCTTCATTTGTAGACTGGTGTAAGCAAACTTTTGAGGTGGGGTTTTCAAGTCCCGTGAAGCCAAAGGATATAACAGTCATGTTACTGGGAGATGATCAGGAACCATTACTCTCCTGGACATTTTTAATGCTTACCCGGTAAAATGGTCTGTAAATGGTTTAAACAGTCAAGGTAATGAATTGGTAGTCGAGACGATTGAGTTGGCCTACCAGAGGTATGAAGAAAGTCTGACCTGATATGCCAGTTGAGATAAAGGAATTAATAGTTAGGATCAATGTAAATGAAGGGCGTAATATCATTAAAAATGATCAATCCCTGAAAATTGATAAGAAGGAAATTGTAGATGATTGCGTCGAAAAGGTAATGCATCTGCTTGAAATGAAAAAAGAGAGATAAAAGATGGAGGCTGAAGTTTCTGCTTTAAAAAAATTAGAAATCATTGCGTATTCTTCTGCAACATACGATGTGAAAGATGAGATCGGAAGAATGTTCGTGTATATGAATCCTAATTCGATTACTAACCAATTGTCAATCAGTTATAATGCTGAACAACCCGGAGATTCTGAAGCATCCGAACAACGTTTTGAAAATATAAATTCTGAAAAGCTACAATTTGAGATTTGGTTTGATGGGACTGGAGCAAATGGAGAGGTGATTAAAGTAGGAGATAAGATCAAAGAGCTTAAAAAGCTACTTTATGATTATATCGGCGAAGCACACGAAACTCCTTTTGTTGGTCTTAAGTGGGGACAATCTCTGGCATTCAAGGGCAGGATGGAAAGTATGAACATTACTCATACTCTTTTTGCGCCAAATGGAGATTCCCTTCGGGCAAAGGTCAACCTTGGATTTGTTAGTGCCCGAACTCTTGAAGAACAGGCCAAACGATTAAATAAAAATTCACCCGATCTGTCACATTTGGTTACGGTTAAAATAGGTGATAATCTTCCTCAACTGTGTAAAAAGATTTATGGAGATACCAAGTACTATCTCCAGGTAGCTCAAATCAATGGGCTAACCAGCTTCAGAGATCTGGAGCCGGGAATGGAACTTAGTTTTCCACCATTAAAGAAATAATTATCCATGAATAATCTGATAGAGAAAAGTGGGCTGGTAACTTATACTGTAATGGTCAACGGAGATGAACTCCCAGGTCAGTACGGTGTGATATTCATTCGGGTAGATAAAGAAATTAATAAGGTATCATCTGCTACAGTCGAATTGACCGACGGTGGAGTGGGTGAAAGTCAGGGCTTTGATTTAAGTAACGATGACCTGTTTAGTGCAGGAAATGAAATCGAAATTAAAGCCGGATACCAAAACGAAGAAGAAACAATATTCAAAGGAGTTATAGTCAGACAAAATCTCCGGATTATGAGATCCGGAAGCTCCCGGTTTGTAATTGATTGTAAGCACAAAGCAGTAAAGCTTACCCTCGCCAGGAAAAATAGAATATTCTTTGAATCAACTGATTCTGATGTAATCAATAAAATTTTTGGTGATTACGAAATGGAGTTTGAAGTGGAGGATTCAGAAACAGAACATCCTGAGCTGGTTCAACATCATTCGACAGATTGGGACTTTGTATTAATGAGGTCTGATATTAACGGGCTATTGGTAAACACTGGTGATGACAAGTTAACAATTAAGAAAATAGATCTTGCTGAAGAAGCAGTGCTGGAAGTAGGTCATGGTTCAGGCTTACTGGCATTTAATGGTGATGTCGATGCAAGAAACCAATTTAATGCAGTGAATGCCTATGCCTGGGATTCATCTAACCTGGAATTAATTGATGCTTCAGGTGAAGCACCGGGTGAAGTAGAAGTGGGTGAGAAAAAATCAGAGGAATTGGCTTCTGTTTTTGGTATTGAAGATGTACCTCTTCAATCACCAGCATTTATGCAGCAATCTATGTTAAAAGCATGGGCCGATGCTAAGATCACCCGTTCAAGGATGGCTAAAGTTCGGGGTAATATGACAGTTTTAGGCAACTATTACGTCAATCCGGGCAATTTTATCGAACTGAAAGGATTGAGTAAGCAATTCAACGGTAAAAATTATATCTCCGGTGTTACTCATATCATCGAAGGAGGAGACTGGACTACAGATTTTCGATTAGGCTTATCCTACGACTGGTATACCGAAGAAAGACCATATATAAATAGTCAGCCAGCATCAGGATTGGCTCCTGCTATTCAGGGACTCCATGCCGGACTGGTAAAACAAATTCATGAAGATCCTGATGGTAATTACCGGGTTCAGGTCACCATACCAACATTGCAACAAGATAACATGCCTTTATGGGCCCGATTATCAAACACCTATGCCACGGCTGACGCAGGGATGTTTTTTTACCCGGAAATAGGTGATGAAGTTTTGATCGGTTTTCTAAATGATGATCCCCAGCATCCTGTGATTCTTGGTACACTGTATGGTAAACAGAAAAAACCTAAGTACACTCCGGAAGAAGAAAATCCGACAAAATCAATTTTCACCAAAGGAGAACTGGAAATAAAATTCAATGATGCCGATAAAATTCTGACTATCTCTACGCCTGGAGGAAATACTTTCACGTTAGATGATGATCAGAAAAAAATCATTTTAGTCAATGAAGAAAATGGGAATACTGTAGAAATGTCTGATGCCGGGATCAGTTTGCTTTCCGATGCAGATATTGTACTTAATGCTAAGGGAAATATCACCATGGAATCGGGTCAGGATACGGTGGTAAAGGCAACCGGAGATTTTAATGGTGAAGGAATCAATGTTAATATGGCGGGTTCAGCAAAATTTGCTGCTGAAGGAGCCCAGGCAGAGTTATCTGCATCGGCTACTGCTGTGATAAAAGGAAGTTTAGTACAGATAAATTAAAATAAATGCTACCAGCAGCTCGAATAGGAGATAATCATGTTTGCCCGATGGTCACGGGAACAGTACCCCATGTGGGTGGACCGGTAGCAGTCGGTGAGCCAACAGTATTAATTGCTGGTGTTCCAGCTGCAAGAGTTGGTGATATGTGTGTTTGTTCCGGTCCACCGGATACGATCGCAGTGGGATCCGGAACAGTGATGATTGGTGGTATGCCGGCAGCAAGAATGGGTGATACTACAGCTCATGGTGGTTCTATAGTAATGGGGGAGCCCACAGTTTTAATTGGAGGTTAGAAGTAAACAAAATGAAAAATAAAAAATCATTTCTTGGTGTAGGATGGAAGTTTCCCCCTTCTTTTGAAAAGAGGTCCGGAAGTGTAGTACTGGTTTCTGAAGATAATGATATCAGGGAAAGCTTACAGATCCTTCTTTCAACCAAGCCGGGAGAACGAATAATGAATCCTGATTATGGATGTGATCTGAAGTTTGTGGCTTTTGAATCCATCAACAACTCTCTGATAGAAACAATAAGGATGAGAGTGGAAATGGCTGTTTTGTATCATGAACCACGAATTAACCTGGACCAGGTAGAAGTAATACCCGATCGCGAAAAAGACGGTCTTGTTCATATCAACCTGGTTTATACGGTGAGAAAGACTAACGTGAGAACTAATATGGTCTACCCTTATTACATAATAGAAGGAACTGATCTGAAATCAAAAGATAAAATTAAATAGGTATTGATAATAGCAGCGAATGGAAGCAGGTAAAATATCAATAAAGGGGAATAGTGGGACAACTCAAAAAAGTCGTTTTTTCAAAGCGCTGAATAACCAGTACGTGAAAATTGACGAACGTTCTTTTGAAGATCTTCTGGTTTACACAAAGGGATTATCAAAACTGATAAAATACTTTAACAACAGAAATGAAGTTGAAGGCGATTGGTCTTATTTTTTCTCTGATGAAACGGTAATTCTTGCGGCAATCATTGATAGTGAACCGGGAAAAATAGAAGATCGCTTTAAGAAAGCTATTTCTAAAGCCCGATTGTTTAAGAAAGAGACAAGAAAAATTAAATATCTTTTAAGAGCATTAAAAGAAGTTTACTCACTGGCATTAAACTTTAATGAGTGGTTTAATGAATTAAAAAATGTTGAGGACTTTACTCAGGGACAGATCAATATTCGAAATGAGATCTACAATGCCATTTCTTCAAAACTGAATAAGTCTTTGGACGATCTTAAATCGATCACCTCATTAAAAGAACTTAAAGCAGAAAAAACCTTTGAATTTGGAGACTTTAGTTCAGTATGGGAATTAAATAAAGACCAAAAATCTGATAAAATCACCTTCAAAGATTCTCCGGAGAAATTACAGGAAGTTTTTCAAAGCTTTTATGAAACGTTATTGTATTTAAAAAGTAAGACTCCTGATTACCTGAGGCAATCTTTGGGAAGTGATATCCACTATCCGGAAATCGCTTTATTTTTATCTTTCCTGAATATTTTTAAACATGCCCAGGATGGGTTAAATGAACTGACTACAAAGCATCTTGATTTTTATTTTACCAGGATCCTTCGTCAGGTTAAGGAAGGTTCAGAGCTTGATAAGATATATCTTCAGTTTAAACTTAATGATGAAGCTGAGTTTGTCAATATTCAGGAAGGAACAAAATTTTTAGCCGAACTCAAATCGGGTAAAAAGGATAAGATTTATATAGCTGATAATAATATATTGGTAAATAAAGCTGAAATCAAACAGCTGAAATCAATCTTTGTTGACCGGAATTATTTAAATGTTAAAGGTAAGGAGAGAATTTTAGTTAATAATGTATTAACAAATGACTTTCCTGAGGAACATTATTCTACAGGCGGATATTCTGAATTAAAGGTGAAAAAGCCCTATGCAGTATTTGGGGAATCCCAGCAGGGAAAAGGACAAAACGAACGAACAATGGATACTGCAAATATTGGTTTTGCGATATCTTCTCCGGTTTTGTTTTTATCTGAAGGAGTGAGAGAGATGCAGATCATTTTGCAGTTTTCTGAGTCATCCTTTGAGCACCTTGAAGAATATTTAAAAGACCTTAGTATCAAATATGAAAACTCAGTTGAAGAAGTGTTTGTTAAGGTCTTTTCTGATGCATTTAATATCAGGCTTACTTCGTCAGAAGGATGGTTAAATGTAAACAGGTATGTTATTACTCAAAATGTAAAAAAGAAAGCGCTAAGGATAAACTTCGATATAGATAAGAGTGCTCCATCCATCGTTGGATATAAAAAAGATATTCATGAGGGCAATCTAAATACTGATCTACCTGTTATCAAATTTGAATTAAATGATCAGACTTTTACCTATCCATTTTCATTGATCAGTTCACTGGTTTTAGAACAGATTCAATTTGATGTAAAAGTTTCTGAGTACAAGAATCTACAGGTTCACAATCAGATAGGGCGCTTAAATCATAATGCCCCGTTTATTCCATTTGGTCCAATGCCCAAGGCCGGATCTTATATGACCATCGGATCTAACGAGGTCTTTCAAAAATCTATTGATAATCTTGAAGTCAATATTGACTGGTTCGACCTTCCGGATCATAAAAGTGGTTTCTCAGAACATTATAAAGAATATAAGTCTGATATCGATAACACCTCATTTGAGTTTGCCCTTTCAGTTCTTGATAATGGTGGCTGGAAACCATTAGAAAAAGATCAACAGCAAAAATTTAAGTTATTTAGAACGAAAGATAAGGGTGCTTTTAAAGCTCCTTCACCTGCAGCTCCATTGCAATCGCATACCGTTATTTCAGGAATTGATATTAGCAAGATAAAGCAGGCTCCTAATTATTCTGCGATTAATAAGGACGTAAATCTTTCCGCAGGAACTCAGCGAGGTTTTATTCGATTAGAATTAGTGAATCCACGAAATGGTTTCGGACATGATGTTTATCCGGCCATTCTCTCTGAAGTAACGATCGAAAATTCCAGAACGGGATTACTGAAGAATAAAGAAAAAAGTAAACAGGATTTACCTGAGAAACCCTATACTCCACAGATCAGTTCATTATCGCTTAATTATGAAGCTTCATCTGCTATTTCATTAATTGATCGATCTAAGCGGGATTCAAAGAAACAGAATGATGCCGGACAGCTCTTTTATCTCCATCCACATGGTGAAAACCTGGTATATCCGGATAATGCAGCACAGTCAACTATTTTGCTACCGGGATTTGGTTACGAAGGAGCTTTATTAATTGGTCTTTCAGGTATCAGAGCACCACAACTACTCAACTTGTTTGTGGAGATGATCGATGAATATACTATTTCATCTGAAATTGATCCGCCGGAGATCGAATGGAGTTACCTCGCAAATGATAAGTGGTATACTCTTGCTCCGTCGAAAATACTTAGAGACGAAACCAACAGGTTCCTTAGAACCGGTATTATTACTATAGAGATTCCGGGGGATATTTCTACCGGTAATTCGACCCTTGATAAAGATCTTTTCTGGATTCGGGCAGCTGCAGTAAAAAATGCTGAAGCGGCTTCCAGTTTGCTGTCTGCAGGAACGCAGGTGATCACTGCCAGTTTATCATCGGATTCAATTCTTGAAGATGATTACCTGGATAATCCGTTACCGGCATTTACTGTAAAAAGATCAGTCAATAATATCGAGGGAATCCAGCGAATTACACAGCCTTTGCCTTCTTTTGGAGGAAAGTCGGAGGAAGATGACAATTCTTTTTATACAGGAGTAGGTGAGAGGCTGAGGCATAAACAACGGGCAATTACAATCTGGGATTACGAACGCCTGGTTTTGGATGAATTCCCTGAAGTTTACCGGGCTACATGCCTGCCAAATATGTCTAGCGAAAAGGTTCACGCTCCCGGAAATATTCTGATGATCGTAACTCCAGGCGCTGATAATGCTGTCAATAAAAGTGAGCCGATGGCAAGTAGTGAATTACTCTATGATATTAAAGATAGGTTGAACCACCTGATCTCTCCATTTATCAAACTTGAAGTTAGAAACCCGCATTATGAGCGGATTAAGATAATTTGTGCTGTTAAGTTTTCCGATGGGTACAACTATGGATATTATATCCAGAAGCTTAATGAGCAGATAAATAGATATTTGACAGGTACTCTGCAATCACAAAACAGGAACGTAGAACTAGGCGGTACTGTTCACAGTTCAGATATTTTGAGCTTTTTAAGAACACTGCCATATGTCGAATTTATAACTCGCTTTTCGATGATTCAGGTGGCTCGTGATTATCACGGAAATCACCAATTGATTGATACTGCACGAGTTAATTCAGAAAAATCATCGCTGACAGCCACAAAGCCGTGGTCTGTACTTGTTCCTGCTCCGGAACATCAATTGTCTGTGTTGATCAACAAATCTGAAGAAGTTTCCAGACAGGCTGGTATCGATTACCTTGAACTGGGACACGATTTTATTATTGAAGATTAAAGAATTTAACTTTTTGATTATACGAATATGCCATTACAAAACAGAGAGACACTTCGGGGATTTTTCAGAAAAGGTAATTTGCCTACTGAAAACAACTTTAATGATCTGATCGACTCAGTAATAAACAGGGTTGACGATGGTATTTCTAAAACTACCGACGAAGGACTGATGCTTTCACCGATCGGTACTTCTGAGAAGCTGGTCAGTTTTTACAAGAGTATCGAAGATAAAAGTCCTGCCTGGAGTTTTAATGTGAACAGGGGTAATTCAAACCTGAATATCAATAATCGCCTTGGAGATAGTATCATGACTCTTCAACACGATGGCAAAGTCGGAATCAATAATGAAAATCCGGAGGAAGAACTTGATGTTGATGGTACTGTAGGAATGAAATCCAGAAAAGGAAAGCTCCATACCGGAAAAATTCCTGCAGATGGTAAATGGCATCCTGTAGTTTCAGAACTCAATGGTTGCCATGCTTTTGAAGTAGTGGCAGGGGCAGGAAAGAAAAAGACCGGTAAATACGCCCTGATCCACGCCCTGGCATTATCAACGTTCGGTAAGTCAAAAAGTAAGATCCGAATTACCCAGGCATATTATGGCGTAAGGTGTAACATGATCAGGTTGAGATGGACCGGAACAACTTACAATTACCAGCTTGAAATGCGAACAAGATGTGATTACGGCGGCGATTTCTATGTTAATTATCACATTGCAGGAATGTGGGATGACACTTTTATGGATGATAGTTTAGGACTAAAAGATGAGTAATGGAAAATAATAAGAAGGAATTAATATTGAAAGTGACAGTTGAAGAAGGAAATATGATTTTTAAAGGTCTTGGTAAACTACCTTTCGAAGAAGTATACGAGCTGATCGGTAAATTGAATGAACAGGCTAACCATCAATTAGCTGACAATTCTAATATTAATAATTCGTCATTTGATCATTTGAACAATAATTAACAGGGGAACTTTTTTCAATGATTCAACCAACATTTATAGAGAAGAAGCATAAAAAGGGAAAGCAATTTGATTATGACTCTTTAAGGGCTGAGGGGATAAAGTTAATTCAGCAATTGGCAGGTGAATACTGGACTGACTTCAATTCTCATGATCCGGGTGTCACCATTCTGGAACAGTTGTGTTTTGCAATTACAGAGCTCGCTTACCGAACGGATTTTAATATTGAGGATCTGTTATTTCGGGAAGGAGAAAATGAACATTCCTTTTTCAGGCCTGACCAGGTTTTACCTTGTAATGCATTGACTATTAATGATTACAGGAGGTTGCTTTTTGACTCCGTTTTTGAAATAAAAAATGTTTGGTTACAACCGATTGATAGAAATAAGAACTCACTGAATGGCCTTTACAGTATTCTTCTTGATATCGATGAAAACATCACTTCAAAATCTGCCAGATCTAATGTGCTGGATAAGGCAAGAAAAGTTTTTCTTAACAATAGAAATCTTTGTGAAGATATCGAAGAGATCCACATTCTTGAACATCTGCCGGTGGTACTTCATGCTGAAATAGAGCTCAGCGGGACAGTAAGTGCAGAAAAAGTAATGGGCGAATTACTGTACAGAGTGGATGAATACCTTTGTCCCCAGATGAAATTCTATTCTTTACAGGAACTGATCGAAGAAGGATATACGCTGAATGATATATTTGAGGGACCTCTTCTGAAACACGGATTCATTAAAACGGATGAATTACCTCCTAAGACAGATAAGATAATGATTTCTGAATTGATGAAGGTCATTATGCAGGTTGAAGGAGTGAGCAGTGTTAAAAATTTATTTGTTGAAGCCGATGGTCAATTTCATTATAACCAGGTTGATATTCCTTTTGGAATGCTGCCAAGGCTGGAAACAAATCTCGAAGCATTCGAGGAGGAGCTTCCAATCGAACTGACTAAAGGAAGGGTAAGTTATACCCATATCGAAACACAAAAAGTCGCACGATATTTAAACGAACTCCGTTCAGCAAATAAGCGTGTTTACCGCCTTAGTGAGGAAACAATCGAGGTACCGGAAGGAAAAAAGGTTGATACCAGTTCTTATTTTTCAATTCAAAATCATTTTCCGCAGGTTTATGGATTGGGAATTGACGGTATTTCTTCTTCAGCCACACCGGAGAGAAAGGCACAAGTTCTGCAATTAAAAGGGTATTTGATGCTTTTTGAGCAAATTTTGGTGAACTACCTGGCTCAATTATCAGGAGTAGGAGAATTACTTTCTTTTAAAAACACTGAAAAGCGCACCTATTTCTATAAAACACTTGATGAAGTCCCTTATGCAGAAAAGCTTTACAGAACTGCCAATGAAGGAATTGATCCGATAAGCTTTAGACAACAGGTTATTCCGTCTAATTATATGGAGGGATTAAAAAGTCTTACTGAAGTTACAGATGATTATGTTGATCGTAGAGGAAGATTTCTGGACTATTTACTGGCACTTCATGGAGAGTCATTTCCCGAAGTTGGCACGCAATCTTTCAAGTACTATTTCCCTGAGGAAACAGATGATTTCTTGTTAAAAAATAAAACAAGACTCCTGGAGTTTATTCCTTTTATCAATAAAAACAGAAACAGAGGTGTTGATTATCAACAGGAATTCAGCAATGAAGGGAATGTTGCCGGTTTAGAAGTTAAGCTAAGTGTATTGCTGGGATTAAATTTCTATTCGATCAATGATAGTAAAATATCAGATAATATTTCCCTGATTGATCATTTTAAAGAGCAAAAATTAGCGATTACAGAAAAAGTCAAAAAACCAGGAAAACCTAAAGGGGCAATTGATAAAAAATACTTCGAGGAAAATTTCGATTATATCGATCTTGAGGAACTGGGAGAAAATGAAGTTGATGAAAAGATATTTAACTCATTAAGCATTTTTTCTGAAGGAAAAATTGATGAAGAATTTTTGAAAGAGGGCCTTATTTTGGAAAATTACCAGGTTGGGCCTGATAATCATAAGGAAGGAAGATTTATTGCTGCATTTTCTACTCCCGGTAGTTCATCACCGATTGCACTAGGGTCTTTCGAAAGTGAAGAAGAAGCTTCAAGTGTTGTTGTTGGTTTGATCGAACTGATCAAGGAACTAAATCTAAAATGCGAAGGAATTCACCTTCTTGAACATATCTTGCTCAGACCGGATGTGAACGACCGCAAATTTGGTATTTATATTCTCGATGAAAATGGGAACAGACTACTGAGAAGTAAGCAATGTTTTACTTTCTCAGAAAGACTTGCAATGGTTAAAAAATTAAAACCATTTATAACCGGCGAAGAGTATTATTCGGTAGAAACAACCAGTACGAAAGATTTTGAAATACAATTTAATGTATCTGATCAGAACATAAGTTTTGTCAGCGTTAATCCGGATATTTCCGTAGAACATACTCATGAGCTGAAGGAAAAACTTTATCGTTTTATGTCTGATGAAGATGATATCGTTCCATTTGAGGAGAAAATTGACTTCTTTATTCAGAATGATGAAAACGGACCGTTGATCCCAGAGGATTTTTTTGAATACAGGATATCCATGATCTTTCCAGCCTGGACAGCACGATTTAACGATCCGGAATTCAGATCTGTAGTAGAGGAGACAGTAAGGACAAATCAGCCAGCTAATATCGATACCAGGATATTTTGGTTTAGTATTAGTCAAATGAAGAAATTCGAAAAACTATATAAAAAGTGGATCGATGGTCTTAAGGAAGATGATAAACAAGTGTTGGACGAATATTCAAAAGAGCTGATCCTGATTTTATTAGGAGAAAAGTAAAGTATATTTTTTATGGAAGATGGACATGTGCTGAGGACTAGTGTATTTGAAATATCTTCAGATACATCTGAAAATTCCCATGATATACATAATTCACTGAATGACATCATTCAGGAAGACTTAAATCGATTACTTGAAGAGATATTTGATGAATTCTGTCCACCTGGACATAGAATTAGTATAAAAAAACTTGAGCTCGATCTGGGAGATATAAATCAATATAATTTTGAATCCGAATTTAAATCTAAACTCAAAGATGCTCTAAGATTACATCTCAGAAGGCTAATTGATGAGCATAAGTTTTCAGAAAATATCACGATCGATCAAAATTATGAAGAAAGCCTGATTCCTGATCTCCTGGAAAATTATTTAGATACCGGAAACCTGCCTTGGTTTTCCAGTTCCTTTCTAAGTAATGGAGAATCATTTTTTATGTTAATTAAAGAATTAGTCATTAATGATGTTGACTCAATAAGGAAAATTGTAAATAAAAAATTAAATAATGAGGCTGCAAGTCATCGATTATATAGAATTTTCCCTGGTTTTAATGAATGGATAGAGTTTTCATTCTCCATTTCAAATAATCATAAAGCAGGGATTTATAAAAAATCATGGATTGATTTTGTCGAATTTATCCAAAATATACTACCACTGATTAATAAGGAATTGCTTAACCGCTTATCAGGGTTTGTTGTTATTTCTTTAGAATCATCTATACCTGATGAAAAAGTTTTATGGCAGATTATCGAACAATTACTTTCACAAATTCATAAGGAAAGGCCGGACCTTTTTTCATCCACTAGTGATTTAGCACAGCAAATTATCAGATTAAAAACAGTAAAAAGGAAAAAATTTTTCGATTACGAAGTGCAGATCATATCTATCCTCGATGATGTAGCCAAAAGGGGATCGGGATCTTCAAAGGGAGAGTTAATAGTTTCAGGTAGCGTTTATTCTTTCGAAAAACTTAAAGAAATATCAAAAAGTATTTCTTTGAAGAATGAATTTATAAGAAAAATTAGTCTCATAGAACTCAAAAGGTTTATTGATAAAGAGGATTCGTCTTTGAGTATTGAATTAGGGGGTTTGTTTAACTTAATCTCTGAGGTCAATGTTCCTCATCTAGATCACGAAAAATTAGTCTTCTTTTTAAAAGAGTCGATAGTAATTGCCCTCTTTACAAAGATTAATTCCGGATCAAATATTAGCATTCAGAAAATTATCAATGATTTTCTGGAGCTCCTTGCTAAAAAAGACCAGCCCCTCAGAAAGTATATTTTATTTGAGCTTTTAGAGAAGGTAGAAAAGAAGGCAGGAACAGGAATTTTATATGGGGAATTAATAAATATTAAAAATGAGATCCTCAAAGAAGAGAGTTTTCTCTCAGGTGATAATGATCTCAAATCAGTAATAAGGAAGTTTTTTTTACTCGGTGTATTGAATGAGTCTGACAAAATTGGAAACCTTCCTCCAGTTTCAAGTAAGGCAGATGTAGAAAATCTCATTATTCAGTTGTTCCGGGAATATATAATGGATCTCGCTGAGGTATTTCGATCTTTCAATAAACAGGAAACTATTATAGCATTTCAACGGATTGAAGTTTACCTGGAAGATGAATATAAGAAAGAGGTAATGCTACGAATGGCCAAGACCCTTCCTCCTAAGGTGGTATTTATTGCAAGGGCACTATTGTCTGTGCCAGAAGCAAGTTATTCTACAAAAGAAAAAGAAGTATTTTTCGATAAACTAAAAAAACAGCCTGATGTCATCAGGATTATGCTGAAAGCATGGACGAGGGCAGGTGAAAAACCCGCTGTTATAACTCTCAATTTCAAAGAGTTTATCAAGTTTTTTGCTGAATATCAACCTGAAGAGGCTAAAGAATATTTCACTACAATTACGGTATCAGATTATAATTTTATTGCGAATCAACTTTCTGATAATGAATTGAAAAATATTATCACTCAATTGAACTTACCTCTGAGTAAGTTTTTTGGTCAGGTCTCTGAAAATTCTGATTTGATAGAGAAAACTGGTAAAAAGGATGACGAATTAAAAGATAGGGCTGAGGTGCCTTTGCACGAAGAAGAAGGTCTTCAAACAGATCCAATATTTATAAAAAATGCCGGTCTTGTATTGCTTTCACCATATTTAACCAGGTTTTTTGACCTGACAGGACTATTAAAAAACAAAAAGGAATTTAAAGGTGATTTCACGCGAGAAAAGGCCTGCCATTTAATGCATTTTTTAGCTACCGGATTAGACGACGGAAAGGAGTATATGATGACCTTAAATAAGCTGATTGCTGGAATTCCATTTTCTTATCCACTGAAAGAGAAAATTATTCTGACGGACGAAGAGAAGGAAACCTCAGAAGGCTTATTAAATGGTGTAATCAATAACTGGACTGCTCTGAAAAAGTCATCTCCTGATAACCTCAGGGGTTCCTTTTTATTAAGAGATGGAAAGCTCATCGAAAATGATAAATTCTGGGACCTTCGTGTAGAGGAAAAAGGGTTCGATGTGCTGATCGATAAAATCCCGTGGTCATTTAAGGTTATAAGGTTTCCGTGGATGAATAAACCAATTCATGTTACCTGGAGATAATTATCTGCCGTTTCCAATTATTAAATAATTTCTAATTGCCTTATCGTAATTTTTAACGCTGGTATTGATTGTGGATTGGTCATCACTGGTATCCCCCAGTTCCAGTAATTTACTTCTACGTGGCTGTTTCGTTTTGAAAGTCTGTTTATAATGATATAATGATTACCAAATCTACGCTGTAAAATATTCTGATTTGGCTCTCCGGTTTTTAGCTGGTCGATATCAAATAACCCAATTACTGAGCACCCGTCACCAATAGCCTTATTAATACCTTCGATGTCATGACCGTATTGAAGTGTTTTATCACTGAGATTAGCAAAATTGGTTGCAATATCGATCAGATCATTGGGATAAGAAAACCCCTGAAGTCCAGTATCCGACTCCGGATCATAATCAAAAACCAGGTTATAAGTATGCCGTAAAGAAGATAATACCACATAGTCCGATGGTGAAAGACCATCTGATGGATCATCATCCAGAAGATCTTCGTTTACTTCAATTGGAAAATGAAATGAATTATAGCTATGCGCTTTTCCATGTTCATATAATGAAATAGCCATTCTGACATAACTTTCGGGATCTTTTTCGGCGATTATTTTACAAATTGATGCTGGTCCACATAAATTAGTTTTCGCCTGGTTTATTCTGTCAGGGTCTTTTAACGTGTCAGTCAGGCTATGTATAAAGGTGTTTTTATCAATTGATTTCCATGGGCTTTGCATTCTTAAATCGGTATAAATGCACAGTAAAGACAACGCATGTTGATAACTGCTGGAAAGATCTAAGTTTCCGTTCATGGTTGATTGGGTTTTAATATTGATATTTAAGTAATATAATATTTTTAAGTTAAAATATAACTTTTTTACGTAAAGTCTTTTTGAGGTCCGAAACTTAGATTTCACCTGTTGAAAAATATTTATATGCTAATAAACGAAGCTTTGGATGGCACTTTAGGAAAGAAACTTGAAAAGGAAAAAACTATTATATTTTGCCTGATTTTTTCGGTTTTTATTAGGAAAAATAAAGATAATATTCTTTTATTGCCTTTTAATCTTTCAACCGATTAACGACTAAAGCAACTATGTCAATTTTTTCTAATTCCGGTCGGATTATTTCCGCCTGGGTTTTTGGTTGCTTCATTGGACTGGGGGTTGTTTCCCATAATATTTTAGCTGTTATACAGTTTTTGTCCGAGGATGAAGTAGAATCATTACCAGAACTATTTTTTTACGGTTCAGTTATTTCTCTGGCTTTATATTATTGTTATAATTATGCTAAGCTCAGGATTTCTTACTGGGGATATGCTTCCATCCTGATGTTGCTTAATTTAGTTTATTACCTGGTTCTGCTTTTTGATCCTTTTAATATTGATCAGGATCAGATTGGATCGGTAATGATCACAGCAGTTATACCTCTTACAGGACTTTATGCAGCAACGTTTTTTAGTTTTACGGAATCACTTTTTAATATTACAGATCTTAAGAAAGTCCGTCCAATTATTTATTCAGGATTGATTCTGCCGGTTTCAGCATACTTGTTTTCCATGCCATGGATAATCGAACTTGTAGAGCTGACATGGCAAATTCAGCTTATTATCTCTGGAGTTTCGATATTTTTAGCGCTCCTTAGCTTATTTGTAATTGCTGTTGACAGGAAAGAATTAAATGAATTACACTATAGTGCTCAATTTGTTAATTATTATAACTCTACAAAAAGGCTTGTAGGGAATGCATATTTTTTGAGATTGAGCTTGTTTATCGGACTGTGTACAATGATATTCATTTTCATTGAATATGCATTTGTTGATGTGCTTAATACACGGTTTGATTCCTCTACTGAATTACTGGCATTTCTTAGTGTTTTAACTGCTTCAATATTAATTGCCAGCTGGTTTATTGATTTCCTGGCAGCGAGGATTACGATTCGCACATATGGCTTAAGAACCGGGTTGCTGGTATTACCGGTGGTAGTATTAATTACCTGTGGATTAGCATTTGGTGCTGGAAGATTATTTGGCGTAACCGATGAATCAAAGACCTTTTTTATGTTCTTTGTTTTGATGATCGCACTAAAAACCGGATCAGAAGCTATCAGAAAAGGCTTCGAGTATACTGTTTTTATGAATTATTTTCTACCCGTTAAAGCGGATCTGAGATTTGATTCCAGATTTAAAGCAGAATATATTATTGGCGCTTTATTTTCACTTATCGCATCTGGCATTCTCTTAATTTTAAAAGACCAGGGAATACTAAATCAAAATTCAGTACTTATCGGAGGGTTGATCCTTGTGGTATTATGGATTGTTTCCGGTTTTCTTCTCCATTCTAAATACAAAAAAGTGCTGAAAAGCAGCCTCGATTCTGAGCAAAAACTGATCAAGTACGATAAGGCATTTTCAGTTAGTCTTTTGGAAAGATTAAAAACGGGTTTACTGGAGAGATCTACAGGTGAGTTACCACTACATCTTAACCTGATAAGAATTTTAGAGCCTATTGAATATCGAAATGTTCTGATTGACCTGCTTAATATCGATGATGATGAGGTAAGGGAAATTGTTCTTCAGCAATGCGATGAAATGTGTCTGCTTGAGTCGATCCCATTGCTGGATAATATAATGGAATCTAAATATTTCCCGGTAATGAAAACCGCTCCTTTGATCAAGTCAACCTATGGAAAACTAAGAGGAGCAGAATTCAGGTTGGAGAAGCTAAAGTATATCGAACAACTGACCTTGTCGAAGCTGGTAAATGAACGTGTATATGGAGCCATGCTAACAGCTTATGCAGAAGATACCATGAAAGGTAATTTGCTAAACAAACTTTTCAGGGATCCGCATTCTGCCGTAAGGTATCATGCTGTTGCATCTTCTGCTCACTCAGATGATAAGGATCTTAATAATAACCTTATCGAAAAACTGGGAGATGGAGAATATGGCAATGCCGCCACTGCTGCACTGGCCGCTACTGGTGAACGGGTTTTTACCATGCTCGAAACAGCATTTTACCTAACAGGTCAGGATCAAAAAACACAGTTACGTATCGTACAGATCTATGGTCGTGTAGGTAGCCGGGAAGCTGTTTCATTATTGCTTAAAAAGTTAAACTATCCGAATCAGAACATTATTGCAGCGGCACTCGAAGCGTTGAGCCGTTGCGGTTATAATGTTGACGAGAGTAATTCTCTGCAAATCCGCTCAGAGCTACAGGATGTGTGCGGTTCCATGGTATGGAATATGTCTGTAGTCAACGATCTCCGTAAAGCCGAAAGTAGCAACCTGCTTATCAATGCGATGGAAAACGAGATCGCTTATAATCTCGAAACCATTTTCAGGTTGCTGGCGTTGATCTACGATCCGAAATCTGTTGAGCTGGTTAAAAGGAACATTAATAGTGATAACACGGAAGAAAAAGAATATGCTACTGATCTTCTTCAGGTATTCCTCAATGAGGAATTAAAACCGGCTTTGCTGCCAATTTTAGGTGTAGCCAGCTATGAAGAAAAGGTCGAGCAGCTAAAGCACATTTATCCCACAGAGCCACTATCCAAATCTGAAGCTTTGTTAAATCTGGTACAGCGTGACTATAAATGGATAAACCGGTGGACAAAGGCTTGTGCGCTAAGAGAATTGGCCAATGATAAAAAAACTGATCCGGATATTTTTGCTGCTAACCTGGTAAACCCGGATCCATTATTGAGAGAAACATCAGCTAATGCCCTGGCTAGTCATTATGAAGGAGCACTGGATGAATTTTATGAGAGGTATGGGAATTTATCCCGCTATAAGGAAGTAGCAGAGACTATTAAAGCTTTTCAAAACAAAGATCAGGTAAAAGAAAAGAACAATACAAGGATAGAGATTATTGAGTTTTTAAATACTATTCCTGTTTTTGAACAGATCAGCGGTTTGGTACTTGCCGAAATTGCTAAACTGGTCAATATTCAGGTATTGGAGGCAGGCGAGCTGATCGAAACGTCAGACTCAATCAATTTTATCGATTATATCATAGTGACTGAAGGGGAACTGAATTTAAAGATCGGTAATGAAGAGGTGATGTATACCGAAAGGCAGATTATCAGTTGCCTGCAGTTTATGAATAAAAATGATCAGAAGGTTACGCTCAGAGCCGGGAGCGATTGTGTTATTTTTAGAATAAACCAGGCAGCTCTGAATGAACTGATGTCTTTTTATGATGAAATACCTGAATCATTAAGTAATAATGTATTAAATAAAAAGTCTGAAAATACTAAACAGGAAATTCTGGTTTAAAATAAATTTTAAAAGAATAATAATTTAACCGGAACTGAATTCGATCAATACTTTTATTCTTAATTTGAATAAAATTTGATTTATATATTACAATTTTAATATAATTGCATTAATAAAAAATCAACCGAATCATTAAATACAGGATTTATCACCGACATTCAACCAAATACCTTTCGGGTACCCTTGTCGGCACGGTCTGATTTTATTTTTATCAGTGCTTACGTAGGATAAGCCTTCGGCTAAACGCGTAGTCTGCATTTTTAATCTTTCACCAAAACAGGTGAAACAAATGTTAATGGTATGTCAGAATTAGTTGTTCACCATGAATTAACAGGTACAGGAGAATTAAAGAACCCTTTTCCGGGGCTTCGTCCGTTTTCTGTTGAAGAACGCGATCTTTATTTTGGTCGTGAAAATCAGGTCGGAGAAGTAATCCAGAAGCTAACAGATAATAAAGCTGTTACGGTTGTTGGTGCTTCCGGTGTAGGTAAATCATCTTTCATGTATTGCGGAGTTTTACCTGCAGTATTTTCTTCTATGGCTTCGGTGGAGACTGGTAACTGGAAAAGTATCAATGTCACTCCGGGAGATTCACCTGTTAAAATTCTTGCCCGTAAATTAGAAGAATCATTTGAAGCACTTGAATATGAAGCTACTCTTGAATCATTAAATGAAGGGATCGATGGACTGACAAATATCCTCGAGGATCTTCATGTGGTCGAAAAAACTAATTTTTTATTTCTGATAGATCAGTTTGAAGAAATATTCAGGTTTCAAACCACTGAGGAGTATGATAAACATGATGCTCAGCATTATATCGATCTGATTCTGCATGCACATCAAAGCCAGAAAGTACCATTTTATGTTTTAATAAATATCCGGGCTGATTTTGTTGGTGATTGCGCACAGTTTCCGGGTCTGACCAAACTTATCAATGACAGCCAGTTTTTGATTCCCCAGATGACGAGGGATGAAAAGAGAAAGGCGATCGTTGGGCCAATAGAGGCTTTTGATGCAGACATTGATCCGGTTCTTGTTGATGAAATCCTGGACGATATTGGTTCGAGCGCTGATCAACTGCCGATTATGCAGCATGCTTTGATGCGGACATGGAATTACTGGATGCGAAATAAGATCGGTAATGAACCCATAACTCACGCCCATTACGAAGCAATCGGAGGGATGGAAAATGCTCTTTCTGAGCATGCCCGTGAAGCGTATCTCGAGCTGACCGATGATGAAAAGAAAATATGTGAGAAGATATTTAAAGCGATAACTGAAAAAGGAGATGACGGACGAGGTGTACGACGGCCTGCAAAGCTCAATGAAGTTGTAGCTATTGTAAATGCTCCGGAATCTAAGGTTATTAAGGTAATTGATGCTTTCAGGAAGCCGGGACGTACTCTTTTAATGCCTGCTTACGATACTGAACTTGCAGATGATAGCGTGATCGATATCAGTCATGAAAGTATCATGAGAATCTGGGTTGAGTTACACTTATGGGTGGAGGAAGAGGCAGAATCGGTAAAGCTTTATTTGCGACTGGCTGAAGCTGCAGAGATGCACCAGGAAGGAAAGGCAGGATTATGGAGGCCACCGGATCTCCAGATCGCATTAAACTGGCAAACAGAACAAAACCCTTCTCCCGCATGGGGATTGAGATATCATAAAGCCTATGAACGTACCATGTTATTTCTGGAATACAGCCAGAAAGAATTTGAGCGCGAGCAGCGGATCAGGGAAAAGATGCAAAAACGTCGCTTGATCCTGGCTCGAATTGTCGCTCTGGTGCTTGGGTTAGGTATCGTCGTAGCCTTGTTATTCTTATTATATGCTGAGCATCAGCGCAGGGAAGCTGATATTCAGCGTGCCGAAGCGGCAAAACAAAAAGAAGTTGCGGAAGAACAGGCGCAGAAGGCACAAATCAATGAGAAAAAAGCCCTTGAAGAATCTCAGAGGGCCGAAGAACAAAGACTGATAGCAGAACAGGAAACAGAAAGAGCATTAAAAAATGAGCGGATAGCTCAGACGCAAATGGTTATTGCCGACAGGGAGCGTCGAAGAGCAATCGAGCAAACCCTTGTAGCAGATAGCGCCCGAAAGGTAGCAATGACAGAAGAGCAAAAAGCATACAGGCTGAGAATGCTTTCGATTGCTAAGTCAATGGCAATTAAATCCGTACAGCTAACCGATAGTGCTAAGAAATCATTAGTCGCCAGACAGGCATATAACTTTTACCACGAATATGGCGGGAAGAAACACGATCCGGATATTTATGATGGAATGTACTATGCTCTGAAGGCAATGGAGGAACCTAGTTATAATAGTCTTCTGGCTCATACACAAAACGTTCGTTCAATTGTGACCAGTAAGGATTCAAGATACGTGTATTCTGCGGGTAGTGATGGCCGAATTATTAGATGGAATGCGAAAGATCCTCAAAAAGGTCATGATATTATTGCTCATTATCCTGGCCGGATTAATCGTACACTCGCTTTAAGTAAAGACGAGCGGTACCTCGCTTGTGCAGGAGATTTTAATTATATCGAAATCTATGATTTGCAGGATGTGAAGTCTAAACCAGTAAAGGTAAAAACCAATACGAGGGAAATTTGGTACCTGACTTTCACTCCCGGAAAAAGAGGTTTGATTGCATCGGGTTCTGATAAAAGAGTTATTTACTGGGATAATGAAAAAGTAACAGATCTTTTAAGTAGTGATTCTAAGATCAATGATATCACACTGAGTCCGGACGGATCTAAATTGATCGTTGCCAAGAACAATGGTGAAGTCACAGAGGTAGACAGATCGAATGGCAATACTTCAAAAGTGATCTACCGCGACCGGAAAAACATTCCGGTTATTACCAGTGCATTTAGCCATAGCGGTAGATACCTGGTGCTTGGTGGTGAAAAAGGCGAAGTAACCATTTTGAACGTTATAAATGGCTCAATAGTTGCGAAGTTATCCGGACACCAGGCGAGAGTAAATAATATAACTTTCAGTCATGATGACAAGAGACTGGCTACGGGTAGTTTCGATAAAACGGTAAGGTTGTGGAATATGGATAACTTATTTGATCCGCCAATCGTACTTCGCGACCATGAAGACTGGGTGTGGTCAATACAGTTCACTCCTGATAATAATTACCTGCTAGCCGGTTGCCGCGATCACTTAATCAGGCTTTGGCCTACACAGACCAAGCTCATGGCCAGGAAGCTTTGCGAGAAACTGAAAAGAGACATGACAGAACAGGAATGGGAATCTTATGTAGGAGAAGACATTCCGTATGAAGAAACTTGTAAATAAATAACAACCAAAACAGATGACTGATCAATTTTTTAAGCTATTTAAAAAGACAGCTATAATTTTAGGTAGCTTGATACTATTTCCCGGTCTGATTTTCGGACAGGTAAAAGAAGAAGCAAATGGGTGTGCCAAAACACTTCAAAATGCACGAAAAACCTATGAGCAGGGAAGGATTGAAGAGATACCGGGCTTGCTGAATGAATGTCTTCAATCGGGTTTTAATGAGCAGGAAAAAGTAGAAGCATACAGGTTACTTACTCTGGCAAACCTTTATTTTGACGAGAAAGGCAAGGCGCAGGAATCGATGCTGAAAATGTTAAAAATTGATCCTGAATACGAGATCAATCCGGTTGTGGATCCGCCTGAATTTATCAATCTCTATAATATGTTCAGAACCAATCCGGTTTATCTGTTTGGAGGAATGGCAGGAGCAAATTTTACCCAGGTAAACGTAATTCAGAATTATAGTCTTGATAATCCGGAATTAACCGATGCTGAGTATCGTGTAAGAACGGGCTTTCAGGTAGGAGTGATCTTTGAATTTTCGTTAAGTAAAAGAATATCTTTGATGACAGGTCCACAGTTCAATTTTCTCACTTATGAATACAGAGAGAGTAAGCTGGGATTTGCCAAAGAAACCTTTATAGAGAAGCAAAGCAGAATTTCTCTTCCGCTAACTTTTAAGTATGAATTTAATGGGGATAAAATAATTCCTTTTTTTCGAATTGGTGCAGAAGGAAACTATTTACTTGGAGCAGAAGCTGATGTGGAACGATTTGATGATTTTGGAGACCAGGATGTTGCTGATGGAAACAGAGGAGTAAAAGGTCCTTCAGTAGATCTTTCAGAACAGCGGATGAACTTTAACTGGTCAGTAGTTGCCGGTGGAGGTATAAAAGTCAGGGAACTGTTGGGTAGAGGTTATTTTACGTTTGATGTTCGTTATGCTTATGGAATGATGAATGTAGTTAACCCGGAAAACCGATATTCAAATACAGAATTAAAATACGACTACCTTCACCTGGATGATGATTTTAAAATGAATAACCTGATGATTTCGATTGGTTATACAGTGCCGGTATATCGTCCGAAGTTAAAGAAGAATAAAAAGGATCTTATTTATTGAATTGAGGTTGGGGAAGATAATAACAACATCTGGTTCGTGGAGACACGAACCAGGGCTGTCTTGCCCGATCGAGCGCGTTTAGCGATAGTATAACGTGTTTGTGAAAGTTATTGAGTTATTAGGTTGATTAGTTATTAATCCCCCTGACTCGATATTTTTGAACCAGGATGAGCCAGGATAGAAAAGATTAATAAGATTGTTTCGAAGATGCTGTTCGAGATGTTAGCGAAGCGTATCTCGAATCATTAATAAATAGGATCTTAGATCCGTGTCTGCTGAATCACAATTACTATTATTGAATCAACCATGATTCAGGTGTATTATAATGCTTCCCTGGTTCAAGCTTCCCGCTTGGACCGATAACATCTTGCCACCAACCAACAGATTTCTCCTTACTGATTCACCTCTCGGCTCACAGCACAAGACGATCGAAATGACGGGTGAAGGATTGGTTTGTGCTTATTACTTGGGGAATGGATTAGATATAAAACAGTTACTAATTATAACCAAAGCAACACCCCGAACGTCATTTCGAATCCCTTGAGGTGAGAAATCTGTCTCATAAATAATTAGCATATGTTGCTGTTTGAGAACCAGGTTGGGCATCTTTAGAGAGAATGTAACGCGTTTGTGAAAGGTACCATAGATTGCAAGGATCGAAGAGAATTACAGATTCAATGAAATAAAAACGTTACATAAAAAAGGGAGGACCCACATCCATTGACTTTTTTGCTTCGTTTTTGTGTCAAGACAAAAATGAAGAGAAAGAAAGCGGTCTGCATCTGGATTTACAGGATTCAAAGATAAACAGGATTGCCCTCGACTCGAAAATTAAAAAAACACACCACTAAGACGCAGAGGTATCAAAGTAAACAGCAAGCTGTTTTTGTTTTTCACCACGGAGCACACAGAGAGCACGGAGAAAATTGCTGATACAATTTCTTCTAACTACCAGTATAATTAGATCTCTATAGCCCCAATTTAATTTAAGGATTCTCTGTTCTCACTCTCATACTCGCTCTGCTTTCGGGGGGATCAATTTTTGTTGCTGTTCGAGATGTTAGCGAAGCGTATCTCGAATCATTAATAAATAGGATCTTAGATCCGTGTCTGCTGAATCACAATTACTATTATTGAATCAACCATGATTCAGGTGTATTATAATGCTTCCCTGGTTCAAGCTTCCCGCTTGGACCGATAACATCTTGCCACCAACCAACAGATTTCTCCTTACTGATTCACCTCTCGGCTCACAGCACAAGACGATCGAAATGACGGGTGAAGGATTGGTTTGTGCTTATTACTTGGGGGAATGGATTAGATATAAAACAGTTACTAATTATAACCAAAGCAACACCCCGAACGTCATTTCGAATCCCTTGAGGTGAGAAATCTGTCTCATAAATAATTAGCATATGTTGCTGTTTGAGAACCAGGTTGGGCATCTTTAGAGAGAATGTAACGCGTTTGTGAAAGGTACCATAGATTGCAAGGATCGAAGAGAATTACAGATTCAATGAAATAAAAACGTCATATAAAAAAAGGGAGGACCCACATCCATTGACTTTTTTGCTTCGTTTTTGTGTCAAGACAAAAATGAAGAGAAAGAAAGCGGTCTGCATCTGGATTTACAGGATTCAAAGATAAACAGGATTGCCCTCGACTCGAAAATTAAAAAAACACACCACTAAGACGCAGAGGTATCAAAGTAAACAGCAAGCTGTTTTTGTTTTTCACCACGGAGCACACAGAGAGCACGGAGAAAATTGCTGACACAATTTCTTCTAACTTCCAGTATAATTAGATCTCTATAGCCCCAATTTAATTTAAGGATTCTCTGTTCTCACTCTCATACTCACTCTGCTTTCGGGGGGATCAATTTTTGTTGCTGTTCGAGATGTTAGCGAAGCGTATCTCGAATCATTAATAAATCGGATCTTAGATCCGTGTCTGCTGAATCACAATTACTATTATTGAATCAATCATGATTCAGGTGTATTATAATGCTTCCCTGGTCCAAGCTTCCCGCTTGGACCGATAACATCTTGCCACCAACCAACAGATTTCTCCTTGCCGATTCGCCTCTCGGCTCACAGCACAAGACGATCGAAATGACGGGTAAAGGATTGGTTTGTGAATATAGGAAATCAGGCTTGATTGATGTGATATTATTGTAAAATACCCGAGTCACAGAGTTTACATTTCATTAAAAGTTTGAAGTTGTCCTGGGGAACACTCCAAACAGACAAGTTGCTATACTGTAATAATACTTTTAAATAGATTTTTCAGGCAATGATTTAAAACCTAAGATATTACTTAAAGAAAAAACTTTTATTATTAAAAACCATCATATATATTTACCGCTGATATAATTTTTTTATTCAACCAAAAGGATTTTTAGACATGCGATTCAATAAACTAAGCCAGGGGCTACTTGCTCTTGTATTCATTTCTGTATTTTCAATTATTACATCATGCGACAATGGAGGAGAAGAACCTGTCGAGCCAGAAGTAAAAGATATACCCCGTGACGGACTGGTAGCATTCTATCCCTTCAACGGTAATGCAAATGATGAGAGTGAAATTGGAGTTGCTGCGAATGGGGTAGTAGGTAAATCTAATGGAGAAGATAATGCGATTTTAGTGGAAGATCGATTTGGTAACCCGAATAGTGCTTACCAAATGAATGGGGATGGTATTGGAATATATATTGACTTACCTGAAAAGTTAGTAGTTCAAGATGACTTAACGGTTTCATGCTGGGTAAAAGATTGTACAATTGGAGAAGTTTATGAGGGTAGTCAATATACGTTAAGATATGAGAAAAATGGACCAGGATTCACCCCATCCATTTTTACAAAAGATGCTTCTCCAGGGTTTGTGTATTATTATGATGAAATGGTCAATTCTGGCTGGTTAATGGTGACTTTTACCTGGGATAATACTGAACAAGAATTAAAACTTTATTATAATGATAATTTAGTATCCACTTCCTCTCACGATGGTATTTTTGAAAATGAGAGCACGAGTTCAGCTCTATCTATTGGCGATGGTGGAGGTAATGGAACCTATTACGATGGAAAAGTTGATGACCTAATCATCTATCACAAAAAATTGAGTGAGGATGAAATCACCGCCATTTATAATCAAACCATTACTAAATAATAAACTGTTGTGCTTCGAATTTTTGTTTTTGTTGCTATAAGCGTTCTAATATTTAACGTTTCTTATTCACAAGAAGACTTATTTATCCTAAATAGCGCAAATGAGTTTACTACTGAGGAAACTGTTTGCCAGGGAACTCCATTGGAATTCGTTATTATAAATGGATATACTGATATTCCTGGAGGGCAGTATCAAAAATTATTTCTTCACTATGATAATGGGAAAATAGCTGATAGTATAGAGTTCAAACAATATGAATTTAATACGTTAAAAGGAAGTTATCAGATCCCTTTTGATTTTGAAGTCGGAACGTTTGAATTTCGTATTATAAAAGACCCTGGAAATATTGGCGATACTATTACATATCCGGTCACAATTACTATCGAAGCTACACCTACAAATGTCACCCTAGATACATTAGAAAAAGACGGACCCCTTAAATTCACCTTTACAAATA
The DNA here is from genome assembly GCF_005166025.1 of Mangrovivirga cuniculi. Taxonomy (NCBI): domain Bacteria; kingdom Pseudomonadati; phylum Bacteroidota; class Cytophagia; order Cytophagales; family Mangrovivirgaceae; genus Mangrovivirga; species Mangrovivirga cuniculi. Next base: position 1,576,949 of record NZ_CP028923.1, read on the forward strand.
CAGATGATCCTGTGCCATTAACTGGTGGGAAACATGTAGTGCCAGATAATACATCAGTAATAGAAAAATATTCTGGCACCGCTGGAGTATACAGTGATAATAATGATAATTATTTTTTCTATCCTCAGTATACTTTGCCGGGATCGTATGAAATAATTTATAGTGTAACTGCGGTCTATGAAGATAATTTAACATGTACCCAAAGATCAGCTCCAAAAAATGTTTACGTCAATGATGAAAATGGTGTAATTCAATTTACCGATGGTGACATTAATTTGGGCTCAAATGATTTTTGCCTGGGAGGTAGCGAATCTCAATCAATCGAGTTTGCTGTTCGCTTTTCTAATTATTCTCAAGGTTTTCCTAAAACAGTTAAATCATATAATAGAATTATAGATATCGATCCAATTGATCCAATCGATCCTCGAGACCCAATCGATCCCAGAGATCCATTGGATCCTCGCTTTGATGATCCCTTTTAGTAGCTCCAGGTGAAAACAGGACTAATGTCGAAAATGAACTATTTTTAAGTCAAAGTTTAACCACTCAGTTAGCCACGACAAGTGATAATGAATGTTTTTATAGACATGATCGAATTAATTTTCAGATAACAAGTCTGGAAGTTGTAACTAATAATGGTGTCGATGTAACAGGAAATGTCCTTCAAAATTATTCTTTACCGGCAGTGGGAGACTCTACTTTCTCTGGGAGTCTAAATTATTCAAATTTAAACACCAATGTAGAATCAGTTTCAATATATGTTAACTTATCTTATTTAAATGAGTATACAGATATCGATGGCTCAACTAATTGTATTCCTAAGCCGAATAATTTCACAGCAAATACTAGAATATTAGTTGCAGAAGTGAATTTAAAAGATGCTCCGAATCCTGACATTGATTTACCTAATTTGCTAGAACTTTGCGATAATGACCAAACACAGAATGACATTGTATTAAGTTTTAATGCAACCAATGGTACTCCTAATCCAGACAATGGAGTTTATAATTTCATTAAAAATGGAGTTATAAATAGAAGAGAATCTGATTATTTTTCAGGGGAAGCTATCGGTCCAGGTGAATATCAATTATTTTACGAATACCTTGGAGACGTCCAGTTTTGTAATCAAAAATCGGATACGATTGAATTTACGGTTAATGAAACCCCGGAAATAACCATCGATTATGATGATGGTTGTGTTGGTGAACCTATAGCCTTTTCTAATTCAATTAATAATTTAACAACTTCTGAACTGCAAGGAGCTCAATACATTTGGTCTTTTGGAGATGGAGATAGAGATAGTGTATCAAATTCTCTTAAATCATTTTCAAATGATGGCCCGTATGCAGTGGAACTTCAAGTAACAACTGCTGATGGATGTACTGGTTTTTCGGCTAGAAGTTTCGTAAATATATCGCAATACCCAATAGTTGATTTTAGTTATTTCGGTGCTTGCTCAGGCAGGTTAACGAATTTAAAGCCAATAATTATAAATGAGGAAGAAATATCGATTGACTCGGTAAGGTGGAATGTCGAAAACATATTATATACCGAGAGTTACACTGATTCAATTGATATCGCGTTAAATTCATCTGGTTTTCAACCAATTAATCTTGAAGTGTTTCTAGAGTCTGGATGTAATGCAGATACAACCAAAAACATCTTCATCCAACCTGTAATCAATGTATACAACTACATCGAAGATTTTGATGATGAAATTTACCAGGGATGGGTATCTACCGGTCAGATAGATAATTCGTTAACTTCAAGCTGGTTGGAGAATGATACTTGGTTAGGGAAAAATGGGGTTTGGGCCACAAACAGAAATTCTGACTCGTATCATAATAACGAATCATCCTACCTGGAATCACCTTGTTTTATCCTCGATGATACACAGGTTCCGATGCTCGATCTTGATATCGCATCAAAAACTGATATCCAGGCAGATGGTGTGGTGATCGAATATACGCTCGATGGTGGTAGGACCTGGATAAAATTAGGCAAGAAAGATAGTGGCCTGGGATGGTATAATGCAGCTAACTTATTGGGAGCCCCCGGTTCTGAAGGTAACAACATCACGCGTGAGGGATGGGCAGGAGATTTTGACTGGCAGAAAGCTGCTTTTCAGCTGGATGATGTGAAATTTGATGCTAATGGTCAGCCTGTGAAATTCAGATTAATGTTTGGATCTAATGCTGATAATCCTTTTGGAATTGACTTGAGCGGATTTGGTATCAATAAATTTTCGATCGTTGAACGAAACAGAACAATGGTAATCGAGTCTTTCCTCAGTAATGTGCCTGGTGATAATATGATGTCTGAATCAGTTACTTACCTTGATAATTTACTGGAAGGTAAGGAAGACCAGGTGATCGATATTCGTTATCATATTAACAGCCCGAATCAGGATCCGGTATTTCCTTATAATACCGCAGACTTCAGTGCTAAACGATTGCATTACGGTATTGATGTGGCACCAAGGACAGTTTTCGATGGGTATTTTGATACCGATGTGGATCATCCTATACAAGAAGAGAATTATGGAGCAGATGTTTATGATCGAAGGTCCCTCGTTTCATCCCCTTTCAATATTGATTTGAATGTAACTGAAAATCCGGACAAACTGGATATTGAAGTTCGCATCACTAAAAATATTACTGGAGAAGATATTGAAGACGACCTGGTTCTTATGGTAGGGATGGTTCAGAAAGAATTCGAATTGGATGGTACGATGTATAAAAACGTATTGAGAAAATTCATTCCTAACGCAGGAGGCACCACAATTATCGGTGATTGGATCGATGAGGATACCACGCGTGAGGAAATTGTTAACTTAACCTGGATGACTGATTATTACAGTGATCTGAATGTTGAAGCCTCATATCGATTGGTAGCATATCTTTTCAGGGCGCAGGATATTGAGCAGACGAAAGAGATCGTGCAGGGAGCTTTTTACGATCTTGATAATGGATTGCCTGCACCGAATATTATTACCAGTGTAGATGATGAATTTATAAGTGGTGATTACCTGCTTTATCCAAATCCGGCCAACGAAAAATTAACTATCAGAGTTCCGGAGCAATTTAGCGGTAAAGCTGAATATTCTATCTATTCACTTCACGGCAACCTGGTTGAGTCTGGCGTGATAAAGAGAACTAATAGTAAGCAAATCAACACATTTAATTTTTCACCAGGAATGTATTATATCCAGATAATGGAAGAAGGGAAGAATACACCTGTGACAAAGAAGTTTAGTATAATCAAATGATAAAAAGAGTCTTATCAACAATGCTAATGACGGCAATGCTCGGTGGTTGTACCACCGATGCATTTGTCGGTGAAAATGATTCCCCATACTTTAATAAGTTTTACGGAAATGCGAATGACGATGGCTCTTACCGGGTTAGTCAACTGGAAGACGGGGGATATTTAATCGTAGGAAGTACGGAAAAGCTCACTGGTACTGATACTGATATTTTGGTTATTAAAAGTGACAATCGGGGTAATCTTGTATGGGAACAGGTTTTCGGAGGTGAACTACAAGATTTTGGTACTGACGGAGTGATTGCTTCAGATGGTAACTTATACATAACCGGTCTGATCACCAATGATTCTACCGAAGACGAAAATGTAGCTCTTGTCTCATTAAATCCAACAACTGGTGAATTGATCAATTCATCTTCTTTTGGATTGCCAGATCGTATGGAGCGCGGGTTGAAAATTTTTAATTCCAATTCAGGTTCGTTAATGGTCATGTTAAACCGTGACGATGAACAAGGTAGCGAGATGGTGATCTCAGAATTAAACCTGGCAACTCAGGATACTTTATACAGAGATTATGGTTTCATCAATAATAAGGATAGTGTCAACATGGTTCTACAAACAGCTAATGATGATCTTGTTTGGTGTGGTACTGTAAGAAACACTTCTTTAACTAAAAATATCAGAGTCACTTCGACAAATATCAATGGTCAGATATTATGGGATTATGTTATTAGAAACCAAAACCAGGAAGCTGCGGATATGGATGATGCGGGAGTAGGATATATCGTAGTTGGATCCAATGTTAATAATATGGTTCTTTCAATGGTTAATCGCAATGGTAATGGCCTTGTATGGGAATCGGAGATCGAAGAAACAGGAAAACAAAAAGCTTCGGCTGTAAGTAAAACTTCTGATGGAGGTTTTATTATAACCGGAACAACAAATTACGAAACGGAAAATGAAGAAATTATCCTGGTAAAGACAGATAGCCAGGGGAATGTTGAATGGAAAAAATACTTTGGAGGAAGCTCTAATGATCGGGGGCAGATGTACTGCAATCAACTGATGGCAGCTACGTATTATTAGGCACCTCGACAATTTCAAATAATAGCATTTTAGAACTAATAAAGACAAGCGACAAAGGTTTATTGGTGGAATAATTCATTATCCTCTCTATTTTATGAAGCCCGTTTTTTAACGGGCTTTTTGTTTTTAATCTTCCCTGGTTTAAGAGTCGGGTTTGGACCCATAACATCCAGCTATCCACAAACAGATTTCTCCTTGCTGATTCGCCTCTCGGCTCACAGCACAAGACGAGCGAAATGATTAAAAGTTATTGAGTTAATAGTTATTATGTTATTAGTACTCTTGACTCGGATAGTATACATACATACTGCAAAGACATAGAGGACTAATACTGTTTGATGATCTTCCAGATGTTAGCGAAGCGCATCTCGAATCATTAATAAATAGGATCTTAGATCCGTGTCTAGAATAATAATTCCTATTATTGAATCAACCATGATTCTGGCGTATTATAATGCTTCCCTGGTTCAAGCATCGCGCTTGGACCCTCAAAATGCAGATTCATTCCATTATAAACTAATCATCCTGCCACCAACTAACAGATTTCTCCTTGCTGATTCGCCTTTCGGCTTGCAGCACAGGACGAGCGAAATGACGAGCAGTTTGTTGATTTTTCTTATTCGATCACTATACTTTTAAGTTCCTCATTAGCATTGAAAGTAGGGAAATACATCAACTCGATCTTTGCCGGGTTGAGACTATATTTTCCTGTATATCGAGGAATCAGCTTGATTTTATATGTATAAGTTCCTTCAGGCAATCGCTGGCAAAAGATTGCTGCTTCGTTTTTAAAATATTCAGTATGAACAGCGTAAGGATGGTTCTGAGGTTTTTCTGAATATGAACATCCTGCAGGGACAGGGATATTCATCATGACATACTCAGCTGCTTTATTTACTTTGACCGTCACCTTCAGCGTTACTTCTTTACCCGCTTCAAGCATATTTCCGCTATACTCTTCAAACTCAGAAGTAATTTTAAAGTCTGCACTTTTTCTTTCTGGTGTTTCATTCCAGTATTGCTGGAAGCTAGTCAAATATACAGGGAAGTCTCCGGTTTTTGAAACACTGATAGATTCTGTGGGCTGCAATTCGGCATCAAATGGAAATGTTGTAACCAGTGAATCAATTTGACTGCTAAAACTTAATTGGGGTTTTACTGATTCACTTTTCTTTCCAAACAGATTCGGAACAATAGTTTCTATTATCCTCGCTGATTCAAAAGTGTTAGCCCAGTACCTGTTTTTACGTTTTTCAAGAATGTATCCGGTGATTTTTTGCAACGTTTCCTTATGGTTAACACTCGAATCATTAGCGTAAAGTCGATAGGCTTTCAAGCTGGTTTGGATGTCATTTTCATAGATCGATCTGAAATAAGTATTTCCATCTGTGAAATAGACATTTCCAAACATAGTTTCTTTTTTGAATGTATCTAATGTATCCAAATTTATCTCTAATCCAGCTTTTTGCTTAAGACTCATGAGGTCAAGCATCGTACCCAGGGTTTTGTATTTCATCGAGTCAATATCCAGGATCAAATCACTGTAGTTTGCCGAAGTATCCAAATCTATGAGTGTTTTTAGTATGTCTATCTTGTTGGATATCCCTGTTTTTTCACTTTTTAATTTTATGATCAGGGTCTGAGATAATTTCGAAATGTCTAATTCAACATTATAACCTTCTTTTTGAGCCTGATGCAATGCTTCGATCACATGCATACTGATCCATATTGTCTCCGGTGAGTTTTTCCACCATCCCCAAAAACCTGAATCTTTCTGGTTATTTATCAGCTTTTTAACCAGTTTGTTGATTTTATTATCATACTTAAATTCTTTTTTCTGATAATTATTGATCTTTTTGAGAGCTAAGAGGCTCTTGATTTTGGAAGCTATTTGTTCATTACATAAATACCTGTAATTAGTAACCCCGATTGCTTCATCTTCGAATACCTCCAGCAGATCAGCTCGAGCGTGAATCTTTACCGGGCCTTTTTCAGGATCAAAAGATAATTCGACCGTAGTGTCATTTCTCAATGCGATAAAACTGCCGATGGTTTCTTTCAGTCCTTTTTTATAAACTTTAATTGATCTTTCTTCACCATCGAAATAACCATCTTCTTTTTCCAGATAATATTTTGCTTTAAGAGAATCTCCTTTTCCAGTTAAATGAAGAGAATCAATACTGGAATTTATCAATTGCACATTTTTACTGAATTTTTCATCACCATTAAGCTCAAACCTGGTTTGAACCTGTAGGGTGTCAGCTATATAATTTTTTGCTTTTCCAATTGCTATAGCTTCATCACCTTCGACTAAAAATCGAGGAAGAGATAGCTGTGCCATTATCGGCTTATATGATTTGATCTGGCCGGTTGTTTTTCCTGATTGCTTTTTAGCATTCATTGCCAGGTAAATAGTTTTCCATTTGGTAACGTCATCAGGAAAGGTGACTTCAAAAGTAGCTTTACCGTTTTTATCCGTTTGTAGTTTAGGTTGCCAAAAAGCATAATCCGAAAAATTATTTCTAATCGAACTACTTTGAAGTGTCGATTCCAGAAAATCATTACCAAATTCTGCCCCACTATTTTTTAATCCCGGGGCCGGATTCCCGGTAAAACCTTTTGTGGTAATAATCATTACTCCATTGGCAGCCCTTGCACCGTACAGAGCAGTGGCTTCTTCAGATTTTAAAACATTAACATTACCGATCGTATCCATATTTAGATTTTCGGTATCTCCATCATAGATTACTCCATCGATTACTATTAAAGGTTTTGAATTTGCTATCATGCTGTTGACTCCCCGAATTTGAATATTATTTGTACTTCCCATTAATTCAGAATCAGCAAGGATATTCACTCCCGCAACACTTCCATTTAAAGTGGAAACACTCGCAGATAATGATTTTCTTTTAGAAGATACTGCATATCCAGTTACAACCACTTCGGATAGTTCATTAACATCCTCTTCAAGCTGGATATCCAGAAACGAATTATCAACGGGTATTTCTTTGATAACATATCCAATAGATGATACCACAACAATTCCAAATCCTGAAGGAATTGTTAAATTGAACTGACCTTGTATATCGGTGACCGTACCCTGGTTTGTTCCTTTAACAATAACATTTACACCTGGAATTCCCTCTCCGGATAAGTCCTTTACGATACCACTGATCCGGGCGCCCGGGCCGGTATATGTTTTTTCCTTTAGAAAAGTGTTTTTAATATTTTTCTGAACCGGATCGTTTTTATCATAAAATTTACCTCTATTGTAGATTACTGATTCAATAAGCTCATTAACTTTTATACTAAAACTATCTTTCTTCATTTCGTTTGAATAGTCTAGCCTGGTGTAGTTAAGTCCATTTGTACGTACACTTATCGAATCAAATTCACGATAATATGATCCGGTGTAAAAGTAGACCAGTTTATAATTTCCTGAATCCAGCTGGTGAAATATATTAATGTTACCAGGATATATACGGATAAAATCAGCATCATCAGATTTAAAAAGTAATATGTTTAACAGTTCTCTTTCTTTCTTTTTGGTATTTATAATTTCAGTTTTTAACCTTCCATAACCATCAAGTGTCTTTCCTGGATTATTATATTTTCGATTGCTAAGCTTTAATTTTTGTTTATAAAGATCATTCCATCTTTTAATTGAGTCGGCAGTGATGATTGTATGATCAAATTTTTGAGAAGGCGTATGATTTAATGAAGCAGGATATTTTAATCCATCATTCCACTCTCTCATTTTTATAATACCTTCTTTAAACTCATAATTGAAGTTTCGTTCGAAAAAGAAGCTAGTTTCATAATTTTCCAGGCTGTTGAGTTTTAAAGAACCGGAAACCGGACCACTGTAGTTACTATAATTACTCCTGGTATTGGGAATATTTAATAAATATAAGTTTTCACCGTCCTCTACAAATGTAAATTTATTATGAAAGGAATCCTTATAGTTTAAAATATAAGGGTATAGCAATTGCTTTTCCTGCTCGCTGAGAAATGGCTTCTTCTCTTTGAGAACTAAATTTTCATCTTTGTAATTATCTTTATCGATGGAAAATATTAATTTTTCACCGGGCATAAATCCTACATAAGGCAATGTGATCTCATTGGTTGCTGTTCTTAAAGTAATCTTGTGAAAACCAGAAGAAATGCGGAATGAATAAGGTGCCGGAATGGTATTCCATGCAAAATAGATTGGTATATTATCCACATAAATCACCTGGACAGGGTCCACCTGGCCTTCACTGATAACATAAGGAGCAAATTGGGTTACCGAATCTTTAGTGTAGAAATCGGTGCGATACATATTTTCACCAGGATATAAAAATTTATAATACTCGATGCTGTCAAGTCCTGCAAGAGCTTTCCAGGTGTCATAGTTTAGCTTTTTATCTAAATAACCCGGAGCGATTTTATTTTGAATAGTGAACTTATTAATCAGTTCTTTACCCTTTCTTTGCTCTTCAAAAGAAGGTACATCCGGTCCGTTGTCTTTGAATTTGCTTGTAATAGAATAGGCGGTCAGGTCTACTCCCTGTACCGGGTCACCATCGACATTGGTTACTGATACTGTGATTTCAGTTTTTTGTCCGGGATAAACCAGTGCAGGCCCGTCAATAGAAATTTTTAATTCGTCTTCTATCAAAGGGATAGAATAATTCTCATTGACAATTCTACCAGCCCATAAATATTGCACCGAAAGGAAATACTCATTTTTAGTATAGGTTCTTTGCGAGTAACTTAATTTTTTAGAATAACCTGATTCTTTCTCCTTATTCCTTTTATAAATATGATAAGTAAAAGGGATGTCCCTAGGGTTTTTAATGTCAATGTAAATTGAATCTGAATCGCGTGAAGAATAAACTTGTAGTCTGCTTTCTTCTAAGTTCATGTTAAAAAACTGTTTCTTTTTATCAGATTTCAAGATATACCTCTCGATGTATGGTGAAATAGGTAGTGAAGAAGGTAATTTAGTTGAGTCTATGAGCTTCTGGTTTCCAAAATGATCTTCAGAATATATTGCAGCATAGATTTCTTTTTCGTTCAAGTCTTCAAAGTACCGGAATGTCAGGGAATCAATATCCAGAGAAAGAGTGAAGTGATCTCTTGAATAATAATAATTTAATGTCTTTTCCTTTGTAATCGATTCATTATCTGAAGTCAGTAATCTGACCCGGACTTTGTATTCTATATTAGCCTTCGGAAAACAGGAAGATGGAATTTTTATTTCAGTTTCTCCGGTTTGTTTTAATGGGAGGTTTTTACTGAAAAGTGTATCGGGTACAAAGACATTTTTAGAAAAGAATCCGGTTGTGCTTTTTGTAAAGGCTGTGATTTCTAATCTACCATCAAAAACATTCAGATCATTTTCATCAAATCCCCGGGCATAAATTTTGAGTGTATCATTGTTATAATGCTCAGTTTTGCCTGATCTCAAGGTAAGATCAATACTTTTTAATTCGTATTCTTCATATTTGAAACCACCTGTAATGTAATTGTTCCAGTGGCCATCAGTCAGGGAGATTCTGTAATACCTGTCGAGCTTCATTTTTAGTGAATCATGAAGGTAAAATTGAAATGAATAGCCACCATCCCGATAAGGATTTAGTTCCATTAACTCACGATTTTTATCAGTAGTCATTTCAACCCAGACCTTCTTTTTAATGGTTTACCTTTTTTATCGACTATAAACGCTTTGACTTTAACTGTATCACTGGGCTTGTACATAGGTTTGTTAAAAGCCATATATCCGGTGTACTTATTATTGAAATCACAATAATACGGATCGAAGATACAGGCAGTTTTTTCATAAGTATTCACGAAAAAATCTTTAATTGAATAAATAGTTCCCTGAGGCCAGCCGTATTTAATCGAATAGTATCCATCTATGGGGATATCCAGTATAAATGTGATTGGATGCCAAATATATTTTAAGGGAGTGCCGTAAAAAGTTTTTCTATATGCCCTGGTCAATCCTGAATTAGCAAATTGCCGATCGAGTTTATAATAAGAAGTAATTCCTTCATGGGTAACTGTGACGATTCCATGCTTGTTAGATTTTTTGTCGGTAAATGAGCGCGTCTTCTTTGAGTATTTGAGCTTTTTATCATTAACCCGTACTTCGGCATCATCAATGATATTACCTTCAAGGTCATAGATCTGGATATCCAGGTCACTGGTATTGTTCAATGAATAAATATTAAAATCTCTTATGCTTGTCATCTCGATTTTTTGTTCTCCTCCATAAGAGAAAGTTTTTAAATAGTGGCCCGGAGGAAGTTTTTCATCGTATCCCTTATCTGTTGGGAAAGAGTCTATTTTAGTATGGAAAAAAGTCGAATCAAGCTTTACTATTTTGGTGTTATAAATAAGTTTGGCTTCCTGATCGGTAATCTGATAGATGTAGGTAAAAGGACTGGTTTTCCTGCTTTCGAGGAGATCCTGGGCAGATATTTTTAAAAAACCGATTATAAATAGTATAAAAAATAGAGGTAGAGGTTTAGAATAGATTTTTTGCATAGTCAGATATTTTCTTTCAGGATGCAGCGGTTGATGAAATTCCATAAAAAAGTTTAAAAAATATTTGAAAGAGATTTGTGGAAATAAATTAATTCCCAATAGTTGTAAATATAACTAATTTTTTAGTTATTTAATATCACTAAACCTTTGTAAGAAACGAAAACATTATGAAAAGACATATTTTAATTATTTCAACCTTGTTAATTTTCTTTTTATGGGGATGTAAAGAGGATGATAGAATGATGTATGCTGAAAGTGCAAACGATTATGCTCTTGATATTCCTGCTACTTCAATGTCTCCAATGCCACCACCCTCCAATGTATCTCATGATGAGTCGATTACACGAAAAATCATAAAAACCGGTCAAATTGAGATTGAGTCGAATGATATAAGTGAAGATTATCAGAAATTGAAGGGTCTCCTGAAAGGAACAAACGCATATATTGAATCAGAGGACCAATATAGGTCAGATAGAGAGATTTCCTATACTATAAAAATTCGTGTTCCTTCTGAAAAATACGATACACTTTTTAATTCGATGGTCAGCACAGCAGATCGATTAATTCGAAAACAATCGAATATTGAAGATGTTACAGAGCGCTACCATGATCTAAAGACCCGGATCAAAAATCAAAAAGCTCTGGAAAAAAGATACCTGGAGATATTAAGAAACGCTACAAAGGTTTCTGATATACTTGAGATTGAATCCAAGCTTACGGAAGTACGGTCAGAAATTGAAACGCTTGAAGGAAAATTCAAATATTTAAGCAAGCAAATTTCGTTTAGTTCGATTACTCTCTTAATGGTTGAGAAACTTCCCTACACCCATATACCAGAAAAAAATACAGGCTTCGGAGAAAAATTGCTTGGTTCATTTGATAATGGCTGGAGTATTTTCTTATCATTTATAGTTGGTGTTTTCAGTCTTTGGCCTTTCTTAATTCTTTTGATTGTATCTTTTTATCTTTTTAAGAGATATAGAAAAAGAAAAAGGCAAACTACTAGTAAATAAATACTGCTCTGAATCAAGGCTTCACTGGTTCAGGCATCGCGTTTGGATCCATAACACACAGGTATCCACATACAGATTTCTCCTTGCTGATCCGCCTCTCGGCTCACAGCACAAGACGAGCGAAATGACGATTAGGGGATTGGTCTGTGCATTTAACAAAAATGATCGAGCGCGTTTAGCGATAGCGTAACGCGTTTGTGATAGTATTGAGTTATTAGGTTGATTTGTTATCAGTAATCTTGACTTGATGATGGTTTGAACCAGGATTTAAAAAGATTAATTAGATTGTTTTTGAAGACGTTGCTCCAGATGTTAGCGGAGCGCATCTGGAAGTGAGAATAAAAAGGATCTTAGTTCCGTATTAACTGCTTCGTGGGAACATGAACCATGGCAATAAAGAAAATTGCTTATGCAATTTGTTCAACCACGAGAATCCTTTATTGTTTCAAGCGTCGTGCTTTGACCGTCATTATATAAAAATAAACAACCAAATCAAGATTGAATATTATATCCTTGGCTTGATTCGCTTAATTTTTGTTAACTTTTATACTAATGAAAGAAGACATTACCATATTAGCTGTTGCATTAGGATTAGGTCTGTTGGTAGGACTACAAAGGGAGAGAGGTAAGATCAAGATCGCCGGAATCAGGACTTTTAGCCTTATCACTTTATTTGGTGCAGTTACTGGCTTAGTAGCCAGAGAGTTTAACGAAATATGGCTGGTTGCTGCCGGAATAATTGCCTTAGCTTTCGTGGTGGGAATGGCGAACTTTCTAAAGAGGAAAGAAGAAGAACCGGATATTGGTCAGACAACTGAAATTGCGGCATTATTAATGTACTCTCTTGGCTTTTATCTTGCTATAGGAAATATGACTATCGGAGTTGTGGTGGGAGCAGCAGTGGCACTGTTATTATATCTGAAGGGATTTTTTACTCGTACAATCCCAAAACTAGGAGAAAAAGATATCCAGGCCATCATGGTTTTTGCCGCGGTATCTTTAATTGTTCTTCCAATATTACCCGATAAATATTATGGGCCATATAATGTTCTCAATCCACAGGAAATATGGTTAATGGTTGTGCTGATCGTCGGGCTCAGTGTTGTCGGGTATTTCGTTTATAAATGGCTGGGTAAACGTACAGGTACAGGTGTAAGTGGAGTGCTTGGTGGATTAATATCCAGTACGGCCACTACTGCAACATATTCAAAACTTTCAGGCCAGGTAAAATCTTCAACAAAAAGTATAGCCTTTATAATTATCGCAGCATCTGCAGTATCTTTTATTCGAATTATCATTGAGGTTATCGCAGTAGGGCCTCAATTTACCGGGACGGTTATCCCACCTCTTTTAATTGTTGCTATAGTTTTTTGTGTGATTTCAGTTTTTGTATTTATTCAGAGTGATAAAGCACAGGAAGAAAAAGTGCCGGAGCCTGATAACCCTGCCCAGTTTAAAACAGCTATTATTTTCGCTGTATTGTACGGAATTATTATTCTTTTGATCGCTTTTGCTAAAGATAAACTTGGTAATAGTGGTCTTTATATTGTTTCGCTCCTAAGTGGTTTAACCGACGTGGATGCCATCACCCTTTCAATGACTAATACGATGCAAAAAGGTACTATTGATCCGACGCAGGGATGGAAATATATTATGGTTGGAGGCTTATCAAATTTATTATTCAAAGGTGGAATGACCATATCAATGGCAAGTAAAAGGGTAACCAAGATTGTAATTCCTGTTTTTCTAATAATTATCGGAGTAGGAGTGGTGTTGATTTTCATTTGGCCGGATATTAATCTGTTCCAAACAATATCTTTTGACTTTTTAAATACACAATCAGAATAATTGGGAGTAAATCCAAACTATTGCCGGCCTTGACTTTGGCTATAGAGATTTTAACAAAGTCACTGAAAAATACCGGCTGGGCACTTTAAAATCGATAAATATTTGAGAATGGGGGTAGAGCTCTAAAAGCCTATGCCTGAAAATAAAAATCCCACAGGTTTTGCCCGTGGGATTTTTTATTATCTCCAAGATTTTTACCTCTTCCTAATTTCAGATTCAGAGACCAATTTAAACAAATAGGTCACCATATCATCATCAGTTTTCCCGTCGATCAATATCCCCTTGGGAAATACTTTTGGGTCATTGATGACCAAATTAAAATTTCGCTCCCTGTAATTATATGCTCTTTTATCTTTATATCTGATCACCAGAATATAATCATACCTGTCGCTATCCAGTACTTTTTGGACTTCGTATCCGGTTATAAAACCTCTTTTTAAAGCTACTTTGTGTTGCTTTTCCCAAACCTCTTCAAGGTACTCAACAAAATTTCTCGTTTCACCTTCTTTGACTTTTAGATATTGTTGAGATACAATGTCTTGAGAAAAAGTATTGACCTGAAAAAATAAAAATACTAGTGTAAAAAAAGAAAAAAATCTAATCATGGCTCAATCATTTTTATCAAAGATAAGCATTTAGACATCTGTTACATAAATAAGTTTTATCCGAAACATTACAATTCACTATAAAAAGTCAAGATAATCATAAACAAAATTTTATATAATAAGTTAAAAGAAATGTAAACAGTAATAAACATAAATAATCAGATGAACTTCACATTGCACCAGTTAAGAGTTTTTGCTGCAGTAACCGAGCATCAGAGCGTAACAAAGGCAGCGGAATCATTATTTATGACCCAGCCAGCAGTCAGTATTCAATTAAAACATCTACAAGATCAGTTTGACGTCCCATTAACCGAGGTAATTGGAAGAAAGATACATATTACAGATGCCGGCGAGGAATTAGCTACTCTGGCGAAGGAGATATTGGGCAATGTCGATGAAATACAAACGAAAATGTCGGCTCTTCGTGGGGTCACTGCAGGTAAGCTCAAGTTAGCTGTGGTATCAACAGGGAAGTATTTTATGCCTCACTTTATCAGTGAGTATCATGAAAAATATGAAGAAGTTAAATTATTTGTCGATGTAAGTAACAGGCGAAAAGTTCTTTCATCTCTTCAATCTAACGATGTGGATTTTGCGGTGGTTTCTATCCTTCCGGATCTTGAAGGTATAGAATATGAAGAAATTATGCCAAATCCACTATATGTTGTTTCGGGAACTAATTCCAATATCCCCGAGAAGAAGTTTTATGAACCTCAGGATCTTGAAGAAATACCTTTTATTTTCAGGGAGGAGGGTTCCGGAACCCGGACCATGCTGGAAAAATATATCGCTGAGAATAAAATAAATCCTAAAGTAATGCTGGAGCTCACCACTAATGAGGCTGTAAAACAGGCAATTATGGCAGGATTAGGAGTTTCAGTAATTTCAGCGTATTCAATGCGACTGGAATTAAAGAATGAAGAATTAAAAATACTACCGGTAAAAGGTTATCCGCTGGTAAATACCTGGTACCTGGTTTGGTTAAAAGGAAAGAAATTCTCCCCGGCATCTTCTGCATTTCTTGATTTTATTCGATCTGAAAAAGAACGAATTTATGAGGATAAATTTGCAGATTATTATTTTGAAAAAGAAAATTTAAAGGGAACGAAAATGGCAGTAAAAGAGTGAAATACTATTTAAAGGTTCAGGTTGTTTAACGTTGATGAATAGAAAAGGAGAAGCAAATCAAGCTTCTCCTTTTTTTTATCAAATCAGACTTTTTCTCTCGCTAATTTTTCGATCAGTTCCTTAAAGTGTTCTGTAAACCTGATGTAATGATCTCCAGTTCCGGGTCCACTAAATCCGGTGTGAATATATCTTATCTCCTGGTCTTTATCCAAAACGATCGTCGTAGGAAAAGCAATCACTCTGTTTAGCATCGGTAATGTTTCTGCGGCTCTTTCTTTATCTGCATTGCCAGCAATCAGAACGGGATAGTCAACTCCCAGTCTCTCTTTCATTTTGGATACTCTTTTTGCGGCATATTCAAAGTCATCCTTCTTTTCATACGCCAATCCTACGATCTCAACCGGTAAATCCTGGTTTTTCTTATACCAATCTGCAAGGAAGCGCGTTTCATCCATGCAATTAGGGCACCAACTACCAAGTAACTGGATAATAACTACCTTGTCTTCGAATCTTTCATCGTTTAGGCTGACCATATTTTTATCCAGGTCGGGGAATTCAAAATTAAAAGAATCATATCCTTCTTTCATGTAAGTCATTTGAGAAGGATCAGGTAAAGATGCATCGGGATCGGGTACTGCAGTCCAGTCTTCATACCAGTGGATTCCAGACCAAAAACTACCATTTAATTGTCCGTTATCTTCAATTTTGGCTGTGAATAAAAATGCATGATCACCGTCAAACGTACTCAATTTAAGGCTGTCACCATCAACTACTCCGGTCAGATACCTGTAATCGCCCGTTGGAGTTAAAAAAGTTCCTTTTACATCAGTTCCATTTTGAGTGAACTCACCCACAGCTTCTGTCGTATCACCATCATTGGTTACAAATGTAACAGCATATCTTTCCTCGATGTCTGCTGGTGAAGTATCAGAGACAGAAAATTCCGGATTATCAGATATCTGAGCAGTGACAGGAATTCGATAATCATTCTTTCGGTAATATTTAACAAATTCTCCTGAGAAGCTTTCTTCTTTAAATTCAACCTCGAAAGCACTATCAAAAATACTTAAAGATATTATTGCTGAATCACCTGATAAAGAAAACGTATCAGAGGGCATGCGTTCTTCTCCGTTGACAAAAGTCATAAGATATTTTTCATCTCCCACTTTGCTGAGATCAATAGTAAATGGAAGGATCTGTCCATCCATATTCATTTCAGCTCTGTACCTGCCAGTTGCAATCTCATAATTATTTTCAGTTTTTTCCGATTTTTTTCCACATCCTCCCACCAATGCTGAGAATATTATTATCAATACGAATTCAGAAAGGGTCTTTAAGCTCATAAATATTCTTTTTTAGCCGTAATTAACGATTTTAAGCAATTCAAAGATAATTTTTTTTATCAAACTGTCGTCATTTTGACTAATAATATGCCGAAGGTCATAGGTTTTACGGAATTTTCTCCCACCTTTCCCCACTTTCGCTTATCTATTTTATTTTAATCAGTATAACTAATTGTAATTCAATTATTTATGTGTTGTTATAATTTATTTAACTCCTTGATTATAAAAGTTTTAATACCTTTTGTTTGGTACTAATTAATAAGAATTTTATATTAGGTGGTAAAAAGTGGGGTGAAGTGGTGGAAATTGTCAGACTTTACTCTACATTTGTGAATTGAAAAGGAATAAATAATTAGCGCGCGTTTAAATGGCCTTTTTTACAAGTGAATATGAAATTAAACTGGATGCCAAGGGGCGGCTTACGCTGCCTTCGAAGCTGAAGTCCGGTCTCCCAGAATCGAATGGGGGTGAGCTTGTATTGAGAAGAGGTTTTGAACAATGTTTGATATTATACCCGATGACTGAGTGGAAAAAGATCTACCAGAAAATTGCCGGGTTAAATGAATTTAATGAGGAACACAGAAAATTGCAGCGCAATTTTTTCAGGGGAAATTCGGTTGTAGAATTAGATAGTTCAGGCCGGATCCTGATTCCAAAGCCAATGATGAGTTTCGCAGAACTCGATCGTGAGGCAGTATTAGTGGGGGTGGGAAACAAGATCGAATTGTGGAACCCGGATATATATAATAATTATTTGATCGACGACCAGAAAGAGTTTTCTGCATTGGCAGAAAAGTATCTGGACTCGAACTAATGTTCTTTGAAAGCTATGATGTACCATAAGCCGGTAATGCTTGAAGAGTGTCTTGAAGGTCTGGCCATAAAACCAGAAGGAATTTACGTTGATGTAACCTTCGGTGGGGGCGGTCATTCAAAACCTATTTTAAAGTATTTATCGGAGGGTAAACTGTTTGCATTCGATCAGGATGTTGATGCAAAGGCGAACGCTGACCAAATTGATTCGCCTAATTTTGAGTTTATTCAGAGTAATTTCAGGTATTTAAAAAAGTATTTAAAGCTGTACGGTATCAATAAGGTTGATGGAGTTCTCGCTGACCTGGGAATTTCATCCCATCAGATTGATGTACCGGAGAGAGGCTTCTCTACAAGATATGAGGCCCGGCTTGACATGCGGATGGACCAGAACACTAACCTAACAGCCGAAGAAATTGTCAATACCTACTCTGAAAGTCAACTACATCGTATTCTGGGTATTTACGGGGAATTAAAAAATGCCCGTACCGCCGCAGCAACGATCGTATCACATCGAATAAATCAACGAATTCAAACCGTTACTGAATTAAAGGAAGTTTTGAAGAAATGTACACCACGGGGTAAGGAGAATAAATACCTGGCCCAGGTGTTTCAGGCGCTTCGCATTGAAGTTAATGACGAAATGAAAGCCCTGGAAGATTTTCTTATGCAAACAGCAGAAGTGATCAGGCCGGGAGGTCGTCTGGTAGTGATGTCATATCACTCCCTGGAAGACAGACTGGTAAAAAACTTCATTGCTAAAGGCAATTTTCAGGGGCAACCTGAAAAAGACTTCTACGGAAATCTGATTCGTCCTTTCGAGCCGGTAAATCGAAAACCCATCATAGCGTCTGAAGAAGAAGTGGCTGTAAACAGTCGCGCAAGAAGTGCAAAATTGAGGATTGGTGAACGACTAAAAGATGAGTGAAAACAAAAACAAGGTAAAAAGTCAAAGCAACAAGGCTGCTAAAAACAGGGTTTTTTTTCCCGTTTTGAGCAGGTGGTCAGCTTTGAGACAGTCTTTCGAGACGGACTGCCTGTCAAGTTTTTACCCTACATATTGTTTTACACTGCGATATGCATCTTTTACATCGGGCACACTCATTATGTAGATAAGACCATTCTCAAGATCAACCGTCTTGAGCAAGAGGTAGAAGATTTACGGGCTGACTTCCAAACTTCCCAGGCTGAATACAAAATTCAAAGTAAGCAGTCTGAGGTAGCAAAAAGGGTCAAAGCCCTGAAGTTAAAAGAAAGTGATGAACCGCCGTATAAAATTGAGTTGACGGAAAAATGAATATAAAACGTTCCATAGTACTGAGGGTCAGAATTGCCTTTATTATTATGTTCGTTTTTGCCCTGGCCATTATTTATAAGATCATCGAGATCAAGTATATCGAAGGCGATAAGTGGGTGGAAATGGCAGAAAGTATTGGTTTTCGCGACAAGGAGGTAAATGCCGTCCGGGGTAATATCTATTCCGATGATGGGTCTTTACTTGCGACCTCTTTGCCTTTTTATCGTGTGGCATTTGATGCTACTGTTTGCGATGATGAGGTGTTTAACTACGGAGTGGATTCACTTTCCATGATGCTTGCAGCTCATTTTGGAGACAGAAATAAAGCATCCTACAAAAGATTGATCAAGCAGGCCCGTGCCAAAGGAGACCGATACATTGTTCTGGGAAAAAGATACATCAATTACAGGGAGAAGAAGGAGCTTGAGTCATGGCCAATTTTTAGAAAAGGTCAGATGAAAGGCGGGGTAATTTTTGAAAAAGAAAATCGCAGATATAAACCTTTCCGACAGCTTGCAGCCCGAACTGTTGGTTTTACTAACAGTGAGAAAAAAGGAGTTGTAGGTCTCGAGTTTAGCTTTAATAATAATCTGGCCGGTCAGAATGGCCGTGCTGTGTTTCAAAAAGTTGGAAACGGAAACCTTAAGCAGATTTATGATGGCAATGAAGTAAAGGCAATCGATGGTTTTGATATTCAAACTACCATAGACATCAACTTACAGGATGTAGCAGAGTCGTCGTTGCGTAAACATCTTCAGAAACACGATGCTAATTACGGATGTGTTGTCGTGATGGAGGTGGCAACCGGTGAGATTAAAGCAATCGCTAATCTCAGTAAAAATTCTGCCGGGAAATACCGTGAGCGTTACAATTATGCTGTAGCCAGTTCTGTAGAGCCTGGATCTACTTTTAAGATAGCTTCCGCCATTGCATTAATGGAAGAAACAGGACTTGAGCTTTCAGACACTATTTATACCGGTAAAGGAGAGTTTAAATTTTATGATCGCACAATGCGTGATCACAAACCAGGAGGTTATGGTACTGTTACTCTTAAGGAGGCGATAGAAAAGTCTTCGAATATCGCCATTTCGAGATGGGTTGATCAGAGTTTTAACACTAAGCCTCAGCGATTCATGGAGTATGTGAGATCTTTTGGTCTTTCTGAGCCTCTTAACTTTCAAATGGTCGGTGAAGGAAAACCTTACTTCAAGGATCCGAACGCTTCTGATTGGTATGGTACTACTCTTCCCTGGATGTCTATCGGATATGAATTGAGAATGTCGCCATTGCATATGCTGACTTTTTACAATGCAATTGCCAACGAAGGAAAGATGGTGGCTCCTATCATAGTTAAAAGTATCAGAAAAGCTGATGATGTTATCGAGCATTATGATACGAGGGTAATCAGAGATCAGATATCAAGAAAAGAGACACTTAGAAAAGTACGAAAGGCACTTGAAGGGGTAGTTGAACGAGGTACGGCGATGAATATTAAAGGAACTGATTATAACATAGCTGGTAAAACAGGAACTGCTCAGAAAGTTAAAAACGGACGATATACAAAAAGCTACTATACCAGTTTTGCCGGTTATTTCCCTGCAAAACAGCCCAAATATTCATGTATAGTGGTCATTGATAGCCCAAAAGGATATTTCCAGTACGGTAGTGATGTAGCGGCCCCGGTATTTAAGGAGATCGCTGATAAGATTTTTTCTCTCGATCTGAATCTTCATCAGCCACTTCCATCAAAGTTTGCAGTGGAGAAAGGAATTTTCCCGGTCATTCAATCGGGTAAATATGACGATCTGAATCTTATCTGCAATAAGCTTGGAATCAGTAATCATTTGAGTGAGCCTGCAGAATGGGTGAAGGCATCAATTGATGGTACAAGTATAAAATGGAATGAGAAGTCACAATCTGAAGGATTGATGCCTGACTTGAGAGGAATGACAGGTAGAGATGCTCTTTTTCTTTTAGAAAATAAAGGAGTTCGAGTTGAAGTTTCCGGTAAGGGTAGGGTAGCTAAACAATCACAGTTGCCAGGATCGAGATTGATCCGTGGCAGTTATGTAACACTAACATTAGAATAATATATAGTGAATAAATTAAGCGACATATTATATAAAGTTTCTATCAGGCAGGTAAAAGGCGAAACTGCCATGTCTGTCAGTGCACTGGAGATCGATTCCAGGGCAGTGAAACCTGACAGTTGCTTTGTCGCGATTAAAGGAACTGTGGCAGATGGGCATGATTACATAGACAATGCGGTAGAAAAAGGTGCAAAAGCTATTGTTTGTGAAACATTGCCAGATAAACTTTTTGATAACATCACCTACGTTGCCGTAGAGAACACCGCTGTTGCCTTAGGCACAATGGCCTCTAATTTTTACGGCAATCCGTCTGCCAGGTTGAAACTAGTTGGTATAACCGGAACGAATGGTAAAACTACCGTTGCAACCATGTTATACAGGTTGTTTCAATCTCTGGGACATAAGAGTGGGTTGATTTCTACTGTGGAGAACCGGATCGATGATAAGATAATCCCATCAACACACACAACTCCCGATGCGATCAGATTAAATAAGCTATTAGCAGATATGGTCGCCAATGGATGTTCCTTTGCTTTTATGGAAGTCAGTTCTCATGCGCTTGTGCAGCACAGGGTAGCAGGAGTTGATTTTGCCGGTGGGGTATTCACCAATATCAGCCATGATCACCTGGACTACCATAAAACTTTCGATTCGTATATCGAAGCTAAAAAATTGCTTTTTGACGGGTTAAAGCAAGATGCTTTCTCCCTTGTAAATATTGATGACAAAAGAGGAAGAGTGATGGTTCAGAACACTCGCTCTTCAGTAAATACCTATGGACTGCGACAGCTTGCTGATTTTAAGGCAAAAATGATCAGTAATACTTTACAGGGTATGGAATTGCAAATGCACGATCAGCATGTTTGGTTTAAGCTGATCGGTAAATTCAATGCTTATAATTTATTAGCAGTCTTTGGAGTGGCAGTTCTTTTGGACGAGGATCCTACTGAGGTTCTTTCGGCTATGTCGGAACTCAATGGCGCCCCTGGAAGATTCGAACTGGTGATCTCACCAAAGGGAATTACAGGGATCGTTGATTATGCACATACTCCGGATGCCCTGGAAAATGTATTGGAAACTATCGCAGACCTGAGAACTGGTAATGAGCAGGTGATCACCGTTGTAGGTGCAGGAGGTAACAGAGATACTTCTAAGAGACCTGAAATGGCCTCAATCGCTGCACGATTTAGCGACCGGGTGATTTTAACCAGTGATAACCCAAGATTCGAGGATCCGATGGAGATCATCAAGGATATGGAAAAAGGCCTTGGGCCAACACAAGTAAAAAAGAAGGTAAGCCTGCCGGACAGGAAAGAAGCGATTCGTTTGGCGGTGAATTTTGCCGAACCAGGAGACATCATCCTTATCGCAGGAAAAGGACACGAAACCTATCAGGAAATTGAAGGGGTTAAACACGATTTTGATGATCGTGCTGTATTGAAAGATATGTTTGAATTAATGAATGACTGAATATAATGCTGTATTACCTATTTGATTATTTAGACCAACAATTTGACATGCTCGGAGCAGGAGTGTTCCAGTATATTTCATTCCGTGCGGGTATGGCAGCATTATTATCATTATTGATAACAATACTTTTTGGTAAGAAGATAATCTTATGGCTACAGAAAAAACAGGTTGGTGAGACAGTCAGAGACCTTGGTTTAGAAGGTCAGCTTCAAAAAGCAGGAACTCCTACAATGGGAGGTGTTATTATAGTTGCTGCAATACTTCTACCGGTGATCTTGTTTGCAAAGCCAGATAATATTTACATCATACTTTTATTAGTAACAACTGTTGTAATCGGATCAATAGGTTTTCTGGATGATTATATCAAGGTCTTTAAGAAAAATAAGGAAGGTCTAAGAGGTAAGTTCAAAATGATCGGGCAGATCTCTCTTGGATTAATAGTTGGGCTAACCCTTTATTTCCATGAAGATGTAGTGATCAGACAATTCGAAAAAGCTGAGCAAAAAGATCAGATAGAGGTAGTTGAGGCTACTCCTGAATATGAGGATGTAAAATCAATGAAGACCACTTTCTATTTTTTAAAGAATAATGACTTTGATTATACAGAATTAACTGAAGCGATAGGTTTAACCGAAGACTTTACCTGGTTGATCTATACTTTGATAGTAGTATTTATTGTTACTGCTGTTTCTAATGGAGTAAACATAACCGATGGAATCGATGGGCTGGCTGCAGGTACTTCTGCGATCGTCGGACTTACACTGGCAATATTAGCCTATGTATCTGGTAATGCTGTATTCAGTCAATATCTGAATATCATGTACATACCGATGTCTAGTGAACTAGTAATCTTTTGTGCTGCTTTTGTAGGAGCATGTATCGGTTTCTTATGGTATAACGCTTATCCCGCACAAGTTTTTATGGGAGACACAGGAAGTTTATCACTTGGTGGGATCATAGCTGTACTAGCACTTGCAATAAGAAAGGAATGGTTAATACCAGTTTTATGTGGTGTATTTCTAATAGAAAATTTATCGGTAATTCTTCAGGTAAGCTATTTCAAATATACAAGGAAAAAATATGGTGAGGGGAGAAGGATATTTTTGATGTCACCACTCCATCATCATTATCAAAAGAAAAATTACGCAGAACCTAAAATAGTAACAAGATTTTGGATCGTGGGTATCCTTTTAGCGATCATATCGCTGGCTACCCTCAAACTGAGATAATAAAAATTAATGGCTGACAGAATAATCATATTAGGCGCTGGAGAAAGCGGTACAGGTGCAGCTTTGCTTGCTGATAGCAAAGGCTTTGAGGTGTACCTTTCCGACAGTGGAGCTATTGCCTCAAAATATAAGGCAAAGCTCGATAAAGCCAATATACATTATGAAGAAGGAGGTCATGATTATTCTAAATGGGTGGGAGCCGTGCTAATGGTAAAATCACCAGGTATTCCACCTCAGGCTGATCCAATTAAATGGTGTAAAAAGAATAATATTCCTGTAATAGGAGAGATCGAATGGGGAGCAAGATTTACTAATAAACCGATAATCGGAATTACAGGTACGAATGGTAAGACTACAACTACCTTACTTACTCATCACCTTGTGAAATCCGGTGGGCTTAATTATGCGCTTACCGGTAATGTAGGAAAGAGTTTTGCAGAAGCGGTAATCGAAAATGAAAAATACGACGGATATGTAATTGAAGTCAGTAGTTTTCAACTTGATGACATTGTAGAGTTTAAGCCAAAAATTGCTGTGCTTTTAAATGTAACTCCTGATCATTTGGATAGATATGATAATAGCATGGAGCTATATCTCTCTTCTAAAATGAGGATCGTAGCTAACATGGATAAAAATGACCATTTCATAGCTAACATATCCGACGAATATACAGCTAAGGGTGTAAAAGAAGTTAAAGAAAAAGTAAACCTCATAACCCTGGGTGCAAATGACACTGACATAAATATTGATGTCAGAGAAAATGAAATCAATTTCAATCTGGATAAAAGAAATTTCACAGTAAAAAGTGATGATCTACCAGTTAAAGGTCCTCATAATATGATCAATGCCGGGGCAGCGATTGCCGCAGCAATTAAATCCGGAGTATCTGAAACTGATATAAGAAAAGGACTGGATTCTTTTGAAAATGCTCCACACAGGCTTCAACTGATAACAGAGATTAATGGTGCTTCCTATGTAAATGATAGTAAGGCTACAAATGTGGAAGCTGTTTACTACGCATTGAAAAGTTTTGATAATCCGATTATCTGGATCGCAGGAGGAGTCGACAAAGGAAACGATTACGAAATGATTCTTCCACTGGTAAAGGAAAAGGTCAAAGCCCTGATTTGTATGGGTACTGATAATAAAAAATTAGTCGATGCTTTTGGTGACCATGTCAGAACATTTGATACAGGATCGCTTAAAAAAGCAATGGCAGTAGCTTATGCAGAGGCAAGACCCGGAGATATCGTATTGCTTTCTCCGGCCTGTGCAAGTTTTGACCTGTTTAAGAATTATGAGGACAGGGGGAACCAATTTATTGAAGCGATAAATAATTTAAAAGAGGAGGTGAGTGATGACTGAAAAGATCAGATTGTGGACTCAGGAAAACCTTAAGGGTGATCCGGTAATCTGGGGTGTAATGTTCGCCCTGGGACTGATCAGTATCTTCGTGGTTTATTCTGCCACGAGTACGCTTGCTCACAGAAATCACTTCGGTAATACTGAATATTATCTGATCAGGCATACTATCCTGGTATTTCTGTCATTTTTCACCGCATACCTGGCGCATAAAGTTGATTTCAGATATTTCAGTCTTTTATCAAAGCTTGCGCTATGGATCAGTGTTCCTTTGCTGCTTTATGCATGGCTTTTTGGTAACACGATCAACGATGCCAGTAGATGGATTACCATTCCATTGATCAATCAGTCTTTTCAGCCATCAGATCTTGCTAAAGTGGCATTGATTGTGGCATTAGCATCGATGCTGAGTAAGAGACAACAAAAAATTGAGAATGTAAAAGTCACTTTGCTACCAATATTGATCTGGATCTTTATTGTATGCAGTTTGATCGCAATGACAAATATGAGTACAGCAATTCTTCTTTTTCTGACCTGCATGCTTTTGATGTTTATCGGAAGAGTTCCGGTAAAATATCTGGCTATGCTTGTTCTAATTGGTGCAATTGCCGGTACAGCCGCTTTTACTGTTGGTCAGCGTGGTGAAACAGTAATTAGCAGGGTTGAGGCATTTTTAGATGATGACCATATCGGTTACCAGGAAAAACACGCCAAACTTGCTATTGCTTCCGGGGGAACAATTGGTAAAGGCCCTGGAAAGAGTGACGGAAGAAATTTTCTACCTTCTGCTTATGCGGACTTTATCTATGCAATCATCCTGGAAGAATATGGTGTGATTGGCGGAGTTGCAGTATTGATACTGTACCTGGTGCTTCTTGTGAGAGGTATGCGGATGGTGTCGAATAGTGAAAAGGCATACGAGGGATTATTGAGTGCCGGAATTTCCTTTTCCCTGGTATTACAAGCTATGGTGAACATGGGAGTTGCAGTTGGCCTCGGTCCTGTAACTGGTTTACCACTACCTTTTGTAAGTATGGGGGGAACGAGTTTGTTATTTACCGGACTGGCATTTGGAATCATGCTAAGTGTGAGTCGTGGTCCGCAAGTGGCACTCAACGAAGGAAAAGTTAAACAAGGAAATAATTTTGCTAAAGCAGCTTAATGAGTAATAAAAGACCATATCGAATAATCATCAGCGGAGGAGGCACCGGAGGACATATTTATCCTGCTATTGCCATCGCACAGGAGATCAAAAAGCGTCATGAAGATGCAAAGATTCTCTTTGTCGGCGCAAAGGGTAAAATGGAGATGCAAAAGGTGCCTGAAGCCGGATTTGAGATTAAAGGTCTGTGGATTAGTGGTATTCAAAGAAAGGCTTCTGTCAGAAACCTTCTGTTTCCGGTGAAACTGATGAAGAGTCTGATCGATGCTCGCAGAATTATTAAAGCATTTAAGCCAGACGCAGCTGTAGGTGTTGGAGGCTATGCAGCCGGTCCATTGCTTTATGTTGCGGCTAAAAGAAAAATACCAACGTTGATCCAGGAGCAAAATAGCTTTGCAGGTCTCACGAATAAGTGGCTGGCAAAAAGTGTGGATGTTATTTGTGTTGCATATAAAAATATGGGAAGGTTTTTCCCTCCCCATAAGATCAAACTAACGGGTAATCCGGTGAGATCGGAGATCGCTGAAAATATGCCAGGTAAAGCTGAAGCTGCTGAGCATTTTGGATTCGACAGTAACAAGCCAATATTGTTGATTTTGGGAGGAAGCCTGGGTGCAAGGAGCATCAACGAAGGAGTTCTTAAAAATCTAAAGAAATGGACACGTGATGGTATCCAGGTCTTTTGGCAGTGTGGCAAATTCTATCATGAGGAGATGCAACACAGGATAGATAAGATTTTAGGATTAGATAAATCAATGGTGAAGGTTACACCTTTTATTAAGGAAATGAATAAGGCGTATGCTTTAGCTGACCTGGTGGTGAGTCGTGCAGGAGCTCTTTCAGTCTCTGAATTATGCCTGGTAGGCCGACCGGTAATATTTATTCCTTCACCTCATGTTGCCGAAGACCATCAAACAAAAAATGCACAGGCTTTAGAAGAAAACG
This sequence comes from Mangrovivirga cuniculi, assembly GCF_005166025.1. Classification (NCBI taxonomy): domain Bacteria; kingdom Pseudomonadati; phylum Bacteroidota; class Cytophagia; order Cytophagales; family Mangrovivirgaceae; genus Mangrovivirga; species Mangrovivirga cuniculi. The sequence continues at coordinate 1,604,138 of NZ_CP028923.1, forward strand.
GAGCAGCAATTTGTCTGAAGGATTCAGAGCAAGGTGAAAAGTTAGGTGACATGGTTAAAAAAGTGATCACCGATGAAAATAAAAAATCAGCATTAGCAAGTGCTATTAAAAAGATGGCTCTTCCAAATGCGACAAAAGATATAGTAAACGAATTAGAAGAATTATATAAGTGAAAATAACGGATTACGATAACGTGTATTTCCTTGGGATCGGAGGCATCGGAATGAGTGCCCTGGCTCGCTGGTTTGTCGATAGAGACAAGGCAGTAGCCGGCTATGATCGTACTTCCTCAAATCTCACAGACAAATTGTCTGCTGAAGGAATGGAAATACATTTTGAGGATAATCCGAATTATATACCGGCTAAGTTCAGAGATCCTGAAGCCACGCTGGTTATTTATACACCTGCGATTCCTGAGCATCACGATGAGTTTGATTTTTTCAAAACCAGTGGGTTTACAATTTATAAGAGATCAGAAGTACTTGGAATGATCACTAAGGATCATAAAACTTTAGCGGTGGCCGGGACACACGGGAAGACTACCACGAGTATTATGCTGGCTCATCTTTTATATCAGGCTGATATGAATATGGAAGGGTTGCTGGGAGGTATTGCAACAAACTATAATTCCAATTTATTGCTTAATCGCAAGGATGAAGAACCAATAATCGTGGTTGAGGCTGATGAATTTGACAGGACATTTTTACGATTGAATCCAACTTCAGCAATCATTACTAATATGGATGCAGATCACCTGGATATCTATGGTGAGCATGAGGAGTTGGTTAAATCATTTAAGGAATTCATTGAATTGATTCCTAAAGGTCAAAAGATCTATTACCACAATTCACTTTCAGACCAATTATCAGGTTTAATTGAAGAAAGAGGACTGAAAGGAATTAGCTATGGAATTGATGAAGGGGATGTAAAAGCCTCTAACATAAGAGTTGAAGAGAATGCTTTTGTTTTTGACATGTCCTACGAAACTGAAAATTTGTTTTTCGGAGGACTGGTTCTTCATCAACCCGGATTTCACAATGTGCTAAATGCTATAGCAGCATCAGCGATTGCACTGGATAATGGATTGGAAAGAGAAGATCTTTTTAGTGGTCTGGAAAGCTATAAGGGTGTTAAAAGGAGATTTGAATATATCTGTATTACAGATCAGACCATTTACATCGATGATTATGCTCATCACCCGACTGAAATAACATCACTCATTGATTCTGTCAGGAAATTATATCCTGAAAAGAAAATGACAGTGATTTTTCAACCTCATTTGTATTCGAGGACAAGAGATTTTGCAGATGGTTTTGCTGAGTCACTGGATAAGGCTGATGATGTGATATTGATGCCGATATATCCGGCAAGGGAAGAACCTATTGAAGGAGTTGATTCTGATTTGATTCTGAATAAAATGAAAAACATCAATAAGGTAGTAATCGACAGAGAAGATTTGATTGCCTTATTGAAAGCCCGGGAACCTGAGTTACTATTAACTGTAGGAGCGGGAGACATAGACAGAGAAGTAGTAAGAATTAAAAATATGCTTGAAGCATCGTGAAGAAATTTTTAAATAAAATATCGATTAAAACACCTGTGAAGATAGCTATTCTGGTAGTAGTCTTTGTAGCTGTGGCTGGGTTTGCCGGAAACAGGTACAATACCCGGACCTGCTCAGAAATTAATGTCAGGTTAAATGGTATTGAGGATAATTATTTCATCAATGAAGAGGATGTGGTATCGGCTCTGACATACAATGGAGTGCCTTTATCAGGAAATAGCTTTGAAAATATCAACCTTAAAGATCTTGAAATTAAGATCCTGAAGCAACAATACATTAAATCTGCAGAAGTATTTCGTGGACTTGGAGGGAACCTCGTTGTCGAAGCCGAATTGGTAAAGCCGGTAGCAAGGTTAGTTCAGAATATGGCAGCAGACGCTTATATAGGTATTGATGGTAGGATCATTCCGATTTCGGATCGATATACACCAAGAATGATGATCATAACAGGCGATTATGTAAAGAGTATAATTACCGGAAAACTTACCGAACAACCTGGTAATCCGATAATGAACCTTATCAAAAAGATAGAGGAGGATGAGTTTTTAAAAGCTCAGATAGCCCAGATCGATATAGATAAGAAAGGCAATGTTATTCTTTACCAGCAGGTAGGTAAGCAGCGGATCGAATTGGGTAAACCAGTTGATCTGGATAAAAAATTAAAAAAGCTGGAAGTATTCTATAGTGAGATTCTACCCCGAAAAGGATGGAATCATTATGACAGGGTTAACCTGGCTTATGAAGATCAAATTATTTGTGAATAAAAAAACAGACACCACCATAAATTATACAGTATCATGGATTACGAAAAAATAGTTGTAGGCTTGGATATTGGAACCACCAAGATCGCAGCCATTGTAGGAAAGAAAAATCAACATGGGAAACTCGACGTTCTCGGAATGGGACAGGCCGTTTCTGATGGCGTAGTAAGAGGCGTAGTTAATAATATTGATAAGACAGTTGCTGCTATTCAAAAGGCAATAAGAGAAGCTGAAGAGCAGTCTGGCATTGATATCAATGTTGTGAATGTTGGAATTGCAGGTCAGCATATCAGAAGCTCGATGCACCATCACAGCATCACGAGAATTTCTGATGATGATGAGATCAAAGTTGAGGATGTAAACCGTCTGACCAACGAGATCTATCGTATAATGATGCCTGCAGGAAGTGAGATTATTCACGTAATGCCCCAGGATTATATGGTTGATTACGAAGAGGGGATCCTTGATCCTGTAGGAATGGCCGGGACTAAACTCGAGGCTAATTTCCATGTGATCACAGCTAAGACTAACGACATTAAAAATATTCATAAGTGTGTAAAAAGAGCCGGGCTTGAGGTTGAAAACCTGATACTGGAGCCGCTTGCATCCAGCTTGTCAGCACTTAGCGATGAAGAAAAAGAGGCTGGTGTTTGCCTTATTGATATCGGAGGTGGTACTACTGATATTGCAATTTTCCATGATAACATAATAAGACATACCGCCGTGGTTCCATTTGGTGGAGATATAATCACTTCTGATATAAAGCAGGGGTGTAGCGTAATGCAAAATCAAGCTGAATTGCTAAAGACCAAATTTGGTCGGGCAATCGCTGAGGAGGCAAGTCCTAACGAGATCATTAGTATACCTGGCCTCAGAAACAGGCCTCCAAAAGAGATCTCGATTAAAAATCTTGCTTTCATTATTGAAGCCAGAATGGAAGAGATTATCGAATATGTACATAGCGAGATTATCGCTTCAGGATACGATGATAAGCTTGCAGCCGGGTTGGTGGTCACCGGTGGTGGATCACAATTACTGGGTATAAAACAATTGTTCGAATATATGACTGGCAAGGATGTGCGCGTCGGATTCCCGAACGAACACCTTGGCAAAAGCAAAATTAATATTGTGAAGAGCCCGATGTATGCAACGGGTGTCGGATTGGTACTGACCGGATTCAGATCGCTGGACGAGCGTGAAGAACGATATAAAGCATATCCAGCCAACCGTGAAGCAGGAAATGAGAACACCAGTAAACCGAATGGAGGTGATTTTTTCAAAAAGATCATCAACAAGACCAAAGGGTTACTGATCGATGATATCGATAACACTAATTATTAATTATTTAAAGAACTAACTAACCGTCCCGGGTCACGCCGGACGGCACTATAACCACAATTAAAACCGTAGAAATTATGTCAGACAACGGATTTACTTTTGATATCCCCGAGCATCAAAAATCGATCATTAAAGTGATTGGTGTTGGGGGAGGTGGTAGCAATGCTGTTAACCACATGTATAACCAGGGAATTAAAGATGTTGAATTTGTCGTCGTAAATACAGATTCACAGGCGTTAAAAGCCAGTCCGGTACCCTACAGGCTTCAAATCGGGACTCACCTGACTGAAGGGCTGGGAGCTGGAGCTAATCCTGAGATCGGAAAAAACGCCGCAATCGAAAGCAAGGAAGAAATCAGAGAACTTCTTGGCGATGGAACTAAAATGGTTTTTGTCACTGCCGGAATGGGTGGTGGAACAGGAACCGGAGCAGCTCCACAAATTGCCAGAATAGCAAAAGACATGGATATCCTGACTGTGGGTATTGTCACTGCACCTTTTGGTTTCGAAGGCAAAAAGAAAATGGCTGCTGCAGAAGCAGGAATAAAAGATTTAAAAGAATGCTGCGATACAGTTATCGTCATTCTTAATGATAAACTGAGAGAGATATTTGGTAATCTGGCCATCAGGGAAGCATTTGGTCGGGCAGACAATGTTTTGACCACTGCTGCTAAAGGTATTGCAGAAATAATTACTGTTCCGGGATATGTCAACGTCGACTTTCAGGATGTAAATACAGTAATGAAAAACAGTGGTGCTGCGGTAATGGGATCAGCCCAGACTGAAGGTGAAAACAGGGCTCTGAAGGCTGCGGAACTAGCAATAAGCTCTCCTTTATTAAATAACCGTGACATCCACGGTGCAGAAAAAATTCTTCTTTCGATCATCTCCGGTGAAGAAGCTGAGCTGCAAATGGATGAATTGACTGAAATCACTGAATACATCCAGGAAGTAGCTGGAGACGAAGCAGAGGTGATCTTTGGTCATGGTATTGACCCTGATCTTGGTACAGCATTGAGAGTGACTTTAATCGCGACAGGATTTGATGCTCCAAGTACGATCAAGGAAAATGTCGAATCAACAAACTCGAAGAAGGTCTTCGACTTAGAATCAAACAGGCAAATTAAGTTATTCGGAGAAAACAGCGATTCAAAATCATCAAAGAATGAAACGCTTGATGACGGCCCGTCCCAATCAAGTCAATTCATTGCAAGAGATCAGGAAGAAGAGGAAAATGCCAACAACCTCTTCGACCTGGATGATGATTTTGAGGTTGTTGATGATGAGGAAGTTACTAACAAAGAAGAATCTACTGAAAAGAATGACAGTGGAGAAGTTAAAAGGACATTCGTATTCAGTGAGATCGAAATGAAAAAGCAAAAGCTTCAGGAACAGGCAATGGAGCGAAAGCAAAAACTAAATAATTATAACAGTACTCCTGAAAAAAAGGATGAGGAATACAAGGAGAAATTCAAGGTGCCAGCTTATTTGAGGAAAAAAGTTGACTTGAAAGAATCTCAGCATTCTTCAGAGCGAAACATGAGTAAGTATAATTTAAACGATGATAATGAGATCCTTGGGAACAACAAGTATCTGCATGACAATGTAGATTAATTCCCGATGGTCGCGAATATATAATCATTCATGGTTCCGGAATACGTCCGGAGCTAAAAATAATATGTAGTTATGGTGGTGTAGAAAGAACATGGGCCGCCACTTTTGCGTCGAGATTGATATTTATTTTTTCCATAGCCTTATTTTTTTTGACGAAGGTCTGTGTTCTTTTTTTAAAATCTATGACTACAAAATTATTTTTTATTTACGGTTAGTTAGGTGGTAAATACCGGCCACACTTTTTGCAGAATGATGGCTTACAAATCTTTGCGGGCCGGTATTTTTTTTCTAACCATTAAGACTTGGTTAGTTAGGTAGAATGCCGGAATTTTTTGCGGTTCCCCTGGTCCGGGAAAGGCTTCAGTGCTCCGCTTCCGGCATTTCTTTTTTAAAATTCGAGAAATGCTTCTACTTGCTCGTCAATAAGTTGCTTGTAAAGATCATTAAGTACTTCCTCCCCATCAAAGTGCTTATGAATAAATGAAAGCTTTGGCTTTTGTGCCAACACGTGAGTACCACAATAGTTAAAAATATCTGTTAGGTGACTCAAAGCCAGGCCTGCACCCTGTACACCAGAAGAAAGTCCAACTAAAGCACATTTCTTATTAGAAAAGGTATCAGGATATTCCATTCCATCGATAAAAGCTTTCAGGACCCCGGGAAATGATCCATTGTATTCAGGAACAATAAATATAAACTTGGTTGTATTTAACATTCGTTCTCTGAACTTATTAAAAACTTCATGTTTTCCGGCATTTTCATATAGTGCCGAAAAAACAAAATCATCAGGAAGATCATCCAGTGAAAGCACTGGTGCTTCAATACCTTTATCACTAAGGCATGTTTGGTAATACGCTGCAAGCTTTGGACTTACCGCATCTTTTCTGTTAGTACCACTTATTATTGTATAGATCTCTTTCTTATTATTCATAAAAATGAAACTTCATGATCCATCGTCAATACAACGGATATAATTAATATTTATTCTCGGTAATTATTTTATGCTGGTTGATTTCCCTCTTTCCATTTAATATTACATCCCATACTTGGGTGTTGAACAGCAGGAATGTCATCACCATCCAAAATAGCCTCCAAAACCTCAACAAGATCTTTTCCTGTGACAGGTACGTCATTTCCTGGTCTCGATTCATCAAATCTACCACGATAAATGCATAACAAATTTTCATCAAAAACAGAAAAATCCGGGGTGCAGGCCGCATCATAAGCTTTTGCTACCTCCTGTGTTTCATCATACAAATAAGGGAAAGGAAATTCAAGAGCATTTGCTAATTGCTTCATGTTCTCCGGTGAATCATCCGGATAATTAGTGATATCATTGGAGCTAATCGCAATGAAGTTGATACCCTCATTTTCATATTTTTCAGCAACTTCAACAAGTTTCTTCCTTATGTGAATCACATATGGACAGTGATTACAGATGAACATGACTACAGTAGCTTTAGCACCCCTTAGATCATTTATAGTGAAAGTTTTTCCGGAAACAGTATCTGGTAAATTAAAATCCGGAGCCTGGAATCCGAGCGGTATATCTTTTGTTGGCGTTAATGACATATTATTAGTTTTAATATTTATACCGTAAAAACGGCTGATTAGTTTATTTTAATTCAAAATTATAGATTATCAGAAAGGATTGCATTTAAGGATGGAATAAATTAACCTTAAGCTCCCATTTACTTATTGACTAAATCAGAAAAATTAAACCCGTGGCAGACTCTATACTCGATCAACTCAATAAATCTCTTGCAGTAATTAAAGAATTGGACATTGAAAAACCTGAATTTGGTATTATTCTGGGTACCGGTTTGGGTAAGTTAGTAGAAAAAGTTGATATCAAACAGACTATTTCATACGAATCAATACCTCATTTTCCTGTTTCGACTGTTGAATCCCATTCTGGACGATTGATATTCGGAAGAATAGAGAATAAGCCTGTTGTTATCATGCAGGGACGTTTTCATTATTATGAAGGGTATTCAATGGAACAGGTTACTTATGGTGTAAGAGTGATGAAATTACTTGGCATCAGTAAGTTAATTATCAGTAATGCGGCAGGTGGATTAAATAATGATTATGAAAAAAGTGATTTGATGATCATTGAAGACCACATTAATTTATTCCCTGAAAATCCTTTGAGAGGTAAAAATGAAGATAGCCTCGGGCCGAGATTTCCGGATATGTATGAGCCATACGATAAAAATATGATCAAAATAGCCATGGAATATGGGCGTGATGAAAAGGTTAGAATTCACAAAGGAGTATACGCTGGTGTCCAAGGTCCTAATCTTGAAACACCTGCAGAATATAAGTTTTTAAGAATTATTGGAGCAGATGCTGTTGGTATGTCGTCGATCCCCGAGAATATTGTGGCCGTTCATATGGGGCTTCCTGTTTTTGCTATTTCAGTGATTACGGATCTTTGTACACCTGAAAAGCTGCAACCAGTTTCTGTACCAGAAATCATAGCTGCTGCAGAGAAAGCTGAACCGGCTATGACAAGGATAATAGCAAGAATGGTTGCTGAATTTTAATCCTGAAAAATCAGCTTGCCACCACTAATCTCTTCAATGTCTACTACAGGAGGACGCTGAATAGAATAAACATCGCCAAAACCAGTTATTACACCGGTAATACTTTCAGTTGGGTTTATGGTGACATCATTCTTGCCGCCATAGACCATATTCACTTTTCTGCTTTCAAGGGCGGATGCTTCAAATTGGCCGAAATTATTTCTGTATTGAAAATGAAGTGAATCTGCTGTTCCGGATAAATGTACATTTGAGAAGCTATTATTGTATACTGATACTGTACCAACAGTAGCAAAATTCAGGTAAATATCGCCCATCCCGTCGTCGATATGCAGATCAAATGTATTTATTGGCTCGATAGTTTGAAGTTCTATATTACCATAACCCCTGTAATATATTTTTACATCAGAGGGGATGGGTAAATGGATCATCGTCCTGACCGGAGATCTCACCCAGGAGCACGAATTGCTATCTTTTATATAAAGTGTATCCCTGTTAATATTCGTTTCTATTTTATGCAATAAATTTTCAGGACCTTCAATAGAAATTGTTTCTGTTTGGGCATCTGAAAAACGAATATCAACTCCTGTTTCAATGATGACATTTGAAAATGCACCGATAGGTCTTTCCTCAATTGCATGACCCCCGGCTTTTTTGAAGCACCCAAATGAATCTGGGTCATTACACGAAATGGCCAAAAATAATAGTATCGGTAATATATAGATCAACTTCTTCATAATCCTACAAATATTCCCAGTTCTATATTTTCTGCATTTCCTAAATGGGTTCGCAATCCAAAATGAATCCCCATAAAATTAGTAAGTTGATACCTTGCTGAATATCTCTGATAAAATAGTTGCCCTGGATGAGCGTCGTTATACAGGTAATAACCAAGTTGAAATAAAGCCCCAAACCTTCCAAAACTAACTTCATATCCACCTGTCATACCCACACGACGAAAATCCGGAGGAGTATCATTAATAAATGACGGATGACGACTTAGATCTTTTTTTAGTGCCAGATTGTGAAAATAATCCAATCCAACAGCCCATTTTCCACGGTTTTGTAAAATAGGATAGTAGATGAATAAAAAATTGTAAAAGGGTTCTCTTTCGTTTACATCAAAAGAAGATTCCTGCTGCATACCCCCTGAAACAGTAAGTGTATATTTTAAATTTTTAGGACCCTGATCTTCAAGCTCAGGCATTTCTGACAGGTCAGGTTTTGAGGTAAAAGGAGTGTATCTGGCTCCAATTCCACCATTAATAATATTTATTCCTTTGTTGGGTTTAGTATAAGATCCGTTACTGGCATGATATATTCCAATATTCATGAAAGTAGCCCAGTTATCAGTAACGGCATATGCAAACGAAAGATCCCCTCTGATGACAGTATTTATATGCGAACCAAGCAGAACATTTTTATTGTTGGTTTCCATATCAAAAGGCTTGTCATTATAGCTGACGCCAATTCCTGTAGCAAAATCGATTTGAAATTTTTCTTTTTTTAATAATGGAAACTGCAAGGTGGTAGTTAGTCCGAACAGGTTACCAAGGTATTGCTGGTTGAGATCGAAATAATTAAAAGAGAATTTGAAAGTAGGATAATTGTGTTCCTTTTCCCACTTTCTGTAACCGTATGTGTGTTTTATAAGGTGAAATGCAAAGCCATTAGGACGGGCATCCCTCGAAATAATACCGACCTCAGGTCCGTGTTTCATTATAAAACCACGATTTAATTCTGCTACATACGAATATCTGTAGGGAGATTTTTCCCCCTGGGCAGATGTTAAAAAATGTGAACCCAAAAACAGGGTAAAAACAGCTAAAAGCCTGATATTCATTGAAATGTAAATCTTTAAGAGCCTCAAAATTACCCATTGCAAATGTATTAGGCAATAGAAAAGAGCTGACAAATTAAAAATCTGTTAAATTAGAAGATAATTTTCCTAGTTTTGCATCAAATCCTGCTATGTCAATCAGCGTAAAAAACATATCAAAAGTATACGGAGAACAGCTCGCGGTTAAAGATTTATCTTTTGAAGTAGCTAAGGGAGAGATCCTCGGATTTCTTGGGCCGAATGGTGCGGGTAAATCGACAACAATGAAAATTCTTTCCGGCTATATTCCCCCTTCTAACGGTGAGGCAATTGTATGTGGCCACAATGTAGAAAAGGAACCATTATCTGTTCAGAAAAAAATCGGTTACCTGCCCGAACACAATCCGATGTATTTGGAAATGTACGTTCACGAATTTTTAAGATTTTGCGGAAAACTACAGGGATTGAAAGGAAAAGAATTGAATCAGCAAGTAGAAAAAATGGTTTCTCTTTGTGGGTTGACCCGGGAGCAAAACAAACAAATTGGTGCCTTGTCTAAGGGATACAGGCAACGTGTTGGACTGGCAAAATCTCTCTTACACGATCCGGAGGTGTTGATTCTTGATGAACCAACCAGTGGACTTGATCCTAACCAGATCGTTGAGATTCGTAACGTAATCAAGGAAGCTTCTAAAGATAAAGCGGTGATTTTTTCTACTCACATAATGCAGGAAGTACAAGCTTTGTGTGATCGCGTGGTTGTTATAAATTTAGGATCTAAAGTTGCAGACAAAACAGTAGAGGGGCTTGGGCGTGAAGTATTTAAGGAAAAAGTAGTGATCATTGAATTTCTGGAGGATGCCAACGAGGAAATGTTCAAAGAAATTAATGGTGTTGAGTCTGTGAAAATGGTCAATCCTAAGAAATTTTTGATTAGTAGTAATGAAAATATTGATATCAGACCCGCGCTATCAGCCTTTGCAGCAAATAATTCATTGACTGTAGTTGGATTGCAACAAGAAGAAAAATCTCTCGAAGAAGTGTTTCATAAATTAACCGGAGGAGGGAATTAGATCATGTGGACAGTTTTTATAAAAGAACTCAATACTTTCTTTAATTCTCTGATTGCATACCTGGTAATCGGTGTATTTCTCACCGCCGTTGGCTTACTGGTCTGGGTATTTCCCGATACTTCTGTATTAAATTATGGATATGCTGATCTTGAAACTCTTTTCGGATTTAGCCCTTACGTATTTATGTTTCTTATTCCGGCTATCACTATGCGGATGTTCGCAGAAGAAAAGAAAGCTGGTACGATGGAATTACTTTTTACCAATCCGGTAAGCGATACTGGTTTGATCATTGGAAAGTTTCTATCCTCTGTAGTCATAGTTTTACTGGCAGTGTTGCCAACTCTGGTATATTATTATTCATTGGTAGAGTTAGGTCAACCTGAAGGTAATATTGACGGAGCCGCTGTTACCGGATCGTATATCGGTTTGTTATCGCTAGGAGGAGTATTTGCCGCAATTGGAATAATGTCGAGTGCAATCACTATAAACCAAATCACCGCATTTATTATAGCTGTTTTTCTTTGTTTTATTCTTTATACCGGGCTTTCATCATTGGCGCAAGTCGATGTATGGGGGAGCTATTCATTGTTACTTACCCAATTAAGTCTCAGCTATCACTACGAAGCTTTAGGCAAAGGATTAATTGATTCCAGAAACGTGATTTATCTTTTTTCAGTCATAATTATCATGCTGGCTATTACTAAAACCGTATTATCTTCGAGAAAATGGTAAATCAAAAGAAATTAGCTGCGATATTGAACCTTACCATAATCGTTCTTATGGTGATCTTGCTGAACCAACTGGCTTTCAGGTATTTTACTCGTGTTGATCTAACGGAAGATAAAAGATATACTATAAAGGAACCTACAAAAGAACTGCTAAAAGAGCTTGATGATGTAGTTTATATAGAAGTTTATCTCGAAGGAGAACTTCCTGCAGGATTTGAAAGATTTAAAAAGAGTATCAGGGAAACATTAAATAGTTTTCAGGTATATGCAGGAAGAAATATTCAATATAATTTTATTGATCCTTCTATTGCCGCATCTACACAAGCCAGAAATACATTTTACAGAAGGTTAGTAGAAAAAGGAATTCAGCCGACAAATCTTTTCGATAACGAAAATGGAAACAGGGTAGAAAAACTGATATTCCCTGGTGCCCTGATCTCTTACGGAGGAACTGAGGTAAGTGTCAACTTACTTAAGGGTTCGGGGGGACAGACGGCCGAGCAAAAGTTAAATACTTCAATTGAAAATCTTGAATATGAATTAGCTTCAGGGGTTAAACAGGCACTGGGGCTTGAAAGACCTAAAGTTGGGTTGCTAAAAGGACATGACGAGGCTGATTCGGTGTATATTGCCGGAATTACAAACCTCATTGCTGAACGATACGACGTGGTCGATGTTGATATATCTGAAATTCAGGATCTTTCTGGATATGATGCTATACTTGATATTCAGCCCAAGTCTGCATTTTCAGATCTTGATCTTTATAAGTTGGACCAATACCTGGTTAGGGGAGGGAACGTATTAATGTTTGTTGATCCGGTCAATGTAAATATCGATAGTGCAGGTAATGGGCAGGGAGGAACAATAGCAGTACCGATAGACCTTAATCTAACGCCTTTCTTATTCAAGCATGGTTTAAGGATCAATGCTAACCTTGTACAAGACCTGAACGCAGGAACATATCCTGTGGTAGTAGGTAACTTTGGTGAAGACCCACAAATAAAGCCGCTACAATGGCCTTTCTTCCCGTTATTTAATAATTATACAGATCACGAAATTGTTAAAGGCCTGGGTGTATCACTGGGTAAATTTGTCAGTACTGTTGATACAGTTTTATCACAAGGTATAGAAAAAAGATATCTGATTTACACAAGTCAGTATTCCAGAGCTTTAAATACTCCGTTACCAGTTGATATCAATGACATGCGTGATATTGTGGAGGAAAATTTTGTTAACCAAAAACCTTTACCGGTTGCGGCACTTAATGAAGGTAATTTTACCTCAATGTATGCCAATAGGTTTTTACCTGCTGGGGCTGATAAAGCAACCTTTGCCGTAAGTGGAGAAAAGGGTAAACTATTAGCAATGGGTGATGGGGATTATCTCATCAATGATATAGGTATCAGGCAAAACAGGCCTTTACCTGTTGGTTTTGATCAGTTTACACAGACGCAATATGCTAATGGAGAGTTTTTAATGAATGCTCTTAGCTATATGATAAATGACCAGGGAATAATACTGGCAAAAAACAAAGAAATTAAAATAAGACCATTGGATAAAATTCAGATTCAGGAAGAGAAAACTTTCTGGCAAGCTTTAAACTTAATATTGCCTTTGGTTTTGCTTATTTTGTTTGGAGTAATTAAAGCGTTTATCAGGAAGAAAAAATATACCGGTTTTGGGAATTATAAGTAATGCAAATAAAATCAGAATAGCTATTGTGGCAGTTTTAGTACTGGCGATAGTTCTGTTGCCGGGAATTACTGACAGCGGGAAAAGTCTTGAAGTATCCGAAAATCATTTTGCGGTTAATGATACTTCCGGAATCACAATGGTAGTTTTGAATTCGAATGAGGGTGAAATTATCGTAAATAATAAAGGCGGTAATTGGTATGTTGGTAATTCTGAAATTGATGAAGCATTAAGACAAGTTTTAATTGCTGTTTTAAATAAGGTAAATGTAAAAAGGCAACTACCGGATTCTCAGGAAAAAGAGACGGTAAAACAATTAAAAGAAAACGGAATTCAGGTTTCTGTTTTTAAAGGGGATAATAAAGTGAAAGAATTCGTTGCCGGTGGAAATGAAAACAGAACCATATCATATATGGCATTGCCTGACTTATCTGAAATCTATATAGTCAATATCCCGGGCTACCAGGATTATGTTACCGGTATATTTGGGTTGGACAGGTTAGCCTGGAAATCTAAGGCTTTTTACAAGGGAGATCCAAGAACACTTAAATCCTTCGCAATTGTAAATAACGAAGGAGACACAGCAGTAAAGATTAAAGGAGAAGGCGTTTATTTTTCTGTTAATAACCTAAGTAGTCAGCTGGATTCGACAAGGATGGATCAATATCTGAGTGCTCTATTTAATTTGCGAATAGATACCCATTTAAATCCTGAAGAATACCCTGTGTATGCTTCTTATATGGAGGAGAATGATCCCGCATTCAGTTATATTATTGATGATATCTCTTATGATTCTCCAAGAATTATAGAATTTTATCCTGTACCACAGAGACAAGGCTTTTATTTTACACAAATGGGTGCAAATCTGGCAGTTTTCAGACAAAATGATGTTGAACAATTAATCGTTCCGGCAGAATTTTTCAAAAAAGAAACCAGCAATCAGTCCTTATTCTAAATTTTTAATAAAAGACAATTTGATTATTCATTTCTTTTCCATTACTTTGTAATTCAAAGTACTTTTAAAATGAATCAACGAGAAAAATACATAGATGATCTTAAGGATATCAGGGAAATGATGAATCGTTCATCACGTTTTATTTCTCTAAGTGGGATGTCAGGAGTATGTGCTGGAATATTTGCTCTAATAGGCTCATATCTCACCTATGATTTGATCTATACCGACGTCGAACAATTAGGATCATATAGATTGTCGCTCACTTCTGATCAATCAACAAAATTGATGGTCATTGGTGCAGTAGTCTTCTTTGCGGCAATTTTTTCAGCAATCTTTTTTACAGTTCGTAAAGCTCGAAAAAATAACCAGCGAATTTGGGATTATCAAACCAGGAGGCTTTTAGAAAACTTCTTTATTCCATTAACCGGAGGAGGAATAGTTTGCGTTATTCTGCTCTTTAAAGGGTATTATGATATTATCGCAGGGTTAACACTTATGGTATATGGCCTTTCATTAATAAATGCTTCATCAGTTACCTATAAAGAAGTTAAAAGTCTGGGTATAGCTGAATTGATACTCGGAATCCTTGCTGTGATACTAACTGGTTACGGACTACTTTTCTGGGCAGTTGGATTTGGTGTTTTGCATATTGTATATGGTGTTTTAATGCAAATCAGACATAAGTAGTGAAGGAATTCTTAAAGGATCTTAATAAGGCATTTGAAAATAAGGTAAGGCTGGGAATTATGTCAGCACTTATAGTGAATGATGCTGTGGATTTTACCGAGTTAAAAATTTACTCGGTGTTACAGATGGGAATCTCGCCGGTCACCTAAAATATTTGGAAAAGAATGAATTTATTGAATATGAAAAGACATTTGTTGATAAAAAGCCCAATACTAAATATATGGTAACAAAAAGAGGCGAGATCGCTTTTAAAAAGCATATTAAAGCAATTGAAAAACTCCTAAAATAAAATTTTTTATCTAATAACTTTGTAATATAAAGTACTTTAAAATTATGGAACACAATGAAAACCAACCAATGCAAAATCAGGAGGCACCCTCATACTTTGAGAGGTTGATGACTTCCCTGAGAAACTCTGTCATGCTTAAAATGCTTGTGGTGGCATTCTTAGTGTTATTGCTGCTTATTCCAACGGGAATGATCATAAATCTAATCGAAGAACGAAAGGAATTGAACGAATTCGTTACGGAAGAGGTAAGTAGTAAATGGGCAGGAGAGCAAACTTTGGCAGGTCCTATATTAACGATACCTGTAATAGAGAAAAAACTGAAATCTAACCGTGAGGATGAAGGTCCGGTTTATAAATATACTACTAAATATCTTCAGGTATTACCACAAAATTTAAGGATTAATGGAGAAGTGGTACCCAATAAATTAAGCAGGGGAATTTATGAAGCGATCGTTTATGAAAGTAATATTCAGATTAGCGGAGACTTTTCTTTTGAACCAAAAGAGGACCTGGGTAATTATGACAGTATCGATTATCAAAATGCTTTTCTGACAATAGGTATTTCTGACCTCAGGGGTGTTGAAGAGCGAATTGTTATTAACTGGAATGGCACCGAATCTAAAGTCAGGCCTGGTAGCAGAATCAGAGAGATCATTGAATCGGGTGTTAGTGCCAATGTAAATGCAGAAGAGCTAAAGAACAAGAATGTTTCTTTTGGATTAGATCTGAAATTAAAAGGAAGTTCGGACCTCTCGTTTATTCCGTCAGGAGGTGAGACAGTAGTTAAAATGAAATCTTCCTGGCCTTCACCGAAATTTGGAGGTATTATCATACCTGATAACAGAAATGTAACATCAGATGGATTTAGTGCTACATGGAAAACCCTGGAAATAAACAGGAATTTTCCACAGTCATGGTTTGGTGATGAATATTCAGATGCTTTTAATCGTTCATCTTTTGGATTATCCTTACTAAATCCTGCTGATCAATATCAAAACACACTTAGAGCAGCAAAATATGCAATTCTAACTATCACCCTTACCTTTTTAATATTCTTTTTATCAGAAGCGATTAAAGGACAAAAAATTCATCCATTTCAATACATTTTGGTTGGGTTTGCCCTGTGTCTATTTTATGCTCTTCTAATAGCCTTATCAGAACACATGCCTTTTGATACAGCTTATCTTTCTGCATCGGTAGCTATTATTAGCATGATCTTCTTTTATTCACTTAAAGTGTTTCAATCAAAAAGGTTTGCTTTCGTTGTTTTAGGATTACTTGTCGCATTGTATGGTTTCCTATATGTGACACTAAAGCTTGAAGATTATGCATTATTAATGGGCACTTGTGGACTCGCTATTATTCTTGCATTAACAATGTACTTTACCAGAAATATTAACTGGTATAGGCTTAGTAGCAGTACGACTTAATTTTTATTATTTCAATATTTAAAGGCATTGCAGGAAAATTGTGATGCCTTTTTTTATACAAAAAATACTAATACAGGTATAACTGATATTGATTTGGTAAATTGAATATAGTTACAATTAAATCTGATATTAATTAATGGCCATACTTGGGAATATTATTAAGTCTGCTCTGGAATTTAGTGAAAAAGTATTACCAGAGAAGTCACCTGTAGAAGAACAAAAGGAGGAGCTTTTAAAGATTTTAAAAAAAGCTTCATCGACATCCTTTGGTAAGTATTACGGTTTTAATAAAATCTTAAAGAGTGATGATCCCATTAAAATGTTCAGGGAGCATGTGCCCCTTCATGATTATTCACAGATCTATGATAGATGGTGGTCTCAGCAGGTTAAGGGTTTTGAAGATATTACCTGGCCGGGAAAGCCAAACTACTATGCATTAAGTTCGGGCACAACCGGTAACCAGGCAAAGAGAATACCTGTTACTGATGATATGCTGGCTTCAATCAGGAAGGTAGGCATTATGCAATTGCTTTCAGTATCTAATTATGATCTGCCCGGAGATTTTTTCGAAAAGGAAATTATGATGCTGGGCAGCAGTACAGATCTGAACGATGCAGGAGACCACTTAGAGGGTGAGATTAGCGGAATATCAGCGAGCAATATTCCATCGTGGTTTAGAGGAGTATACAGGCCAGGTAATGAGATCGCATCGACAGATGACTGGGACACACGATTAGAAAAGATAATCGAAGATGCACCTTCCTGGGATATTGGAGCGATCAGTGGTATTCCATCCTGGAATGAATTAATGCTAAAGTCAATCGTAAAGCATTATAATCTTGAAAATATCCATGAGATATGGCCAGGGCTATCAGTTTTTGTTTCCGGGGGAGTGGCGTTTGAACCTTATAAAAAGAGTTTCGAACAACTTATGGGTAAACCGATCACCATAATTGATACATACCTTGCTTCAGAGGGGTTTTTAGCCTACCAATCACGACCAAATAAAGATCACGCGATGAAACTCGCTTTCAATGCAGGGATATATTTTGAGTTTGTTCCTTTTAAAGAAAAGAATATAGATGAAAGAGGAATGATCAAAGAGGGAAGTCCTGTTTATGATATTGGAGATGTAGAGGAAGGAGTTGATTATGCGATGATTATTTCTACTAATTCCGGAGCATGGAGGTATATGATTGGTGACACGATAAGGTTTACAGATGTAGAGCGAGCAGAAATAATAATTACCGGAAGAACCAAGCACTTCTTAAATGTAGTAGGTTCTCAGTTATCAGTCATTAAAATGAATGATGCAATTAGGCAGGTGGAAGAAAAGTTTGAAATGGCAATACCTGAATTTACTGTTTCCGCAGTACGTGAAGATGATGGAGAGTATTACCATCACTGGGTTATTGGATCTGATGAAGAGAGGGATTCAACAGAAATCGGAAAAGAAATTGACAGATATCTATCAGAATCAAATAAAAACTACGAAGTAGCCAGGGGTAAATCTCTAAAAGGCCTTAAACTACGAATTGTTCCAACAGAAGTATTCTACGACTGGAATGAAGCCAATAAGAAAAAAGGCGGTCAGGTTAAAATGCCACGAGTAATGAAAGAAGATAAATTCAAAGAATATATTGAATTTATAAACAAACGATTATTTAATCAGCCTGGCCAATAGAAGAATCTGCAGTTTCTTCTATTAAAGCCATGATTTCTTCTGGAGAAAGGTATAAATTTTTGATTCTGTTTTTGTAATCCTCGGGGATATCAGACCTGTTGAGGATAAAGTTTTTTGTCTTGCGTATTTTACTGCCTAATCCCTGGTTTACAGCATAGATGTCAGCAGTCTGTTCTGCACTCATGAGGAATTTTTTATTTAATGAATAACTAATTCCAAACCCCATCATAGCCAGAGCAGATCTGTCTTTGTAATCCATGATATGTCCAAGTTCATGAGCTATCCATCCCATCAGAACATCTTCGGGAAGCTCTTCGACAGGAATCGAGCCTTCTGTGAGTTGTAAAGCAGGAGTAATTTTAATTCTGTATCTTCGTTTATCTTTTCTTTTTAGTATGTCAGAAAAGTTAGGCTGAGCCTGCATGAAAGATTTGCTGATATTTTTTGTAAATACAAAATCTATATGCGTGTTTTTTAACTCCGGGAAATAGATTAAAGTTTCATATACGACATTTCTGATTTTATCAGGCACTGTTTTATTACTCATCATTTGGATAGAGTCACAATAATCTTGTGACTTACTGCTAAAAATAATTGCTAAAAATAAGAAAATTGAAAATGTAAATTTCTGCGTACTCCTGATCATAGCTTTAAAACTACGAAAGAATGAGTGCAATTAGAAATATATTGGTTATCACTATGTTGAATATGGTACATCTGTGCCGGTATATAGAAAATATATGAAGTATTTAGCCACATTCTTTTTCGTTTTATTGATAATCAGAAAATTTATTCACGAGAATAATTCAAAAATCCTTTGATTTATTATTGAATAGGGTAATTTTAGTTGTTTAAAAATGACTAAAGGAAATAGTGAGGAAAAGTAGGCGTGTTTTTTTAATCTTACGCTCTTTATTTTATCTTTACGCCCATTAAACAGAACCTAAGATTTAACTGTTACTATGAAGTTCATCGTTTCATCATCAGCATTACTGAAGCAACTCTCCGGAATTAACGGGGTGATCACCTCAAGTCCGGTAGTACCTATATTAGAAAACTTTTTATTTGAAGTAAGTGAAGGTAAATTGACTGTAACTGCGTCAGACCTTCAAACCAGCATGATCACTGAGATCGATGTTGAATCAAAAGAAAGCGGAAGCATTGCGGTTCCGGCAAGAATATTACTCGATACTTTAAAAAACTTACCTGAACAGCCGGTAACTTTTTCGATTGATGAAGATACTTATGCTGTGGAGATCAGTTCTGATAACGGGAAGTATAAATTATCCGGAGAGAACGCAACAGATTTCCCTAAGGTACCAACAGTTAATGATGGCTATTCATTTAATGTTAGTACAGACATCTTCTCAAAGGCAGTAAACAATACGATCTTTGCAACCAGCAATGACGAATTGAGGCCTGCAATGACTGGTGTATATATGAAGCTGACTGATACCAATGCTACATTTGTAGCAACTGATGGTCACAGGCTGGTTCGATACAGAAGGGTAGATGTCGCTGAGGATATTGATCATCCAATTATAATTCCACGAAAGGCACTTAATTTGTTGAAAGCAACTTTACCTTCAGACAATACGAATGTAAATGTTGAATACAATGCAACAAATGCATTCTTTAAATTCAACAATATTCAAATGATTTGTCGTCTTATCGATGAACGTTTCCCTGATTATGAGAACGTTATTCCAATGGATAATGACAATGAGATGTCAATCGATAAAGGTGAATTTTTAAGTTCGCTAAGAAGGATTAGCATTTATGCCAACAAAACTACACACCAGGTCAGGCTTAAAATTACTGGAAGTGAACTTCAGATATCCGCTGAAGATTTGGATTTCAGTAATGAAGCTAATGAAAGACTGAGTTGTGAACACGATGGGGACGATCTGGAAATTGGTTTCAACGCAAAATTTCTAATCGAAATGTTAAATAATGTTGATTCTAAGGAAATTTTGATGAAGTTTTCAGCTCCTAACAGGGCTGGATTAATTTTCCCTAAAAACGGGGATGAAAATGAAGATATTCTAATGCTGGTTATGCCTGTAATGCTTAGCAATTACAACTAAAATAACCCGTTTATAAAAAATATAAAGTCCTCTCGATCTGAGAGGACTTTTTTATTAACCATAATGATAATTTAATCGTTTGTTAACAGGAAGGGTTTTATTTTTTTAGTCTGCTAGGCTAATTTTACTTTTTTTATAAGGATTTAATCATGATTAAAAATAAGATTTACTTCGCTTTTGCAATAACGCTGATTACATTAGTCAATTTTTCATGTGATAACAACTTGAAAAATGATGAAAGTAATGAACAAACAACTATTAAAGCAAAGATAGAGAGCGAGAATAATTTTAATGAAAGTCAGGTGTATATCTCAAAAGATATATATAATACTGACATAGAATTAAAACATGAATTTGATAATGCCGGGGTTAAGAATATCATTCTTTTAATCGGTGATGGTATGGGGCCTGCTCAGGTTTATTCTGGTAAAACTGCCAACAAAGGGAATTTATTTTTAGATCACTTTCAGGTAGTTGGAAAGTCTAAAACGAATTCTTCAGACAGCTATATTACAGATTCAGCAGCGGGAGCTACTGCATTTAGCACAGGAGAAAAAACATATAATGGAGCGATTGGGGTTGATCCTGATGGTAAACCTTTAAAAACTATTCTGGAAATTGCTGAGGATAATGGTTTATCTACCGGTTTAATCGCTACCAGTACAATCACTCACGCAACACCGGCATCATTTATAGCTCACCAACCTGAGCGAAGCATGCATGAAGAAATTGCATCAGATTTTTTGAAAACAGATATAGATATCTTTTTAGGAGGAGGAAAAAAATATTTCACAGAAAGAAAAGATAATAAAAACCTTCTTGAAGAACTTAAAGGTAATGGATACAGTCTATTATCGAAAACTGAAGAATTACAATCTGATCTAAACGGTAAAGTAGCCGGTTTATTCGCTGATGATGCAATGGATAAATATCCTGCGAGAGGAGAATTTCTTCCAACAGCTACCGAAAAAGCTCTTTCACTACTTTCTCAAAATGAAAAAGGATTTTTTCTGATGGTCGAAGGATCACAGATTGATTGGGGAGGTCATGATAATGATCTTGCATATGTCATTAACGAGTTTAATGATTTTGATCGCACAGTTGGAGTAGCCTTAAAGTTTGCTAGCGAAAATGAAGGTACGCTGGTTATCGTTACTGCAGATCATGAAACTGGTGGATTAACACTTGTCAGTGGAGATTTGACTGAAGGAAAAGTAGAAGCTAAATTTTCGACAGATTATCATACTGGGATTCCTGTACAAGTGTATGCCTATGGTCCGCAGCAGTCATTGTTCTTAGGATCTTATGAAAATACAGCAATTTTTAGTAAAATGAAGGAAGCATTTGGGTTTTAACCGGCTTCTATATGTCAAAACTATTCTTTTCAACTACTATTAGATCACGGTCTCTTGGAGTTGCTCTTTTAATTTATCGTGTTGCTATAGGTGGCATGTTATTAGGTCATGGGATCCCTAAATTATTAGAATTTGAATCCTTAAGTCAGTCTTTTCCCGATCCTCTGGGATTAGGCTCTGTATTAAGTTTGATACTTGTAATCGTTGCCGAAGTTGTTTGTGCAATATTAATAATTACCGGATTGCTTACGAGATTTGCTGTGATTCCTGTTCTAATAACGATGTTGATTGCCGTTTTTATTATTCATGGTGAGGATGGTTTTTCAGCTCAGGAAGCAGCTCTTCACTATCTCCTCGCAAGTGTATTTTTAATGATCGTCGGTCCAGGTAAATTTTCATTTGATTCCTGGGTTTCAAAAAAGAGAAAATCAAAATTCTTTAAATAAAAAAAAGCCCGTAATCATTTGATCACGGGCTTTATAATCTTTTCAATTTTTTTATTGACCTAACACTTCTGCATCAACGAAGAAATTAGAATATACAGTTATTTCATGATCCTCACTAAGGATTTGATCTGTTGTAACATCCGTTTTTAATGAATAAGTACCTGCTTTAATGTATTCTGATAAGTCTACATCTTGAGTTTCAAGACTGAATTGCTTCACCCCGGCAGGAACATTAGTTTCAGTTGCAATCAATTTTTCCGGAAGACCGTCAGCAGATATATAAATGCTGATTTCATTTAAGAAATCAAAATCACCAGTCTCCGGAGTTGTAAGGGTTAATGTTAATTCAACCAGCTTACATGACTCAATCATATCTACTCTTGAATCATTATTCTCAAATTCTTGTGATCCACTAGACTGCATTTCTGGTGTGGTAATATCACCTATCAGACCTACACTGGTTTGACCTGGAATAGTAAATGAAGTCTCTTCATCATAATAAAACTGTGTAAGGCTATCAATTGCTTCACAACTGCTTAATAAAAATGCAAATACTGTAAGACTTAAAAATGTTAATTTTCTCATAAAAAGTTTATTTAATCTTCAATACATAAAGATGCGGCTCCTAATATCCCTGCATTATTCCCCAAAGAAGCTTTTTTGATATTTAAATCTTCCGTATAGTATTCTGGAAGATGTTGATTCAAAACTTTTCTCAACTCGGGTTCAACGATCTTTAATCCGGCAGACAATCCTCCACCGACATATATATCGTTAATATCTAAAAGTCGTAGAGTGGTAACCAGTGCTTTTCCTAAAAGTTCTCCTACTTTTTGAAAAACTTTGATTCCTACAATATCACCTTCTAATCCTGCAAGTGCGACATCCTTGGGGCGAAAAGATTTGAGATCATTAATTTCACTTTCCGGGTGCTCCTGAAGGATATTCAGCGTCATCCTCATGATTCCTTTTTTTCCAATATGAGACTCAAGAACCTTGCCATCTTCTGATAAAATATGACCAAGTTCAAGCGCATTGCCTTTCCCCCCGTTAAAAATTTTCTTTTTAAAAATCAATCCTGATCCAACACCGGTACCAAGGGTAATAAACAAGAATGTTTCCGGCATCTTTCCTGAGCCGAAATTGTATTCCCCTAAAGCAGCTGCATTAGCATCATTTTCAAGTTTGAATTTCTTATCAGAAAAAGCATTTTGAAGCTCTTTATAAAATTTTCTTCCTCCGAGGTTAGGGATATTTGGCAGATTGAGAATTTTCTTTCTGTCTTCAGAGAGCATGCCTGGCAATCCAATACCTATTTTGTCTATTTCAGGATATCGTTTGATTTCACTACCCATTACTTCAATAAAATGATTGATAAAGGTGGTGTCATCGGGTCGGTCTTTAGTGGTGCTATATTTTATTTTCTCAATTATTTTACCTTTTTCACTAACGACACCAATTTTTATGTTGGTTCCTCCTACATCTACACCAAAATATTTTTTCATGAGTATTTGTGGTTTATTTTTCTAAAAATAGTCAATCACTTATTATTCTAAAAATAGTAGTTATTTGGATGATGCATAACCAGGTGGCATACCTTTATGTTTTTTTAATAAAGTTGAAATAGCACCTGTTTTCAGGCTGTTTGCCATAAAATGAAAAACAGATTTAGTTTTTACCCTGTCAAATTTTATTTCTCCGTAATGAAAATGTTTGTTTCCCAATTGATTATCAGAATCCAGAAGTGTATTTGCCAAAAAGGATTCGACTGGTTTTACTTTTGAGGTTTTATGTTTATGAAAAAGTTCCACTTTGAGGTTAGTGTAGGGCATTAACAACCAGCCATTAGATCTGTAATTGTTTCCTGTAAACGAAAATGTTAATGGCTCCAGATTTCCCGCTATTTTCATATGTGTTATTGGGGTCACAAAAGAATTTAAGGCCGACATTTTCATCCTGGAAAGTTTACCTTTTACATTAAATGATTGATCAGAGCTATTATAGTTTCCTGTGATATTAATTAGGAGGTCAGTTCCATTCATAAATTCACTTCTGGCATTTATTGTATAATCACTATTCAACGAGATTTTATCAGCAAGATTGGTTAGGTTGAAAACTTCGACATTTAGAGAGGTTATATTGAGTTTTAAAAGGTCTGCATCTACGTTGATTTGCTTTTCGGAGTACTTCACTGAAGAATTTTTAAGAATCAGCTTAGGAATGAAAAATTTGACTGGTGTTGATTTTATCATTCCTGCAAAGAGAGGTTTTATTGGTTGTTTAGGGAGTGGCAGATTTTTATTTCTGAATAATTCCAGGCCGGCAGAATCAACGAGCATGGAATCTAATTTAATGTATGCATCCAGCGAATCGATTACCGGGTTAAACAGCGTAATTGATTTTACTTTAACAGTTGGGATATCAGTCTGAATCCCTTTTTTCACCGATGTTTCATGAACAGGATAATTTGGAGAATATTTTATTCCATAAATTGTTAGTTGTTTATCCTTATAATCCATTTTCTGGATTGTATAATCAAACAGACTATCCACATCGTGATATTTGATGTTTTTTATAGAAATGATCGCATTTTTTAAATCAAAAGGTTTATCTCTATGGACCATTGCACTATCCGTACTTAAGTCAGTGATTCTGATATTAACCGGTTCTGCACTGAGTTGGAGGTTAGAATTATCATGTGAATAATAAAACTTATAACTACAATCCTTTAATTCCAGTCCATTTATTAGAATTCCTGAAGATATAATTTTCCAGATCTGATTTTGACTACCTTGATGGGTTACATCAGAAGAATCAGAAGAATCGATTTGTTTTCTATATAGAGAAACATCAAGATTATCTACCAGAAGTAAATCAGCGTCAAATTTATTATTCAATAGTAATTCAGGTATTGAAACTCCCGATAATAAGAATTGCTGGGCTGTTGCTTCTATATAATTTTTCGAGGTGTCTTTTATTAAATCATCCTGGGGTGAAATTTTTACGTCAGTCAATCGGACACTTTCTGAGAAAATTGAAAGATCAACATCTCTGACTTCGAATTTATGACCTGATTCTGCATTATTGATTGCATTTAAGACCTTTCTTTCACTAATAAACTTGAGAGAAATTAAACCGATCAATAAAATGGTTGAGATTATAATTATCCAAAGCCATTTTCCCTTTAAAATAGATGGTGCCATCTATTTAAATTACACGATTACTTTATAAAATGCATCATTTATGCTCGGAAATGTAAACTGAACGTTGTCTCTTTACCTACTTCCGAATGCGTTTTTATATCACCACCATGTAATTGCATAATTTGTCTTGCCAGTGCAAGCCCGATACCTGAGCCTTCTTTTTTAGTGGTATAAAATGGAATGAATATCCTTTCCAGTTTAGACTGATCTATTCCGGGTCCATTATCAGTTACAGCAATACATCCCAGCCCTTGTCCATTATTAAATGCTCTGATAGATATATTTCTTTCGTTTTGTTCCAGTAAGGCTTCTCTGGCGTTTTTAAGCAGATTGATCAAAACCATTTCGATAAGCTCTTCATCGGCATTGATTATCATTTCATCAGGTTTTATGTCACAGAATAGTTCAATATTGTCTTTTTGAAAATCTTCTTTTAATAACTGTAAAATTGATTGAAGTAAAATCTTAACATTAACTGGTCTGATATTAGTTTCGGGTATATTACTGTATTCCCTGTAAGCATTAACAAATCTCAGCAGACCCCGGCTCCGATTTTCAATGGTTTTTAACCCATCACAAAGGTCTTGATAGGATTCTTCTTCGATTTTGAAATCACCACTTTCCATTTTGCTGGCATCTTCTACAATAATTTCGTTGAGAGAACTGATTAGTGTAGAAATAGGAGTAATACTGTTCATGATTTCATGGCGTAAAACTTTAGTTAGATTTTGCCATGCATCCAATTCATGTTTTCTAAGTTCATTCTGAATATTTTGAATGGCTACTAAAGTCCAGTTCTGGCCTTCCATTTTTAGTCCGGTTGTATTAATTGATAGCTGAGTTTCCGGGTCAGTTTTCAGCAGGTAATTTTGTCCGGGACCAAGTTTCTTAAATGTTTCATATAACTTACTGTTTACCACTTCCAGATCTTCTATGTTTTTCATTTGGCCAATTCCGAGAAGTTTTTTTGCAGAGTTATTAATTATCCCTATTCGTCCATTTGAATTATATGAAATGATTCCGGTTTGAATATGCTGTAGAACGGTGTAAAGCACGAGGTTTTGAGTCTCAGCTTCTGACCTTATTTTTTTAAATGCATTTAAAACCTCATTAAAAGCAGTATTCATGGTTTTAAAAGTCTTTCCTTTATTATTTTGAGTACTGAAAGTCGAGTTGAAATCAGCATATCTAATTGATTCCAGGAACCGGGTAACTTTGATATTTATATCATTACAATAATATACCAGACTGCCCATAGTAATCAAAGTAAATACCACCCAGATAAAAAACAATAATGAAAAGCCATTATTAATAAATGTGATACTGGCAAGGAATGTAAAAGCAGTAATTATTATTACTCTTAAAATTACTCCGTATATAAAGTTTTTAAAGACCATATTTTTCTAACCTCCTATACAATGATGATCGGGTCAGCCCAAGTTCCTGGGCTGCCTGAGTAACATTTCCATTAAATTTTTTAAGCGCTTTTCTTATGAGGATCTTTTCGACTTCCTCGATATTAAGCTGGTCCAGATTTTCTTCATTAAAGCTTTTGGAGTGGGGAGCTCCCAGATTGCTAAAAATGTCCTCTGGTTGAATAATTTTATTGTTTGTCATAATTATAGCACGTTCAATAGCATGTTGTAATTCCCTGATATTGCCTGGCCATTGGTACTTCTGCATTCTCGATATAGCTGCTTCACTGGCTTTAACTATATCTTTGTTGTATTTCTTAGCATAATGCTGAATGAAATGATCAGTTAATAATGGGATGTCTTCAATTCTATCTCTCAGGGCTGGCAGTTGAACTTCTATAGTGTTTATACGATATAAAAGATCTTGTCTGAACCCACCACTATTAACCATCTCATTTAAAGGCATATTAGTCGCTGAGATCAGTCGAATATCTACTTCTACCTCTTTATTACTCCCCACCCGGGTAACCCTTCGGTTTTGAAGAACAGTAAGTAATTTGGCTTGATGTGAAGGTGAGATATTTCCTATTTCATCAAGGAATAACGTACCCTTATTAGCCATTTCAAATCGTCCTGCCCGGTCTGCTTTTGCATCAGTAAAAGATCCTTTAACATGACCAAAAAGCTCACTTTCAAATAATGTGTCAGTAACTGCTCCCAGATCCACAGAAACAAAAGCTTCATCATTTCGATGAGATGACCGATGAATAGCCCGTGCGACCAATTCTTTTCCAGTTCCGTTTTCGCCAGTAATTAAAACATTAGCATCTGTAGCAGCAACCCGTTCTATTGTTTCAAAAACCCGTTGCATAGCAGGGCTTTGACCAATTATTTCAGAAAATTTCTTGTCTAGATCGGCATATAACTGTTGTTTTTCTCCTTTTAAGGCGTCAACCTCAAGCTTGCTTTGCCTTAGTTTAAGAGCGGAATATAACGTTCCTAATAGTTTTTCATTTTCCCAGGGCTTTAAAACAAAGTCTGTTGCTCCTTCTTTTATGGCACGTACTGCGAGATCAACATCTCCGTACGCAGTAATTAATACCACAACAGCTGCCGAATCAATCTCCAGTATTTTATTTAACCAATGAAAACCTTCTGAACCACTACTTACATCCTTTGTGAAATTCATATCGAGCAGAATGACATCATAATGTTCATTATTAAGTAGGTTTGGAATATTCTCCGGCTTAGATTCTGTATCTACTCTTAAAAAGTGCCGCTTCAAAAAAATTCTGGCAGCCCTGAGAAGATCTTCATTGTCATCGACTATTAAAATAGTGCCTTGTTTTATTTCGCTCATATTTTATCAAATATTCTGTTTGGATAAAGGCTAAAACCATACCATAATGAAAAAGTGCTCTTTTTTAATTGACGTAAAATGTCCGAAACTAATCAATTGATGGATTATGGCTATTATTTTCCCTCTCAAATTATTTTTAAGTTTGATTTCTAAGATAATCAATTTCTCTTTAAGGGTGTCCGTCAGCGGACGGTTTTGTTCGGCTGGATACACCAAGTCTTAAAAAAGTGCCTGAAATAGCTCTTTTAGACTATATTTTGTTCTGGCACGACTTTTTCAATATTGTATTTGAAAATAATTTTTTATGGATCGAAAAATTGAAACCAAACGTTGGACATGGAAAAAAATCAGTGGAGTTGTAATCGCTTCAGTAATTGTCATTTTTTTAGCGTTTCAGCTGATATTTGGTGATAACAGAAGTTCTTTGAATGTTGAATCTGAAAGAATAACCACTGCAACTGTCAAACAGGGAGCTTTTCAGGAATTTATTCCTGTTAATGGGAATGTGGCACCCGGGGAAGTGTATTTTCTGGATGCGATAGAAGGAGGAATAATACAGGAAGTAATAAGAGAATCCGGAGCAAACGTGGATGAAGGAGATACAGTATTAACGCTGACTAATTCTAAGCTTCAGCTCGATGTGATGCAAAGAGAAACTCAATTATATGAGCAGATCAATAATTTGCGTCAGACCAGGTTGCTATTAGATCAGAATGACTTGAGCCAACGAGCACAGCTTGCTGAAATAGATTATCAATTAAATATTTTAAAACCGCAATTCGAACGTAATAAAAAGCTTTACAAAGAAAAGCTGATTAGTGAACAGGAGTTTGAACAAATAGATGAGCAATTAAAATACAATCAAAACCGCAGAGCATTGACTTATCGTTCTTATCGCAATGATTCGATAGCACGAGCGATTCAGATGAATCAGTTATATCAATCAGAAAAAAGAATGTTAAGGAGTCTGGAAGCTGTGGGACAGATTCTTGATAATCTGATTATCACTGCGCCGGAATCCGGTCAGCTGTCAGCACCACAATTAGAGGTAGGACAGTCAGTAAATGCAGGTCAGCGACTTGGACAGATTGATGTAATGGATGATTACAAAGTGAGAGTGGGTATCGATGAGCTCTATTTACCAAGAGTAGATATTGGCCAAAAGGGCACGTTTAATTTTGCAGGGAAACAATATACATTAGAAATAAATAAGATCTATCCGAATATTTCAGATGGGCGATTCCAGGTAGATATGGTTTTTGCTGGCGAAGTACCTGAAGGAATAAGAAGAGGGCAGACTTTAAGAATAAGACTAGAATTAGGTAATCTGGAACAAGCCATATTGCTACCGACAGGAGGATTCTTTAATGATACCGGAGGCCGTTGGATATATGTGCTTAATAGCGATAATACAAAAGCCTATAAAAAGGATATATCTATCGGAAGAAGAAATCCGGATTATTACGAAGTATTAAGTGGCCTTCAGCCAGGTGACAGAGTGGTAATCTCAGGCTATGACAATTTTGGTGACAACGATGTATTGAACTTAAAATAACTAACATAATGGAGAACATTTTAAAAACTGTTGATCTTAAAAAATTATATCGAACTGAGGAGGTTGAAACAACAGCCCTCAATGGAATAAATATTGAGATCAAAAAAGGTGAATTCGTAGCAATTATGGGGCCTTCAGGTTGCGGTAAATCTACTCTTCTAAATATACTTGGATTATTAGACAACCCAAGTTCAGGTGAATATCACTTTATCGATACTGAGGTATCAAACCACAGCGAAAGACAAAGGGCAAAGCTGCGAAAAGGGAATATAGGTTTTGTTTTTCAGAGCTTTAACCTGATCGATGAACTGACTGTATTTGAGAACGTTGAGCTACCACTATTGTATTTGAAAGTTCCTTCCAGTGAAAGAAAACAAAAAGTAGAGGAGGTACTTCAACGAATGAATATAATGCATAGGAGAAACCACTTTCCACAGCAATTATCAGGAGGTCAGCAACAGCGTGTAGCAATAGCCAGGGCAATTGTTGCCAGACCATCAGTGATATTAGCCGATGAGCCAACAGGTAATCTGGATAGTGCTAACGGTGAGGAGGTAATGCGCTTGCTTGAACAACTAAATGGAGAAGGTACTACTATTGTAATGGTTACACACTCTCCTCATGATGCGAATTATGCCCACAGGATCATTAATCTGTTTGATGGCCAGGTGGTAACTGAAAATATCAAAGAACAATTTCATGTTTAAGTAATCAGGATTCACCTATTGACCAACCTTAAATCTCACCATCATGTTTAAGAATTATTTCAAAATTGCTTTCAGGAATCTCTGGAACACAAAATTTTATTCGACAATAAATATTCTTGGTCTTGCTATCGGAATAGCTTGCTGCATTCTTATTGTTCTCTTTATTCTCGATGAAGTAAGCTACGATAAGCATTTTAAAGATTCTGACAGAATATACAGGGTGACAAGTGAGATTAATTTTGGTGGCAATCATAATCATTATACAACCGGACCGGCTCCCCTGGGTCTGGCACTTCTTGAGGATTACCCGTATGTAGAAAGTTATGGCAGGTTCAGAACCTGGGGTGATTTCCTGATGAAAGTGAAGGAAGGGGATCAGAATAAAAAAGAAAATAATGTCATTTATGCTGATTCGTCGTTATTTACTGTTTTTTCAATTCCATTTTTGCATGGAGATCCCGCAAAGGTTTTAAAAGAACCTAATACCCTGGTAATTTCAGAATCAATCGCTTTGAAATACTTTGGAGAAACTGATGTGGTGGGTAAAACTCTCATTGTGGATGACGATACAAAATTCAGAGTTGATGGGGTGATCAAAGACTTACCTTCCAATACTCATTTTAATTTTGATGTATATTTTTCAATGCTTAACAGGGAGGATAGTAAAAATGACGTTTGGTTAAGCAATAATTTTCAAACTTATTTTAAGCTAAAAGAAGGGGTTGATCCCGAAGAGTTTGAAGCGAGAATCAGAGAAGATTTTTTAACTAAATACATCGGTCCTCAAATCACAAATTTATTAGGCACTACTTATGATGCTCTGGAAGAGGAGGGTAGTTTTGTTAAATATCATGTGCAACCGATAGAAGATATTCATTTGCACTCTCAATTAAATAATGAATTATCTGCAAATGGGGATATAAAATATATATACATCTTTATTACTGTGGCAGGTATAATACTATTAATTGCCTGTATAAACTTTATTAACTTATCTACTTCACGTTCATTAAAGCGCTCAAAAGAAGTAGGGATCAGAAAGACATTAGGGTCGAGAAAGAAACAGCTGGTTTTTCAATTTTTGACAGAGAGCCTTCTTA
The DNA here is from genome assembly GCF_005166025.1 of Mangrovivirga cuniculi. NCBI lineage: Bacteria > Pseudomonadati > Bacteroidota > Cytophagia > Cytophagales > Mangrovivirgaceae > Mangrovivirga > Mangrovivirga cuniculi. The sequence goes on from NZ_CP028923.1 coordinate 1,635,545, forward strand.
TATCATTCTTTTCCTTATTACTTGCTGTTTTGATTGTTGAACTGGTAGTTCCCTTATTTAATAACACATTTGATAAACAGATTACAACTGATTACTTCACACAACCTCAGCTATTATTGGTTTTAATTTTCATTTTAATTATTACTGGATTAGCAGCAGGAAGTTATCCGGCATTAATGCTTTCTTCTTACAAACCGGTGGAGGTACTAAAGGGAGGTAAAACTGTAGGCAAAGGATCTTTTTCATTGAGAAATATTCTTGTAGTAGGGCAGTTTGCAATTTCTATTATACTTATTATAGGAACCCTGGTAATCACTGGTCAACTCAATTATATACAAAATAAAAATCTGGGCTATGAAAAAGATCGGGTTATAATTGTTAATGACGTATGGAATTTAGGTGATCAATCCCTTGTTTTTAAAGAAAAAGTCAGGAATTTGGCTTCCGTAACAAACACTTCTTTAACAAGTTTCCTGCCAGTTGAAGGATATAGTAGAAGTGATAATATGTATTGGAGAAATGGTACCAATCCATCTCCGGAATCATCAGTTAGTATGCAAAGCTGGGGTGCAGATGGAGATTATTTCAATACTCTTGGGATGGAATTTATAGATGGCCAGCCATTTGATTCTGATTCTCAGGCCGATTCTGCTACAGTAGTACTAAATGAGGCGGCAATAAATCAATTTGGATTCAAAGGTGACCCTGTAGGCCAATACATTCATACTTTTGGTTTTGATGATGTTACAGGACAAATAGATAGAGAAAAAATCCTGGCCTACCGCGTGATCGGGGTTGTTAAGAACTTTCATTTTAATTCTCTTAAGGAAAGCATCACACCACTTGGAGTTTTCAATCGTAATAACAGGGGTGTTTTATTGATAAAGCTGAAATCTGAAGATTATAAAAAGCAATTGGCTGGCATTGAGAATATCTGGAATTCAATTAATCCGGATCAACCTTTCCTATACAATTTTCTTGATAGTGATTTTGAATCAATGTATGTCGCAGAACAGCGAGTTAAAAAGTTAATGCTGGTTTTTTCCGGATTAGCAATATTGGTTGCCTGCCTGGGGCTTTTCGGTTTATCAGCTTTTACCGCAGAAAAGCGATTTAAAGAAATTGGTGTCAGAAAAGTAATGGGAGCAGAGACCAACCAGGTGGTATTTATGCTACTGGGGGATTTATGAAACTGGTATTTATTGCTTATCTGATTGGTGTGCCCATCGCATGGTTTGCTATGAATGAATGGCTACAAGACTTTGCCTATAAGACTGATATTAATGCAACCTATATTCTAGGAGCTCTCGTACCTGCATTTCTGATTGCTCTGGTAACAGTTTCATATCAGTCTGTAAAAGCAGCGCTCAGCGATCCTGTTAAGGCTTTAAGAACCGAATAAAAATCTAACCGATAACCGAATATGTGGATCAATTATTTCAAAATAGCAATTAGAAATTTACTTGCTAAAAAGCAGTATACGCTTATTAATCTGGTGGGATTGTCTGTTGGATTAGGGGTTTCGATGGTTATACTCTTTTTTATAGTTCAAGAGCATAGCTTTGATAAATTTAACTCTAAATATGATCGAATTGCGAAGGTGATGATGCACGAAGTGGTGGATGATGAAGAAAATTATTCTACTTCAACACCTCCTGTATTAATGCCTACGATAAAAGAAGAATTTCCACAAGTAATCGCTTCTACCCGATTTATCAATACATTAAATATGACCAGGGTGGCAGGAGGGAAGAGCATTAACCAACTTACTCACCTTGTTAGTTCTGATTTTTTCAGGATTTTTGATTTTGAGTTTATTGCCGGGACACCGGAAAATGCTTTATCCTCATATTCAAATGTGATTTTAACCGAATCTACTGCCAGGAAGTATTTTGGTTCAATTGATGTGATTGGTCGGCCGATGGAAATTCAGGTAGGTCCTGAATACGAAGAATACCTTGTTGCTGGAGTAGTAAAAGATCCCGATTCAAATTCGAGCATTCAATTTGAGGTCTTGCTTCACGATGAACAATTCAAGCAGGTTTTTGGTCAAGGCGGGTTACAAGGATGGTTTAATGTATTTGGTGAAACTTTCATACTACTTGAGAAAGGGGTAGAATTTGAAAAATTGGAAAGTATTCTACCTAAGATGGTAAAAAAGGCTTTAGGTGAAGATTATGTGGAAGGAACATATTGGTTTACCTTATTACCATTACCGGATATTCATGTAAATGGTGTTGATCCACCCGGAATGTCAATAACAACTGATCCACAGTTGCTTAGAATACTTGGGGGAATTGCAATACTGGTTTTAGTAATCGCCTGTATCAATTTTACTACTATGGCTATTGGCCGTTCAATTACCAGGTCTAAGGAAGTAGGGGTTAGAAAGACAATGGGAGCAAGATATAACCAGTTGTTCATCCAATTTATGGTTGAGGCTTTTCTTATAACATTTTTTTCTGCCATAATAGGTATTGTAATTGCACAATTAATACTTCCGGTATTTAATGATCTATTTGATAAGAATGTAGTCCTCCTTTTTGAGCCGAAATACATTCTCATTTTGCTCGGATTGATATTGATGATCACTTTTGCAGCGGGAGTATATCCGGCAATCTTTCTGTCTTCTCTGAAACCTGTAAGAGTTTTAAAGTCACATCTGACATTGAGTTTTGGAAAGCAAAATCTTCGTAAAGGATTGCTGGCTTTTCAGTTTTTCATATCAATATTTCTGATCACCTGTACTTTAATTATGTACAGACAAATTGAAGAAATAAGAAACTTTGACCTGGGGTTTGATAAAGATGCAATAATTCAAGTTCAGGTTTCTCCCAAACCTTCACCAGATCTTGGTCCATATGTCGTAAATGGGTTTAAAAAAACGATTCCATTTCTCAATCAGCTTAACAATAACAGTTTTATTGAGAATACTGCAATCACATTGGCAACATATGGAAATAATACGTGGTGGATGGGAGGATTTCCTTTAAAAGATGGCTCTTTATTCAAGTTTAGAATGAACATTGTAAGTCCTCAATATGCAGAAACCCTAGGATTGGAGTTTTTAGATGGTAGAAATTTTACAAATAGTCCATCTGATAGCTCAGCGATGATTATTAATGAAAAAATGGCTGAGTTATTGGGTATGAAGAGTCCGATAAACAAACAATTACCAAGTGCTGAGAAATTTGATCCGCATAAAATAATAGGTGTGGTTAAAAATTTTCATCATGCTTCACTTTATGATGATATCGAACCGATAGTACTTGTACAAGATCCGGAATTAATATTTTCAGGATTGCGTCATCTTAATATCCCTGGTGGACTTACTCCCACAGTTATTGCAAAGATCAATTCAAATGACGTCGGAGAGAATATTAATAAGATTGAAGAGATATATTCTTCAATATATCCCGGAGATCCTTTTGAATTCAGGTTTCTAGATGAAACAGTTCAAAGGCAGTATGAAGAAGATGAGAAGTTAAGCAAAATGGTAACTGCGGGTGCTCTAATTTCAATAATCATAGCTGCAATGGGTCTCTATGCCCTGGTTTCCCTGGCGATCAATAGTCGAACAAAAGAAATTGGCATTCGGAAAGTTATGGGGGCAGATACATTATCCTTATCCGGGATGTTTAATATGGAGTTTATCAAGGTAACAATTGTCGGAATAATCATTGCCCTTCCAGTGAGCTTGTTATTTATGCAGAAATGGCTGAGTTCATTTGTTTACCAGGAAGTTAACTGGGTGTGGATAATGGCTATTGCAATACTGATCGGCCTGGTTTTTACACTTACCATAGTGACAGTCAATACGCTAAAAGCAGTTTGGGTTAATCCGGTTGAAACATTAAAAGACGAATAACTATGAATAACTACTTCATTAACTCTTTTATAAGAGATATGAAAAAGAACAAAATGTTCTCTTTCATTAATATTTTCGGTTTAGCAATTGGTTTTGCTTTTAGCCTGATCGTTTTGGTATGGATTCATAATATGTATTCAGTTGATAAATTCCATACAAAAGCGGATCGCATTTATCAGGTTATGGAGCATCAGACATATAGCGATGGTAATATCCTGACTACAAGGTCTACTCCCGGTATCATGGGTCCTGAATTTGAAAAGGAAGTTCCGGAAGTTGAAAAAACTGCACGGGTTAGCTGGGGATATGATATGGTGACCTCATTTCAGGATAATTCAGTAAGGCAATTAATTCGATTCTCCGATCCAAGCTTTCATGATATATTTTCCTTTCCCATTATAGAAGGTTTCCCTTCCTTAGTGGAACCTAACCAGGCAGTAATTTCCAAAAAAGCAGCTTTGGAACTTTTCAATTCGGTAAATGTGGTGGGTAAAACCTTTACTGTGAATGGAAACGAAGATTATAAGATTACTGCAGTTATTGAGCTCAATGAAGCAAAATCAAGTATTTTTTTTGATGTTCTATTACCTTTTCAACCTCATTATGAAAAAAGTCCATGGTTGCAAAATTGGAGTAGTAACAATACTCCCTGCTATGCACTTTTATCAGAGAATGCAGATTATAAAGAGGTTAATAAAAAGGTAGTAGACTTTATTAAAAAACGAGACGAAGGGTCAGTTGTCGAAATATTTTTATACCCTTTTACCGATGCATATTTAAAAGGTTCATTTGAGGGGAAAGAAGAAAAAGGCGGACAGATTGAAAATTTAAAAATATTTATAGTTATAGCTGCTTTCCTGCTGATTATCGCCAGTATCAACTTTATGAATTTATCTACTGCACAGTCTACCAAAAAGGCGAAAGAGACCGGGATCAGAAAGGTGATCGGAGCAAGCAGGATATCTTTAATTAAAAATTATTTAATAGCTACTTTTATTTATGCGGCTTTGGCAGTTCTACTGGGACTGGTATTAGTTGAACTAATGTTACCGTTTTTCAACACCATATCTCCAATCGAGGTGAGTGTGCCATATCACAGTTGGATATTTTGGGTGATATTGTTGTTAATTGTATTGATAACCACCTTAATGTCAGGAATCTATCCGGCGGTATATTTATCTGATTTTAAACCGGTAAATATTTTAAAAGGGAAATTAGAGAAGGGAAAGTCAGCTTTGCGATTCAGACAATTTCTTGTTGTCTTTCAGTTTACTTTATCTATAATTCTTATTAGTGGAACATTGTTTACTCATAAGCAATTAAACTATATGAGGAACAAAAATATCGGTATGGATAAAGATCGAATTTTATATTATTACCCTCATCATTCTATTTTGGAAAAGTTTGAAGCCTGGAAAAATACTGTTGAAAAACTACCGGGTATTGAGGTTGTTTCCAGAGCTGATCAAAACCCAATTAGAATAAGTAATAATTCAGGTGATCCCACCTGGGAAGGGAAAAATCCCGATGATGTGATTTTATTCGATGTGGTGAGAGTAGGTGAGGATTTTATTGAAACCATGGGAATTAAAATTGATAAAGGAAAATCCTGGGATGGAAGAGCTACCGATTCTTTAAGATTTATAATTAACGATGAAGCAGCGGCTCTTATGGGTATGGAGGAGCCTGTTGGTCAAAAACTTTCTTTCTGGGGGAAAGAGGGGACAATAATCGGTGTTTTTAAAGATGTACATACCGGATCTTTAAGAAGACCCATAGCTCCTACCATTTTAAATTATGATCCCAAAGGCAGCTGGCGTGTTCTGGTAAGGTTTGAGCCTGGTCAGGAGGATCAGGCATTAGAATCACTTAGATTAATACATGGAGAATTTGATCAGATTTCACCGTTTGATTATGAATTTATGCATGATGATTATGACCGTCTTTACAAAAATGAAGAGGTAATCGGAAAACTTACCGGTGTATTTACTCTGGTAGCTATAATAATTTCATGCCTTGGGTTATTTGGGTTAGCCTCTTTTTCGGCTGAGCAAAGAACTAAGGAAATTGGAATAAGAAAGGTGATGGGAAGTTCTGTGAAAGATATTGTCTTAAATTTTAATCTTTCATTTATTAAACTGGTTTTAATTTCTATCGTGATAGCAATCCCGGCCATTTATTTGCTATTACAAAAATGGCTGGAAGATTTCACTTATCACTTACCAGTAAGTATGTCGATTTTCATATTGGGAAGTGCAGTTACTTTTTTCGTGGCAATTCTCACTATCACATATCATGCATTAAAAGCAGCCCGGACAAATCCTGTTAATGCATTAAAAAACGAATAAGATATTTCACTATGAATAATTATTTTATTAATGCCTTTTTAAGAAATATGAAGAAAAATAAGTTGTTTTTTTTCATAAACATTTTCGGTTTAGCAATTGGGTTTGCTTTTAGTCTGATGGTATTTATTTGGGTATTTCAAATGTATTCAGTAGATAAATTTCATTCAGAAATAGATCGTATCTACCAGGTATTGGAACACCAGTCTTTCACGGATGGCACGTCTATGACTTCAAGATCTACCCCTGGATTATTTGCTGAAGAGTTTAAAAGAGATATCCCAGGGGTAAATTTGGCAGCCAGATCTACCTGGGATTACAATATGGTCACTGCATATCAGGATAATTCGGTTAAGCAATCAATTCGGTATGTCGATCCGGAATTTTTAGACATTTTTTCTTTTCCAGTGTTGGATGGAGCTCCTTCTCTCGAAGAATCATCTGATGCAATAATTTCAAAGCAGGCTGCGATTGAGCTTTTTGGTCTGGAAGATGTGGTTGGGAAGACTTTTATCCTGAATGGCCAGGAGCAATATACTGTTTCTGCAGTTTTAGATGTGGACAAAAATGCTTCAAGTATTCAATTTGATGTGTTGCTTCCTATGCAGCCCTATTTTGATCAAAATCCATGGCTTCATAAGTGGGGTAATAATACTCTATTGACCTATACGTTGTTGGATAAAGGTGTGGATTATCAGGAAGTCAGTTCCAAAGCCAGGCATATGGTTAGAAATCATATTAGTGGTACTAATGTGGAAATGTTTCTTTATCCATTCAGTGACATATATTTGAAAGGAACATTTGAAAATAAAGAAGAGAAAGGAGGGTTGATTACCACCCTTAATACATTCATAGTAATAGCTGCCGTTTTACTATTAATTGCATGCATTAATTTCATGAATCTTTCCACTGCCCAATCAATGAAAACGGCTAAAAACACAGGGATCCGCAAGGTTATTGGAGCCAGTAGATTTTCATTGATAAAAAGCAATCTTTTATCAACGTTGATTTATACTGTAACAGCTATTTTATTAGGTCTTGTATTAGTAGAACTATCTTTACCTGTTTTCAATACAATATCACCGATTTCAATATCTGTCCCTTATTATTCCCCAATATTTTGGTTAGGCACTTTTATAATTCTCCTTTTAACTACTTTATTGTCTGGTATATATCCAGCTTTTTATCTGACAAATTTCAAACCTGTAAAAGTTTTAAAAAATGAAGTTGAAAAGGGCAAATCAGCATTAAAGTTCAGGCAAACGCTTGTGGTCGTACAGTTTTCTCTTTCAATTATCCTCATAATTGGAACCATATTCACGTATAAGCAATTGGAGTTTTTGCGTACCAAATCAATAGGGATGGACAAGGAAAACGTTTTATTTTATTATCCCGGGGTTCCATTATTCGAGAAATTTGATTCGTGGAAAACAGAAATTGAGTCAATGCAAGGTATTGAAAAAGTATCGAGGGTAGATGAGAATCCTGTTAGAGTAGGATCAAGTACAGGAGATGTTATTTGGGATGGGAAAAAACCTGATGAAATGGTTTTGTTCAAGGTATTGAAGGTGGGACATGATTTTACTGATGTAATGGGAATAGATATTAAATCAGGGCGGTCATTTAATAAACTATACAATGATTCTGTAAGTTATCTGATCAATAATGTTGCAGCTGAATTGATGGGTATGAAAGACCCGGTAGGTAACCGGTTAAATTTCCGGAATACTGAAGGGAAAATAATCGGAGTGTTTGAGGATGTTCATACCAGTTCTCTAAAATCTGCAATCCCCCCGACTATAATTACACTGAATACAAATTATGTCTTTAGAGCTGTAGTAAGGTTCCCGGAAGGCCAGGAAAGTCAGGCACTGGCTTCTTTAAAATCTATCCATAATAAATATGACCAGGTAACGCCTTTTGATTACAAATTTATGGACGAAGAGTACGATCAGCTTTACAAAAATGAGGAGGTTTTAGGCAAGCTTTCAGGTGTATTTACGATGGTCGCAATTATTATTTCCTGCCTGGGTTTGTTTGGTCTTGCATCTTTTTCAGCGGAGCAAAGAACAAAGGAGATCGGAATTAGAAAAGTACTTGGAAGTTCGATAAAGGACATTGTTATTAATTTTAATTTGTCTTTTGTAAAACTGGTGTTAATTGCTGCAATCATCGCAATACCGATATGCTATTTTATACTTACAGATTGGGTCAGAGATTTTGCCTATCATATATCGTTGGATATCCTGGTCTTTTTGGTCGGTTCTGGAATAGCATTTTTAGTTGCTGTTGGTACAGTAACATATCATGCCTTGAAGGTGGCTAATACAAATCCTGTTAATGCATTAAAAAGTGAATAAAATGATAGAAATAAATAATCTTGATAAATACATCGATGCAAAATTCCAACGATTGTTTTTACTTAAAGCAATCGACTTAAAAGTTGAAAAGGGTGATTTTCTCACTATAATGGGGCCTTCAGGAGCCGGTAAATCTACTTTACTCAACATTATCGGAATGTTGGATAATGCTTCGGCTGGAAAATATCTCTTAGATAATAATGATATCTATACCCTTAAAGGCAAAAAGCAAAGTGAACTGGCGAAGCATTACTTTGGATTTGTTTTTCAGGCGTATCATCTGATTGATGAGTTAACTGTTTATGAAAATATTGAAACACCCCTTTTATATCGAAAAGTTCCTTCAAAAGAAAGAAAAGGTTTGGTTGCGGAAGTGCTGGACCGCTTTAATATGGTAGCTAAAAAGGATCTGTTTCCTAATCAGCTCTCGGGTGGCCAGCAACAACTTGTAGGAGTTGCAAGGGCAATAATAGGTAAGCCCAGGGTATTACTAGCTGATGAACCAACCGGTAATCTTCACAGTAAGCAGGCAGCTGAGGTTATGAATATTTTCAGAGAACTAAATGAGGAGGGAACTACCATAGTTCAGGTAACTCATGATGAACATAATGCCTCATATGGCAAAAGAATTATTGAATTGGTAGACGGTGCCATTGAACGTGATTACCTGGTGGAAAGGGAAGAGATTAAATAAAGATAAAGTTCAATAAAAGGCAGCCCAAAGTGCGCTTTGCCAGCAAACTATTTAGGGCTGCCTCTGTTTATTATACCTTTACGACCATTTTACCTTTATTCTCTCCCGAGAATAAACCTAAAAAAGCTTTCGGTATATTATCAAACCCTTCTACAACTGTTTCTTCATATTTTAGTTTACCCTGCTGAAGCCATGAAGCGATCTTTTTGATTCCATCTCCAAATTCATTCTGAAAATCAGAAATTATAAATCCCTGCATTTTCACTCTTCGCGTTAACAGTATTGGCTGTATACGTGGACCAGTGGGCATGGAAGTAGCATTATATAATGCAATTTGTCCACATAATGACACCCTGGCAAAATCGTTTAATTGCATGGTCACAGCATCGGAAATTTCTCCACCCACATTATCAAAATATACATCAATCCCATCCGGACATGCTTCTTTCAGGTCTTTTTTAATATCATCTGTTGCTTTATAATTTATGCCTGCATCAAAACCGAATTCGTTAGTGAGCATATCGATTTTTTCATCACTACCTGCAATACCAACAACTCTACATCCCTGTATCTTGGCGATCTGGCCAACGACTGAGCCTACTGCACCTGCTGCACCTGAAATTACCACGGTATCACCCTCTTTTGGTTCGCCTACTTTCATTAATCCGAAGTAGGCAGTTAAACCAGGCATTCCCAGTATTCCCAGGTTGTAACTTGGTGGTGCAAGATCCGGGTCTATTTTTCTAAGGTTTTTATCATCAGCTACCTGGTGTTCAGCCCAGTCAAGCATTCCGAATACTGTATCACCTTCTTTGAAATTTTTTGATCTGCTTTTTTCTACTTTAGCTATAGCACCACCGTTTAAAGGCTTTCCAACTTCAAATGGTTCGGTATATGATTTAGCATCACTCATTTTGCCTCGCATGTATGGATCTACTGAAAACCACGTCGCTTTAAGTAAAACCTGACCATCCTTTAATTCAGGTAATTCTGTGGTTTCAAAGTTAAAAGTAGAGTCATCAGGCATCCCTTTTGGACGCTCTTTAAATATGATTTGTCTTGTTTGCATTTATAATTGGTTTTAGGTCGAATCGATATAACCCTGTTCGGGAAATAAGTTCTTTAATTTATTAATTAACTCAACAATGAACACAGTATTTCGTTTAAATACTACAAAAACAACCTTGACCTCAATCAGTTTTGTTTCAACTATAATTAAAAAAACTATTGACCATGGCACATTTAAGACTGGGCGATACAGCGCCTGACTTTACCGCTGAAACTACCGAAGGTAAAATTAATTTTCATGAATGGCTGGGAGATTCCTGGGGAGTTTTATTTTCCCATCCAGCGGACTTCACACCAGTTTGTACTACTGAACTGGGTACCGTGGCAAGGTACAGGGGTGAATTTGATAAGCGGAATGTTAAAACAATTGCATTGAGTGTCGATCCTTTAGATCAACATAAAGAATGGGTAAAAGATATTAATGAGGTAAACAAAACCACAGTTGATTACCCGATAATAGCTGATGAGGACAGAAAAGTGTCTAAGCTTTATGATATGATTCATCCTAACTCTGATGAAAATGCAACTGTTAGATCTGTTTTTATTATCGGTCCTGATAAGAAGATCAAATTAACACTTACCTATCCTGCTTCAACTGGAAGAAATTTTGATGAGATAGTAAGGGTAATAGATAGTCTCCAATTAACGGCTAACCAATCTTTGGCTACCCAGCAAATTGGACTGAGGGAGACAAAGTGGTAATATCACCATCTGTTAGTGATGAAGATGCAAGAGAGCGATTCCCAGGATATGATACTGTCAAACCATACCTAAGAATGACTGATGCGAAAAAGAAATAGATCAAATTAAATTGGAAAGTCCGCTAAAAAGCGGGCTTTTTTAATTGATATTTACTATTTCATCAGTTGTTAAAGTACTGTAAAATGAAAGTAATGATTTTTCCGGATCCCAGTTAAATTTTTCCCGATCGATACCTGAAGGTTCGGATTTTAATCCATGAACTACAATTTTATAAACTCTGTTTGAAGGAGATCCTTCAAAACTATCTCCTTGTTTATCTGCAGCAAAGGTGATGGAAGATGGTTTGGAAATGACATTTACGGTAATTAAGTCATATTTATTTTCCAGCCAGCTATTATTAGTTAATCCATCGTCAAAATATATCTGATCTTCATAAGTCCCTTCATTATAGTAATAATTGATGTGAACTGAATCAGTATCGTAATAATCAGTTGAGGTAACCAACTCTGCAGTAGGAATAATACTTCCTGCTTTTACAAATACAGGAATTTTTTCAATTGTAACAGCTACTTCTATCCATTTGCCCCCATCGATCTTTTCATTACTCCAGTAATTATACCATTCCCCTTCCGGTAAATAAACTTTTCTGTTTTTAATTCCCTGATTTAAAATAGGAGCGACCAGGAAATTATCACCCCACATATATTGGTTATGCAGGGTATCCGGAATTGCAGGGTATTCAATAAACATAGGTCTCATTAAGGGCATCCCAGTAGTAGTGTTTTCCCATCCCAGGGTATAATTATATGGTAAAAGTTTATAACGAAGTTCAATAAATGGTTTGACATTTTGCTGTACTTCTTTACTCCACATAACAGGTTCTGCCGGAGCAGATTGATCAGCATGTGGCCTGAATATTGGTGAAAAAGCAGCGAACTGTACCCAACGTGTATAAAGTTCAGGATCTCTCTCTTCAACGAAAGTAAATCCACCAGCATCAGAATGCATATACCCTATTCCAGAGAGCCCCATGCTCATGATAATTGAAGGTTGTGGTTTAAACCCAGACCAGTTTCTGCCGACATCGCCAGACCACGGTATCAAACCATATCGCTGAGTACCGGCAAATCCAGCTCTTGCCAGTAAGAATAGCCTTTCATTAGGGAAATCTGCTGCATAACCATTGTGCATTACCTTGGCCCATTCGTGACCATAAGCACCGTGGACTTCATAGCCTCTGCCTGTATAGTGATACATTGAATCCGGGTGAGTTTCAGGTTCTCCAAGATCTACCCACCATCCTGCTGCACCGTATTCTTTCATTCTTTTATATTCCTGCCAGATCCATTTTTGAGCTTTCGGATTGAATATGTCCAGTAATCCTGCATCGCCAAAGTAAAAATCCGGTAATTCATATACTGAACTATCTTTGTTCATTCCCAACAATCCATTTGATGCTAAATATTTATAATGTTGAGATTTTTTAGTAAAGAAAGGTTCTGTGATCAAAATAGTTTTAACACCTTTATCCTTAAAATTATTGATCATTTTAACAGGCTCCGGCCATTTTTCTTTATTCCATTTAAGATCTCCCATTCGGCCATCTTCAATTTCAGGTCCAAACCAAAAAATATCTAAAATAAGCGCATCAGTAGGATACCCTGCATTTAAAGATTGATTTAGTATATTTTCTGCCTCTTGCTGACTTTCGTAACCAAATCGAGATTGGAAATTGCCAAAGGCCCAGATCGGAGGTAGTGGTTGATTGCCTGTTAGTTTGGTATAATTGCTAATTAATTCACTGAAGTTGGCTCCATCTATAAAATAAAAAGAAAGATTTCCCTTATAGCTTGAATAGATTAACTCTTCTTTATCAGTTTTTCCGATATCAAAAAAAGATTTTGAAGGGTTATCAATCATCATCATATAGTTGGACGAAGACATCCAATGTGGAATTGAGTAATTTAAATTTGTGGCACCCTCTCCATAGGCATATTGAGGTTGGTTGTAAGCCATAAAACTATAACCACGACGATCTAAAGGGATTGCTCTGAAACCAGTACCATAAATTGATTCATCCGGTTTTAATGAGAATTTTACTGCCAGACTATCACCAATTCTATTTATCCCGTCATTTAATTCAAGCTTTAATTCTCCTGTATTATTGTAATATTTTATATTCAGGGGAGATTTATTTACGATTACAGTAACTCCTGAAGTCTTTGCTGTGATCATGGAGTCGTTTTCGGCAACTTCCATTTCAATTTCTTCGGTTATTACAGGAGCGTAAAACTTATCTGAGGTAATGATCGAATCCTTAAAAGACAGTCTGATAATATCTTCAGAAATGGCTGATAGATAATAAATGCCATGATCACTACTTATAGTTACGATCTTCTGTTTGACGAAATTATTTTTCTCAGAATTATCTTTACAACTAAAAATAATTACTGAGATCAGTAAAAAAAATGCACTTATTTGTTTCATGAGTTCTTCAGGTTATACTGAGGCTAATATAATTAAGAATGGACTTAATTTCTTATTTTCATTAATGATCTGAATAATAATATCAGGTATATTGATTTGTGGATATATGCTTAAAACTAGATATTGAAGTGTTTTGTATTAGCTTTTAGTTCTTATATAGTATCCTTGGTTGATAAATAATAGTTAATATAATTATATTTAATCTAAATAAAAGATTATATTTATATAAAGAGCTAAGAATCTGAATCCCATCAGAAAAGTGTGAAAATTTCATTGGTCTAAATCAAGAGAATATGTAATCAATTATTCTAAAATAACCAATGTCATCATGAAGCATAACCATCTTACCACGCTACCTTTGAAGAGATCTTCATTTTCGATTTTGAAGGTCTGTTGTTTGTCATTATTTATCCTGTTTGCAGGATGCGAGAGTGAACCGGATTCTTTTGTTCCTACCGGTAAAATGAAAGTCGATGGCTTTGAGTGTTGTGACGGAGATAAAGATCTCAATAAGCAATTACTTAAAGAGATTAACGAAGTAAAAGGCTCCGTAGGGAAGTTACAAAACTTTGATGTTGCATATTCCCTCGGTTGGAACGATGATGTAACTGGCTATCTGCCAAATATGGGTCATCATTTCGTGAATTGGTCTACAGTAGACGGAACTTTTGATCACCGAAATCCAGAAGCAATGTTGTTTGTTCCCGATGAAGATGGAAATTGGGAATTTGTTGCAGTTGAATACCTTGTATTAAGATCTGAAAGCCCTGATCCGCCTGAAGGTTTTACAGGAGATCTGGACCATTGGGAAGTAATCGGACCTTTCTGGGCACTGCATCTTTGGATTAAACTGGAGAATCCTGATGGTATATTTCATCATACCAACTCACGATTACCATGATAAACACATATCCCTGACAGTTTATTCTGTCAGGGTTATTTTTTAATTTTAAAATCTTATTAGGGCCTATTATTGTCATTAACCATTTTTGCAGGCAATTCACTTGGTTTTTAAATAGGTTAATTTCCCTTCTATTTATCTCATGAGTTGTCTTAGTCAGCCAGGAATATTTGAGTTAAATCGATTAAATTAAAATAATACCTCCAGAGGTAACAATAGATTAGTGATATATGTTATATTTTATATAATCAAAACTAGTTTTTAATTAAGGCAATTAGATAATGAAAAATTATACCACAATTCTTTTTTTACTAATCTTTTTAATATTTAGCTGTAAACCTAATCAACCAAGGTACGGTAAATATGGTGGTGATAACAGCACCCTTTATATTGATTGGATCGGTTATTATGAAGGAATATTACCCTGTGCTGATTGTGAAGGTGTAAAGACAGCAATTACATTAAAAGAAGATTCTACCTATATTAAAAAAGTAGTTTATTTAGGAAAAGAAGGTGAGGGGTTTGAGAAAAAAGGTGAATTTGAGTGGTTTGATAATGAGAATAAAATTATACTAGACAGCAGGGGAGGTACTCCTGATATGTATTTGCTTGGCGAAGATAAACTGATTCACCTCGATAATGATGGTAAAAGAATAGCAGGGGACTTAGAGGAAGATTACATATTAAACAAAGTTCAGATGGAAGCAAAATTTGAGTTGACTGCACCAAAATGGAGATTGACAGAGATTAGAGGTCAGAAAGTGGAGAATATGTCCGAAAAGGAAATATTTATGGCTTTTGAACCTGATAAAGCTCGTGTTTATGGCTTTGCCGGTTGTAATAATTTCTTTGGTCAATACGAATGGGAAGGCCAGACAAGGATAAACTTTTCTAACTTAGGTAAAACTCAGAAAATGTGTGTTAAGGGAATGGAGATTGAAGAGCAGTTAATGAAAGTTCTTGAAATGACAGATAATTACACAATTACTAATGACATTCTTAATTTGAATAAAGCGAGAATGGCTACATTGGCAAAGTTTGAGAAGATGAAATAATTCTTTAGTAAATTAAATATCATTTTTCATTTATTTTATCAATTAACAGGCAAAGTGTTTCTTTCATTTGCAAAATTTCACTAACGGAAATATCTTCTGAAGATAATTGCTCAATCAGTTTTGAAGGAATTGATTGGGCTCTTTCTTTTAGTTTTTTACCTTTTGAAGATAGTTTGATATAAACTGTTCTTTCATCTTCTTCAGATCTAGATCTTGTGATCAGGCCAGAATTTTCCATTCTTTTGAGAAGTGGCGTTAAGGTATTGGTTTCAAGGATTAATTTGCTGCTTATTTGTTTTATAGAAATATTATCCTTTTCCCATAATACAAGTAATACCAGGTATTGAGGGTATGTAATTCCCAATTCATCTAACAGAGGCTTGTAGGCTTTGGTAATGAGACGAGAGCCTGCATATAACGGGAAGCAGATCTGGTTTTCAAGCTTTAAGATATCATCCGAATTCATAATTATTCTGCGAAATTTATCATAATTGATAATAAACTTAATGAAGATTGAAGGATGAATGAAGAAAAATTGTCAAAAACCATAAGAGACTTTATTAGTAGTAATAGTTTTCAAAATTTCACTTTCAGCTTTAACAAGTTATCAGGAATCATACCGATCAAATACTTGAGTTCCCTTATGCCAAACAGCATCCACTTTTAATTTATTCAATGAAATACTTTCTACCTCATGAGGATTTTCTTCCAGAAGAATAATATCTGCATCAAATCCTGGTAATAACCTTCCGGAGGATTTTTCAGTATGATTTAAAAAACAGGGTGAAGTACAATAACTATGGAAGGCCTGATCAATTGTTATCTTTTCCTGTGGCTGCCAGCCTCCCTCCGGGTTGCCATTGTCATCCGTTCGATTCACTGAACTAAAAATGTGTTCCATTGGATTTAAAGGTCCAATTGGAGCATCTGAACTCGCAGTAAATATCACATCATTTTCAATCAGGCTTTTTCCCACCTGAACAAACTGGCATCGGTCTTCTCCTAACCATTGGGAGTATTCCGGATATTCTTTTTGTAAAAATCCAGGCTGAGTTTCGATAGGTACTCTAAATGTGTGAAGCATCTTTAAAAGATCAGGCCGAGTATTTTGCATGTGAATAATTCGATGTCTCATCGGATTTTTTTCTTTCTTATTTGCCTGAATAATTGCTTTTAAGGCAGTTTCGACTGCTCTGTCACCAATGCAGTGCATAGTAACTTGCATATTGTTTTTTTCAGCAAAAGAAACCATTTTGTTTAATTCCTTCTGATTGTAAATTAATGTTCCGGTAGTGCCAGTATCAAAATACGGTAAATTAAGGGCTGCGGTATGAAGTCTATATGTCCCATCTACAAAGATTTTAAATGCTCCAACTCTAACATTTCCTTCACCATCACCTGTTCTGAATTTATAATTATCGATATAATACTTCATGTCTTCGATATTAAAAACATAGTGGTGCAGGTATGCAGAACAGGTTAGCTCTCCTTTCTTATCAAGGTCAGAATAGGCTTTCCATACCTTAGAATAGTCTCCCACGTAATTCAGATCATCCGAATCGATATGGGTAATTCCGAATTCAGCTAAATGTGGAAGTCCATCGATGATTGCATCTTTAGCTTCTTTAGTGGATTTATTTCTGAAGTGCATTTTTATAAAATGTACAGCAGTATCTTTAAATCTGCCTGTCCAATTGCCATTGTTATCTTTTTCTATAAATTCATCATGACCTTCTTCAAGGAGATCGTCTTTACGCACGATTTCTAAAGCCTTAGTATTAAGCACACATTCATGTCCATCCTGGTGCAATAAGAAGATGGGATAATCTATATCTATTGAATCAAGGTCTTCTGCAGTTAATAATGTGTCTTTATCGCTAAATTTATTATCCATCAAGCCTCTTCCAACCAACCAGTTATTTTGTTGTAATGCCACTTCCTCAGCACCATCACTTAGTTGTTCTTTAAGGTGTTTCCAGGTGGTGATCTTTCTAAGATCCCGTTCTTTTTTCATAAGCGAGTATCTTAAGAAATGAATGTGAGAATCTTTGAAAGATGGACACAAGACTCTCCCTTTGGCGTTAAAGGATTTTTCAGGATTTTTGCCTTTATATCCGTTTTCTTCTATTGAAACAATTCGTTGATCTACTATTCTAACCTGGTAATATTTGTTATCGTGAAGGTCGAAAGGACGATATACCTGGGCGTTGGTGATTAAAGTATGGGACATAAATATTTAATTTGTTATTATTATAATTTATTAAATATTTATGTCCCTTTTTAGGATAATTAAGGAAACTTTAAGGATTTGAATTTTCGATTTCCTTTAGTTTTTCTTTAGCATTTTTATTTTCCGGATCTAATTCTAATACTTTGTTGTAAAGATTTTTAGCTACTTCATAGTTTCCCGCCATGACATTCGCTTCTGCATAACTATCATATACATTAGGTTGATATTTGAAGATATACATATTTGTTTCGAACACAAAAAGAGCTTCCTCTATCCGGTTAGCGTCTAATAAAACATACCCTAGTGTATTTAGCTCATTTGATTTACCTGTTTTATAGTAACATTCGATGACGTGCTTTCTTTTTTCGGCCTTTATTTCTTCAATAGTCTGGTTTTTAAAAAGCTCCAGAATATAGTCAGCCGCTCTGTAATTAGGTATAGATGGATAACCCAATGCTATTTGTGCCAGATCAGTTTCAAGATCATTTACCGGAGACTCGACTATTCGTGCAAATTCTTTATCGTTTCTGTAAAATATAAATGTCGGGACCCTATGGATTTTTAAGCCTTTTTCTTCTGCATCAGGACCTTGCTTATATTTTCCTTCTACTTTACCATCATACAATGCATACAATTTTAACTGGTTTTCTTTAAGGCCTATTTCTTTCCAAAGTTTAATGAATTTTGGGACATAATTCTTGCTATCACCACACCAGCTGCCAAAATAAATATTCACCTGGACATCTTGAAGATTATTAGCCCAGCCAATGTCTTTTCCCGATAGTTCAAATTCGTCCGCACTTGACTCGTACCAGCCAGAGTAAGCCGTATCAGTCTCTAAATATTTAATGGAATCTGTCCACAAAGATGTTTATCACCGTTATCATTAAAATAAGTTATATCCTCCTGTGAAAGAATTGGAAAGTATAAAAGAATAAATGTAAGTGTAAATAAATTTTTCATTTGATTGATTAAGGTTGAATGCAATCTTAATCAACAATGAAGAAGAGTTATGCTAGTCAGGTGTTAATAATTCCTAACTAATCGATGATTTTGTTAAAAAATCCTTCAATAGAATCTGATTATAATATTCCTTTAATGTTTTTTAATTGAGGATCAACATTTTCACCTCCATATAAACCACATATTTCTGCTTCATTATGAATATTGTCACAGTGCCTACAACCAATAGCGAATCTGTTTTGGTCTATTATGAATAATGTAGTGAGCTATTAGCGGAGTTAAAAAATAATTAAGTAATAATGCACACCAGTAATTTATTTTCTAAAGGCGATAGTCGAACCAACTAATAATTATTGGTAGAGTTAAATAAGTTATTACGAAAGTTGAAGAAATGATATTTAAAAGACTCATTCTATTTTTTTGGTATGCCTTTAATAATTAAAATGATGCCCAGAATTAAAGGTATATAAAAAATAATTGAATAATGACTATTTAATATAACATCCCGGTAATTTACAAATGACAAAATCAGGCCTGATATGAAGATTATGATTCCAGAGATAAAAATTTTATTGGCTTTGCTATTTTCAGCTTTAGTTTTAGCATCTTTTTTAAGTTGAGCCTCTATGTATTTTATTATGGCTCTAACTTCGTCATCAGGCAAACCTTTGGTTTCCATATCTTTTTTTATCAAATCAATATGAGAACCAGGCTTCTTTAATTCAGCCATATAAATATCAATTATTCTAGCTCTACTCATAATTCACTCATGTTAAATCCCTTTTAGTAATTTAAATTTTAATTTGCTTTCTTAAAAGAATTTTTGAAGCTTAATATCTTAATAGAATTTCTTTAGTGTTGCATAAAAAATGTCACCTATTTATTACTTAATATATATTGAGAAGTTGTAATTGATTTCTTATTACATATTTTGATCATTACATGATTCGCAATAGCTACTATTCAGAAATTCATTATTTCTCAATTGAAAGCTTGCGCCTCCCTGGGATTTCGAATTAAAAAATTGACAGAATCTATCTTTATTTCTGGCCATAGCTTTTCTCACCATTAGCTTTGTGTTATCATTCAACCTAAGTCCGTTTTTGTTGAAGTATAATCGCAAATAATAAAATAATAAGTCTTCCGATACGCCAAATTTATTTACTTCCGGAGTTAGGATATTCAGGGCTGAGTCAAATTCTCCATTAAACGAAAGGAATTTCGAAATACTAAGAATTTCAATTTCATTTAAATTTGAGCTTCTATAATAAGCCAGGATCTTTTTTATGGCATCTTGCTTCATATCATAATCATTATTCAGAATATGATATTGTCCTGAAACCAGGTAATAATTAATTTTTAACCTGGCCAGTAATTTTGAATCAAGTGGGGTATAATTAAGGCTTTGAATTTGGTCAAATAAATTCTTTTCGGAAATAAAAGCTGAATCACCTTCGGAGTACTCCTCAAGCTTTAGGGATATTAAATTGTATTTTATTTTCCAGCTATTACCAGTAAACTTTTCTATTTCTTCGAACTTCTCAATAATCTTTTTACGATTACTTATTTTATAATCTAATTCAAATAATAACAAATTATTAAATAGTGGGGAAAATTGAGATTTTTCCGGTATTTCAAGCAAGTTGATAAATCTTGCTGGTAGCTCTCTCTCCTTGATTT
The DNA here is from genome assembly GCF_005166025.1 of Mangrovivirga cuniculi. NCBI lineage: Bacteria > Pseudomonadati > Bacteroidota > Cytophagia > Cytophagales > Mangrovivirgaceae > Mangrovivirga > Mangrovivirga cuniculi. The sequence goes on from NZ_CP028923.1 coordinate 1,655,898, forward strand.
CTTTGAAAATATGTTTCTGAATAAGAAGAGCTTTATTTAAATCACCTTCTCTGATAGTTTCATTAAAAAATGAAATGAGTAATTCAGTGTTTTTAAGATGGATTTTTTTAATCTGAGATCAAGTTTAATTTCAGCAAAACGTTGTTTAGCTAATATGGGCTCAATTTTAGTAAGTAGTAGTTTGTCGGTTGAAAGTATAGATTTTACTTCTTTTTTTGAATAATTTCTCAAATATTCAAATTCTGTATTTTCAATTGATCCGGCAAATTGGCTCCAGTTTTCAGAAGGCTTTATATGAGGTTTTATTTTGTTAGTTTGAAATTTTTCAAGTGCCTGAATAATGCTTTGTGCTCTTGCAAATTGGAGGTAATTGTTTTCTTTATACGTTCCTTCCACCGATGAATAGGTTTTGATCCAGACATCAGTAATTTCATAATTCGTTACATTGAGAGAGTCATAAAGAGGTTTTATATCTGCAGAGTCATAAGTTGATTTATTTTTATTAAAAGGAATTCTGAAAGTAATAGATTTTTGAAAAAATCGATCTGAAAATTCCTTTCGTGACCTGGGAACCGTATCCCAATACAATCCATTTTTGAGCAACGTCCAGTTTTTTGTTTGCAGACCAACTGTTGATTGGTAATCACAAAGGGCTTTTTTCTGTAGGATCAATATATTGTATTCTACATTCTCAGGTTCGAATGAATATGGCAAAAATCCGATATCTACAGATACGGTGTTTTGATCAGTTAAAACATAATTTTTAAGCAGCTTATTTTTGAAAACAGGGTCCAGCATCAATCCCCTGTTAGGCCAGGCATCAAGAAATTCATTATTTTTTCCACAGCTATATTGGTTTTTATCGATGATGTCTACGGCAATACCATCAAAGGAATCATCAAATAGTTTTTTGAATTGTTTTTCGCTGGGAAAAATCAGGGTTATTTGTCTGTCCTGAACTATTACATCAAATTTAATATCTCCGGGAGTAGAGCTGATTAGCTTTTTATATTCCTTACACCTGTCTCCAAGTATGCTTTCTGGTCCTTTTATTTTGTTTCTGTATTCACTTTGCTGACTAAATAATGCTACCTGGAAGAAGCAAAAAATAGTTAATAATAAAATTTTCTTCATCGGTTAAAAAAGGTTGTTAATTGGTCCTTAACAGCCTGTTACTTCTGATGGCTTTTGCTCTGTTCATAGTTTAAAAAAAAGCAACAAACTCGGACGAAGATAATTTTATCTTTTTTTAATACAAAATAAATTTTTAAAAAACCTTATATATACCAATTTCTAAAAGGAGAATGGTAAGATTATTTACAGACTACCATTGAAGAATTCTGACTTTTGAAGGAAATTATGGAGTCAGGCAAGCAAGAATTAATAATATAATTTAAATCTGCTAAATACATCTATTTCTGTGGTAAAAGTGTATGCGGTGAAGAATCCTTTATCACTTTTACCTGTTAATTGATAGATGTATTCATCTCCAACATCACTTAAAACCACTCTGTAAGGATGGGTGCTTTCAATAAAAGTGAGTTTAAATGATGAAGAATCTATCCATTCAAATTTTAATTTTGAATATGTTCCATCTTTAAATTTTTCATACCAAATCCCATTATTTATCGTGACCCGGATCGTATCGCCGGTAGACTCTATATATTTGAAATCTTTAATGTTAGAGAATTTTTTACAATCTCTTTTTGAAATTTTAGATGGAGGTCGCGAAGTTGTTAAAATCCAGTCACCTTTTTGTGGAGAATTCTCGTATCCGAAAAATATAAACTCCTTACAACTTTTACTTAGTCTGATAAATGAATTATTAATGATTTCATTAGCTTCATTCTGAGAATTAGCATGTTTCTTAAGATAAGGTATCATTGCATTCATAACTGTATTATGTATTCTCATGCTGTCAGGATCATCTTCAGTAGCGTTAAATGCAATACATAGCTCATTAACTAACGAATCTCTTTCTGATTTTGATTGTGAATAAGTTATGTTCCAGGATATCAAAATAATTGATAGAAATAAAAACGATCTAAAAAATATCATAGTTATAAAAGTATAATTTTAGGTATGAGGATACCTGTATAAAAATAAATCCTAAATAAAGTGCTAAGATAATTGTGGGTTTCTCTAATTCAAAATAATTGAAAAGGTTTGATTTTTAAGATTATCTGTTCATGGTTAATAAACATTCAATCACTGAATTTGAGAAGCTTGAATTATTGATTTTATAGTTATTTAGATGTCGTTTAAATATACTAATATAAATGAACCTTCGTTTTTCCACGTATTCTTTTTGAAGTGCTTTGTATTCTTTTTTAGGAGCATACTTTTTAGCAATAATTAATTCTACGGTGCGAACAATGTGTTCATTTATTACCGCATCCCAATTGTTATATCCCTGGTTAGACATGACGTCTTTTATTGGAGTTAATAAATGTGTGGTTGCTTCAATCAAAGAATCAGGGATAGCGGCCCATGACTTATATACAAATGAATGACCAAATTCATGGATGCTTAATTCTCTTAATTTCACCTCATTCCTGAATCCCATATTCAGGGAATCAGGATTTGATATATTTTGAAAATCCAGAGCTCCGAAAATATTATATATTCCACCATCAGGATATGAGCCACCAAAACCCATAGTCTTTGGTAAAGTAAGGCTGGGGATCATATGGTATCTGGTGTATTCATTATCAAAATAATTTTCCAATCCTGAAATGAAATCAAATGACGGAAGTGTATTTAAGATCTCTTTTTCTGCCTGAAGATAGTATTGTTCATTTTTTACAAGGTAGTTGTCAAAATCTACTTCCTTATAGTATTCATTTAATCCATGGAGAAATATCCTTGCGTTGTCCCTGGCCTCAATACTATCTTTTGATTTTGAAAAGCTTAAATAATAAACAGGGTTCAGATCTTCCGGAATACTTGCATGTGGGAATTCAGGTACTCTTATTAGAAAATTTGCCAGTTTATCCAGCCAAATGTGATCTGCTACTGAAGCAGCTCTGGCAAGGTTTTTAGAATTTAAGGTCGATTTGTATTCTTTATAAAAAGAATATCCGTAAACATGCCAGTCTTTTTCTATTAATTCTTTGCCATCGACTGTAATTTTTTGTGTTTCTATATCATTGGCTTCATAGGCCATGGAATATATGAAACCGAGGAACTCAATGTTTTTTTCAAAGTGTACTACTAATTTTTTATTCGATTGAATTTTTTCCTGTCCGTAAATGTTGCTTAAGCAAATCAGGAGGGTCAGAATTATGCTTACTTTTCGTTTCATTTGAATAATTTTTTTCTTCAAATAAACTGTGAAAAGTAAGTCTTATCGACCGGAAACGTATTTCCGGACGTCCGAAATAGTGTTTCCGAACTAATTAGATTTATTCGGATTAAAATAATTAGTGGGTGAGTTTCCTTTAATATCTTTAAAAGCCTGGTTAAATGTCGATTTTGAACTAAACCCTGAATCCATTGCTAATCCAAGCAAGGTTTTTTTATCGAGTTCTCCATTTTCTATTTTTTTGATCACATCATTTATTCGGAGTGTATTTACATAATTCCTGAAATCCATGCCATGATATGTATTGATCATTTCTGATAGATGTCGTGGGGAAATATCCAATTCGGTTGCAGCTTTTTTAACAGTTAGTTGTGGCTGATGGTAAAGCTTTTTCTTGATAAACATTTTATGAATACGTTCAGCTTCTGTTCTGGACTCTCTTGCATTGTCACTAAAAGATGTTTTTCGGGTCAACAAAGGTGGCAGGGAGAAAAAATCAGGGTTGAAAAACGAAATATAACCTAATGCAAAAATAATTATACATAATATGATAACCGTATATTTAAATACAGGTAAGTGGATGATAGCCTCTAAAAACCAGAGCAAGGTTATTAATAAAAAGCATATAAAGAAAACAAAGACTTTTACCAGGTGTTTTTGTGCTTTCTTTCCCGGTAAAAATTGAATAGAACTTCTCAGCTTTTGAATATCCTTACCAACTACTGCCAGTGCAAGGATCATTACCAGGAGGGGAAGAATCTCTGTAAACCAAAACCAGGCTGGGTTATTTATAAGGCTATAGGAAGTTGTGAGGTATCTATTTGAATAAAATGAACTCAATTCAACTACTATTTCAATTATCGCCGGAAAAAAGAGTGCCAAATGCCAAAACTTTATTTTAAATCTTGCCTTGGTAGATAATTTACCAAAAAGAAATAGTGCCGGAGGTAAAGCGAGGTAAGAACAAAATATCCAAAAAGGAAATACATTCTCAACGTTAGTCGTATTTGTTTTTACTGCCCATCCAGTCAGGATTTCTAGTGAAATAATCAGGGTGATCAATCCCAGAAATAGGTTTTGCTTTTTACCGATCACACCACTACTGATCAGGGCAAGACTTAGTAAAAGCCCCTGGCCCGCGGAAATGAGTAGTATGATCTCCAGTAAATCCATTTCAATTCAAATTATCTGTAATTTCTGACAAGATAGTTTATCCTTGAGTAAAAACTTAATTTTTTACTGATTCCAATCTTTATAAAATTAGATTTTGAATTTTTGTTAATTATAATTCCCGTTGGTAATCGATATTTTATTATATCTGTGAAAAAACTTTTTGAAGAGGTGGTTTATGAAACTTGAAAGGAGAGACCGGTTTTCGGCATTCTATTTTACATATCTAATAATCAGCCTAATAGTCGCTCCTTGATATCCTTAATAAAATTTCTGCCTACCGGAATATGTTGCCTTCCAATCAGTAACATATTCCCCTCCATTTCTGAGACTTTAGTCATGTTGGCAATAAAACTTTTGTGTACCCTGTAAAAATCATTATCAGGAAGGATTTTACTTACTGAATTTAAATTGTGGTGAGTAATCAGGCTTTTGTCTTTTGTAACGATACGGATATAATCCTTCAGACTTTCAATCCATAATATTTCATCAAAAAACACCTTGACCTGTTTTTTATTCACTTTAAAAAAAGCAAACTCTGATCGTTGGTCGTCTTCGTTAGTTAATTCGGCTTTATTATATTCCCTTCTTATTCGTTCTACTGTTGACATAAATCGGTTCATTGCTATAGGCTTAACAAGATAATCAAGGACTTCAAGCTCGAATCCTTCAACAGCATAGTCTCGATAAGCCGTTGTCAAAACAACGATTGGTTTCTTCTTTAATGTTCTCAACAAGTCCAGACCACTAAGCTCAGGCATATTTATATCGAGAAATAATACATCTATTTTTTCTCTTTGTAATATGTTATAAGCCTCAAGTGCATTATCAGCTGTATTAACGATTTCCATATCATCCACAGCATCGATAAATCGATCAATAATTTTTATTGCCAGTGGTTCATCATCTACTATAAGGCACTTCATGATTTTTTGAGGGGTATTGTAAGTTTTAACGAATAGGTTTCTGAATCTTCATTTATTTTAAGCTGATATTCACTTCCAAAAAGAATATCGAGTCTTTTTTTAACGTTTTCATTGCCAACTCCTCCCGTTTCGTTTGCAGTATGTCTAACTTTTTGTTTGAAATTAAAAGTTTCAAATATTAAATGATTATCTGTCAGGTCTAAATTAATCTGTATAGGGATATTCCCTTGTTTATCTCTTCCTGCATGCTTAAAATTGTTCTCAATAAATGGCAGCAAAGTAAGTGGTGGAATCAGTTTATTTTTTGAACCTACCGGAGGATTGTAATCCAGGATTAGTTTTTCATTATACCGTAATTTAACCAGATCGATGTAGTTATTGATTTGAACAAAAGCGTCTGCTGTAGAGATATATTCATCTCTCGAACCATAAATTACATATCGCATTAAATCTGATAATTTAACAATCATATCTGCAGCTTTATCAGACTTTTCAAGGACTAATGCATAGAGATTATTGAGGGTATTAAAAAAGAAGTGCGGCTGAATTTGAGAGTGAAGGAATGCCATCTCCGCTTGCATTTTCAGCCTCTCCAATTCACGGGTCTTTTTCTGAAAGTTTACCCAGTCAACTCCAAGTTTTAATGCTGTGGTTAATCCAACAACATAAAGCTCACCGATAAAAACAGCCAGTATATAATTTGCTCCAAAAAGTTCTGCAGGCTGTCCTGATTCTTTCCAAACCTCCGTAGTGACAAATTCATAAGTTATTACAATTCTGATCATAGATATAGCCAGTGTAGCAACTATTAATAATATGAAGTACCATATCCAATGTTTAGGAATCAGTTTTGGCAGTAAAAAATATAAATTAAAGTAAACTAAAATGATATGTAAGGGAAATTCGACCAGGTTTGATTCAAGCGAATACTGATAATCATCAAAATAAGATCCCCAGCGTAAAAAATTGAAAGTAAAATAGATCAACCAGAAAATTGTATGCTGAACCCAGGTTGTCTTTAAAAATTCCTTCATCCGAAAATCGGCAATTTGATTATTACTATGGGTAAGATAAGTCGAAAATGTCATCTTTCTAAAAATTTACACTTGGGAATATGTGAACTTTTACTCCAGATGGGAAAGTTTTTTATCTGAGACGTTACATTTCATCGCTGAACTGTGATTTCTTAACTAATCTGTATCAATGTGAAGGATATAAACCGAATAGCGATGTTTTTTGCAGTTGAGATAATTTTTTCCGCAGGTTGGCGAATAAATTTCCTGACAACTTTTAATCCATCTATATTGGTTGTGAAGCAAAAATGAAAAAGCGCCTTTTTCTTCAAAAACCTAAAAACTCACAAAATGAAAAAACTATATCTAATATGGATGATGATGGCCCTGGTTACTTGTGCTACATATGCACAGTCTACCGTTACCGGGACAATCAAAGATGCCACAGACAATACTGGGATACCCGGAGTCAATGTACTCGTTAAAGGATCTACAACTGGTACTGTAACTGACATCAATGGTGATTTTTCTATTGATGTGTCTTCTACAGATGCAACATTAGTGATTTCTTACGTTGGGTATGAATCCAAAGAAGTTGAACTTAATGGAAGAACATCGGTAAACATAAGTTTAAATCCTTCAATGGAAGAACTTTCGGAAGTAATTGTGACTGCTTATGGAATCCAGAAAGAAACTAAATCTCTGGGATATTCTGTAGCACAATTGGAAAGTAAGCAACTTAATACTGTAAAAGAAACCAATGTAGTAAATAGCCTCAGTGGTAGGGTTGCAGGTCTTCAGGTATCTAAAACCGCTTCCGGACCGGCAGGTTCTTCCCGGGTGATAATAAGGGGGAATAACTCGTTGGTAGGAAATAATCAACCGCTTTATGTAGTTGATGGTATTCCAATAGACAACCAAAATCTCGATGCTGCTGGCAGATGGGGTGGAATTGACTATGGTGATGGTATAGGCGACATAAGCGCGGATAATATAGAAAATGTAACGGTTCTTAAAGGACCAAACGCAGCTGCACTTTATGGCGCACGGGCTGCTAACGGTGTAATTCAAATTACTACCAAATCCGGAGGTCAGAGAAAGGGTGTTGGGATAGATTACACCTCGACATTTACAATTGACCAGGTGATGATCTCTCCTGAATATCAAAATGTTTATGGTGCGGGAACCGGTGGAGAAGCTCCAGCCAATGCCGATGAGTATCTTGCACTTGGTACAAATGGCATAGGAACAAGTTGGGGTGCCCCAATGAACGGCCAGATGATCACCTATTGGGACGGTGTTCAAAGACCTTATTCTCCAAAGCCTGATAATTTTACAAATTTCTGGGAAACAGGTCAGACCTTTACAAATACTCTTGCTTTTTCCGGAGGAAGTGAAACTTCAGCTTTCAGAGTGAGCCTATCCAGAATGGATAATCAATCTATTCTGCCTAATAGTAAGTTTAACAGAACTTCCATTACAGCTAAAGGCAATACTGATTTAACAAGTAAGCTAAATGTCGCTGCGAAATTTACCTATATCAGAAATAAGGCAGACAACAGAGCAAATCTGGCTGACATAATGGATAACCCGGTTAATGGATTGATCTGGATGCCGAGAAACGAGGACTTATCAAATCTATTGCCTTATAAAGGTGAAGATGGATTACAAAGACTTTATACTACAGAAACGTTCAGGCTTAATCCATATTGGGCAGTAGAAGAAAACGGAAATGAAGATAATAAAAACAGGATAATCAGTTTTCTTAAGTTGAAATATGAAATTAATGACTGGCTGTCTGCTGAATTAATGTCAGGTATGGACTGGTATACTTCCGAAAGGCTGCGTTATGTAGCAAAAGGGACAAGATACAGACCCGGAGGAGAGATACAGGAAAATACTTACCAGGTGCAGGAATTCAATAACATGTTCCTCCTGAAATCCAATCATTCCTTGACAGATAAGTTATCTTTGAAAACTGTAGCCGGGGGAAATATTCTCAGGCAAACAACAAACCAATTTGGAGCTATTGGGACAAACCTTGCAGTAGATGGATTTTACAATCTCAGTAATGCAAGCGCGATAACTTTCTCCAGAAATAAATTTGAAAAGGAAATATGGTCGATATTTGCCCAGGCAAGCTTTGATTATAATGGATATTTATTCCTTGATATCACAGGTAGAAATGATTGGTCTTCAACTCTACCTCTAGATAACAATGATTTCTTCTATCCTTCAGTGTCAACCGGTTTTGCATTCAGTGAAGCGTTTGATCTTTATAATGATGTCTTCAATTATGGTAAGATTCGCGCCTCCTGGGCGAGAGTCGGTAACGACACAAACCCTTACCAGTTAACTACTTCTTTTGGTTCCATGGGCAGTCATGCAGGAGCATCGATGTTTGGATTAGGTCCTTATCAGGATCAATATGTTCCTTATCAGATTATTCCAAATTTCAATTTGAAACCTGAACAAACGACAAGTATCGAAGCAGGAATAGACCTTGTATTCTTTAAGGACAGACTTGATCTTAGTGTTACCTACTATAAATCAAATACTGAAAATCAAATATTACCAGTTACTGTTTCAAGTACCTCAGGGTACCAGGGAGCCATAATAAATGCAGGTGAAATGCAAAATAGTGGTATTGAAGCCAGTATTAACGGTACTTTAATCAAAGCCGGGGATTTTTCATTAGATCTTGGATTCAGATTCGCTAAAAATAAAAATAAAGTAGTGGCATTAACTGATGGTCTGGATCAGTTACTCCTTGGGGCTGACAGAGGAATTTCAGTTGTTGCTTCACCGGGTAATCCATATGGTGACTTATTAGGATATGATTTTCTAAGGGATGCTAACGGACAGGTAGTCGTTGGCGATGACGGGATTCCTCTAAGAACAGAAGGTGTTGAAGTCCTTGGTAATATCAATCCGGATTGGTTAGGTGGAATAACCCTTGGAGCATCTTATAAAAACTTTCGTTTTAATGCATTAATTGATATCCGTCAGGGTGGAGACATTTATTCCATTACAAACAGGTATCTCCATGCAAATGGCAATCACGCAAATACCCTGGAAGGACGTGAAGAGTGGTATGCGGGAACTGGAGGATTGGTGATTGATGGAGTAACTGAAGGTGGTGCAGTAAATACTGTTGCTGTCGATCCGGAAGTTTACTGGGCGAGCATTGCGAGGAATGGATTGGGAACTTCCATAGACAAGCCGTTCGTTTATGATGGGTCCTATATAAAGATGCGGGAAATGAGCCTGACTTATACCTTGCCTGAGTCAGTGATTGATGGCTCTTTCATTCAATCGCTTGATGTTTCTCTGGTAGGAAGAAATTTATTTTTCTTAAAGAATAACCTTCCTGGTATAGATCCGGAATCCACATATAACAGTGGTAACGCGGGTGGTCGGGAGTCTGCCTCTTTCCCGGCTTTTAGAAGCTACGGTATGACTCTGAATGTATCCTTTTAATTAAGACCCAAAAGAAATTTAGTTATGAAAACATATAATATATCAAAGAAGATACTTGCTGCTTTATTGGTGGCTGGAATGATCTTTACAAGTTGTGATGATCGCTTTGAAGAACTTAATAATAATCCTAACCAGGTTGTTGAGGTGAGTCCTGATCAAATCCTTCCTTACATTCAAAATGGCATGTCAGCTCATCGTTTTGAGTCATGGAGGGGGAACATTCTTTACGCCATGCATTACTCCTGTCTGATGTCATCACCCTGGCTAGGAGGAGTGGAGTTTCAGGCTGCAAATGATGCCTGGACTCAGGGGATGTGGGATCGTGCTTATCAAAGACTGGGAGGAAACCTTCAGGCTATGGAAGATTTTATAAATGATCTTCCGGAAGGGCCAGACAAGGATGCTCAACTCGCAATTGCAGATGTAATGCGCGTATTGATCTATCATAGATTAACAGACTTTTTTGGTGATGTGCCTTATTCTGAAGCAGGGTTGGGTATGGAAGGAATATTTCAGCCTAAGTATGATGCTCAGGAAGAAATATACAAGGATATGTTGTCACGGTTAGAAAGTGCCTCCGCACGATTACGAATGGGTGAAAATACCTATGGAACCCAGGATATCTTTTATAAAGGAGACGAGGAAGGCTGGATTCGTTTGGCAAATTCACTAAGGTTAAGATTAGGTATGAGAATATCTGATATTGATCCTCAGCTTTCTGCCCAGCATGTGGGTGCAGTGATAAATGAACCACTAATAACTACTAACGATTGGAATTGCCTGATGCCTCATGAGAATGATGGTAGCCAGTGGTCTTCAGCTTCAAATGGAACCAGTGCACCTATATCAGCTTTTGCAGCTCATTATATGGCTAAAGCATTGGTGGATAATATGCAGGGAGACCCCCGACTGGAATTTTATGGTGCCGCTCTTGAGAGTGGAGAAGTTGTCGGTCGTCCTTCGGGAACAATTCCGTCAGATGTATCTCTACCTGATTTTACAGCTGATAATTATTCGCTGTTGAATTCATCAGAAGGTGCGGTTTTCGATCTGGGAAATGACTGGATTCACATCTCAGCAGCAGAAGTTAACTTTCTTCTTGCTGAGGCGGCATTAAGAGGTATCGGAAGAAACCAATCTGATGCTGATGCTCAAATGTACTATGAAGAAGGTATAAATCAGGGGCTTTCGTATTGGGGATTATCACCAACTACTGAAATGGAAACCAACACTGCCTTTGACCCTGCCCAGGGAATGAATCAGATTATTACTCAGAAGTGGATTGCTTTATTTCCTGATGGCTTTGAAGCATTTGCTGAATTAAGAAGGACTGATTATCCAACTTTTGCCTCTGATCAGGTTTATGGAGATATTCCTAAAAGACATAAATATCCGGTGATAGAACAAACCTTAAATGGTAAAAACTATTCCGAGGCTATTTCAAGACAGGGACCGGATGTGGAAACTACATCAGTATGGTGGGATGTTAATTAATGTTGCATTTGAGATGGAGGTGTGGGGGAACCCGGCCTCCAGCCTTTAAAAAACTTATAGAATAAAAATCGAAATCACTTACTTATGAATGAGGTAATAAATGGTGTTGACATCAGTCATAGTGCTCCGGGTGCTGATGAAAAGACGAGGTATGAAAAAATTCACACAGTAATTTTTGATGAAAGTGAAGAAGCATCAATATCAGTAGCTGCTGAAATTGGAGAATTGATCCGTGAGAAAGCAAAGTTGTCACAAAAAGCAGTAATTGGACTGGCAACCGGAAGTACTCCCAAAGGAGTTTATAACGAACTGATTCGGTTGCACAGGGAAGAAGGTCTTAGCTTTAAAAATGTAGTCACTTTTAACCTTGATGAGTATTACCCAATGACACCTGACTCTCTCCAAAGTTATGTCAGGTTCATGAATGACCATCTTTTTGATCATATAGATATAGAAAAAGAGAATATTCACATACCTGATGGGACCCTTGATCCGGTAGAAATTCAGGCATATTGTGAAAGATATGAATATAAAATTGAAGAACTGGGAGGGTTAGATATTCAAATTCTCGGTATAGGCCGAACGGGTCATGTCGGATTTAATGAACCGGGATCACAAATCAATAGTCGTACTCGATTAATCACTCTTGACCATATCACGAGAATAGATGCAGCTTCTGATTTTTTTGGTGAAGATTTCGTCCCGAGAAAGGCTATAACGATGGGCGTAGGTACGATTATGAATGCCGATCGCGTGATCTTAATGGCCTGGGGAGAAGGTAAGGCTGAAATTGTTAAGAGAACTGTTGAGGGTGAAATATCGGATACTGTTCCTGCTACATTCCTTCAAAAGCATCCAAATGCTTCTATTATTATTGATAAAGCTGCTGGTGAAGAACTTGTCAGAGTAAAATCACCATGGCTGGTTGGAGATTGCGTATGGACTAATAAAATGATCAGAAGAGGGGTTATCTGGCTTTCCTTAAAACTTCAAAAACCCATTTTAAAGCTTACGGACAGAGATTATAATGATAACGGTATGAGTGGGTTGATTGCTGAATATGGTAGTGCTTATGAAATTAATCTAAAACTCTTTAATACACTGCAACATACGATCACTGGTTGGCCTGGAGGAAAACCAAATGCCGATGATACGCATAGACCCGAAAGAGCTTATCCTGAAAAAAAACGGGTGGTTATTTTCTCTCCTCATCCTGATGACGATGTGATTTCAATGGGTGGTACATTTATCAGACTGGTTGATCAGGGCCATGACGTACATGTTGCCTATCAAACTTCAGGAAATATTGCTGTCTTTGACGAAGATGTAGTCAGGTTTGTTGATTTCTTTAAAGATTTTAATGGTCAGCATAATTTTAGTGATGAAGATGGTGTTGCATTGTATAATGAGATAAAAGAATTTATAAATGATAAAAAACCCGGAGAGATCGATCACCCGATTGTCCGTCAGGTAAAAGGATTAATACGAAGGGGAGAAGCTAAAGCAGCATGTAGGTATGTCGGTCTGGACGATGTTGAAAAGGCTCATTTTCTGGATTTGCCATTTTATGAAACAGGGCTTGTGAAGAAAAAATCTATTGGAGAAGAAGATGTCTGCATTATTGTTGATTTACTAAGGGAAGTTAAGCCTCACCAGATTTATGCTGCCGGAGATCTTTCAGATCCACATGGAACTCACAGAGTATGTCTTACTGCTATTTTTAGGGCTATTGAAGAGCTAAAGCATGAGGACTGGATGAAAGATTGTTATATATGGTTGTACCGTGGAGCGTGGCAGGAATGGGGAGTGGAAGATATCGATATGGCTGTACCGATTAGTCCTGTGGAACTTATGAGAAAACGGAAAGCCATTTTTAAACATCAATCTCAAAAGGATTCAGCAGTATTTCCCGGCTCAGATAAGCGTGAATTCTGGCAAAGAGCAGAGGATCGAAATCATCGTCTGGCTGAATTATACGATAAACTTGGTATGGCGGAATATGAGGCAATGGAAGCCTTTAAAAGGTATTATTTTTAATAGAAAGGAACAGTTTTGAGATCGGCATATATAAAAAATATTTATTTGGGTTTAGTAATTAGTTGTGGTTTGATTTTTACAACAGTAAAGATTAATGCTCAGCAGATGGATCATCAGGTTATGCCACTACCAAAAGAAGTAGTGGCCGGCCCTGGTGAGTTTATTATTAATTCTAAATTGAAGCCCAGAATTGAAGGGAGTGAACGATTAATTAAAGCGGTAGATCGGTTTTATAATGTATTAAGTAAAAAGACTGGGATTTTTTATAATCTCCGGGATTGGTCAGATGATGATTCCGCCAATTTTGAAATAATTGCAGAAGAGAAAGCACCTGTTGAGTTAGGCATTGATGAATCATATTCTTTAAAAATCACCAATGACAAAATCCAGATTAAAGCTAAAACCGATATCGGGGCAATGTATGCTCTTCAGACCTTATTACAGCTTACTGAATCAAATGAAAAGGGATATTTTTTCAAGAGCGTGGAGATTTTCGATGCACCGCGCTTTCCCTGGCGAGGTTTGATGCTCGATGTGTCCAGGCATTTTATGCCGGTAGCGGCTGTAAAAAGACAACTGGATTTAATGCATACCATGAAAATGAATGTTTTTCATTGGCATTTATCTGACGATCAGGGGTGGCGGATTGAAAGCGATTCTTTTCCTTTACTAACAGAAAAGGCCTCGGATGGTAAATTTTATACTAAAGAACAAATTCATGAAATAGTTAAATATGCTGACGATCTTGGAATCAGAGTCATTCCTGAATTTGATGTACCTGGTCATGCTACGGCTATTTTAACTGCTTACCCTAAGTTGGCAAGTGAAAATAATGCAAATTATACAATCGAACGACATGCCGGAATTTTTGATCCGACTTTAGATCCAACAAAAGAAAAAACGTATAATTTTATTCATATACTATTCAATGAAATGGCCCTTTTATTTCCTGATAAATATTTTCATATAGGTGGTGACGAAAATGAAGGGAAGCACTGGGATCGTGATCCGGAAATTATTGCCTTTAAGGAGAAAAAAGGATTTGATAACCATGAATTGCAGGCCTGGTTTAACTCTCGTTTAAATAAATCATTGGTTGATGCAGGAAAGATAATGATGGGCTGGGATGAAATTTTACACAAAGACCTGATCGATTCAAATCCTGTTATTCATTCGTGGAGAGGAGAAGACGGAATAATTAAGTCCATCGATAACGATCTCAGGGTAATTAGGAGTCATGGGTTTTATATCGATTTAATGCAATCAACATCATATCATTATTTTATGGATCCTGTGCCTCAATCGTTAATTGATAATGAAAAGGCAAAAAAACTAATATTTGGCGGAGAGGCTACTATGTGGTCGGAACTTGTCGATCAAAATAGTGTAGATAGTAGGATATGGCCACGATCAGCAGCTATCGCAGAAGTCTTTTGGTCAGAACGAAACAAACTGGATGGTGAGAATTTATTTCAAAGACTGGATAAAATATCCTCTCATCTTGAGCTAAATGGCAGTGAACATATATCCAACAGGCATAAGATAATAAGGCGATATACGGAAAATCAGCAAGATTTCTCTGACCTGCTTTATTTTAATGATTTAATGGCACCTTATAGATTTTATCATAGAAATCCGAAAGGGACATTATATTCTATGTTATCACCGCTGAATCAGTGGGCTGATGCATGTATTGCAGATCCTGTAGAATCAAGAAAGTTTTCAAACGCAGTTAAAAATTATATTGCGAATCAAAACCCGGAAGATTTACAAAAATTAGAAAACCATTTTAAGAAATGGGCGGAGCTTGAAGACTTGATAAATTCTCTGATTCAAAAATCACCTCAATTAGATAGTCTAAGGCAAGTAAGTCAATCTTTTAAGATAGCAGGAGAGGAGGGACTCAAACTATTAGATTTTTTAAGTGGTAAAATTATCCTATCTGATGCGGAAATGATTTCTATGAGTGAAAGGATTCATGGATTGAAATTCAAAGGGGGAGAACTCGTTTTGAAGCACTTCCCGAGCTAAAATTATTGTTTGATTATGTTAGAGGTATACGAATCAGTTCAGAGGAGAAAGCGGCTTATTTTCAAATGCCGGAACTATATGAAGAACATCCATCTTCACATATAGGTTTTGCTCTAAACTATTCCGGAGATGGAATTGAGGTGTTGTTGAAAATGAAAAAAGGCCAGCATGATATTGATCAGATTGAGTTCAGATTAGGTGATAAAGACGGAAAAGAATTGACGACATTCATTTTTAAAGGCAATAGTCCGGAAGAATTAATTCTTATTTCCAAAAAAGGAAAGGCAAGGTCTTTAAAGGTAAGTAAAGAAAATGATGATTTGTATAGAGCGCTACTTCCCTGGAAAAAAATTGGAATAATGCCTGAAGGAGAAAAAAACACTATTGGGGTAACTATTAAAAAAATTGATCCAAGGGGTAATTTATACAGGTATGGAATTAATGGTGTGATTCTCAATGATGGAGAAAAAACTCCAGTCATGACTTTAAAACTTGCATCAGGTAAAAATTAATTATAGTTGGTTGGAGTTGATTTCATTCATCGGCAGAAGGACATTTATATTAACAGTAAAAATTGTTGGTTGTAATTTTCATTCGTTATTTTTCCTATTTTGATCATTTAATTAGCTTTTTGATATACTGTCTTTGCCGGTGATTGAAATGTTCTTCGAATCCTGGTAAGGGAAATTTTTATACTTCAACCATCCGACATTGTAAATTCTATTTATATATTTAGCTTTTGTTTTAACCCAAAAAAACTTTTTGAGGAGGTAGTTTATGGAACTCGAATGGATAGACTGGCTTTCGGTCGCTTTATTTTTTATAATTTCTCTTGCGATCGGGGTATGGTTTGCAAGATCAGCAGGTAAGAGTGCTAAGGATTTCTTTTTATCCGGTAGAAATATGCCGTGGTGGCTTTTGGGTATTTCAATGGTAGCAACAACCTTTTCTGCAGATACCCCAAACCTGGTAACGGAGATTGTAAGAAAGGATGGAGTTGCAGGAAACTGGACCTGGTGGGCATTTCTTCTTACAGGTATGCTTACTGTTTTTATCTATGCTGCATTATGGCGTAAATCAGAGGTAGTAACCGATCTTGAGTTTTACGAATTGAGATATAGTGGAAAAGCCGCTGCCTTTCTGAGAGCATTCAGGGCAGTTTACCTGGGTGTTTTCTTCAATGTTATGATCATGGCTACCGTTTGCCTGGCTGCGGCCAAAATGGGTAATGTGCTTTTGGGGCTAACAAAAGGAGAAACTTTGATTATTGCTGGGGTGGTTACTGTTGTTTATTCATCTCTCGGTGGATTGAAAGGTGTGTTAGTTACAGATTTTATCCAGTTTATTGTTGCAATGGTGGGATCCGTGTGGGCTGCCATGATCATTCTCGACCTGCCGGAAGTTGGCGGACTGTCAAATATGATTTCAAGTCCTGCGCTTTCGGGCAAGCTGGATTTTATACCGGATCCAACTGATCTCAATGTTTTTGTGCCTTTATTTCTTATTCCTATTGCAGTACAATGGTGGAATGTCTGGTATCCGGGAGCTGAGCCTGGAGGAGGGGGGTATATCGTACAAAGGATGCTATCGGCCAAAGATGAAAATAATGCAGTAGGAGCGACCTTGTTTTTTAATATAACACATTATGCTTTAAGGCCATGGCCATGGATCCTGATCGGACTGGCTTCTTTACTGGTATATCCTGATCTGGCTTCACTACAAAGTGCGTTTCCAAATGTAGATAAATCAATTATCGGACACGACCTCGCATATCCTGCTATGTTAACTTATTTACCTCATGGATTACTGGGAGTGGTGGTAGCCTCGCTTATTGCAGCTTTTATGTCTACTATCTCAACTCATCTAAACTGGGGATCTTCTTATGTAGTTTACGATTTTTATCAAAGATTTATAAAACCAGAAGCAGAGGAAAAGGAATTAGTACTTGTAGGTAGAATATCAACAGTGGTATTAATGGTTCTGGCAATGCTCTTTGCCCTTGTTCTGGAAAGCGCCCTGGAGGCTTTTCAAATATTATTGACCATTGGAGCAGGTACAGGACTGATTTTCATTCTTAGATGGTTCTGGTGGAGGATAAATGCATGGTCAGAGATTACAGGGATGATCGTATCCTTCCTCGTAGCTATATACTTTAATGTAATTCACGAAGAATTCTTCCCTGATCTGGAAGCTTACCAGGTACTATTGATAAGTATAGCAATTACAACTATTGCCTGGCTTACAGTTACATTCCTTACCAGGCCAACTGATGAAGAAAAGCTTTTGAATTTTGTTAAAAAGATAAATCCGGGTGGGATAGGATGGAAAAGGATATACCAAAAGATTTCATTGGAAAAAGGTGTAAAATCTCAGCCAGGTGAAATGTACAATAAGAGCAAAATTCCTTTAGGTCTTGCAGGAATGCTTACAGGAACATTTTCAGTATATTCAGCTCTCTTTGCAGTTGGCTATTGGTTATATGGAGAAGTTTACCTGGCGTCATTAATGACAGCAATATCAATTGTGTCATTTGTCATCATGTTTCGAATTTGGGGAGCACTAAGAAAGGTTTATATTTCAGAAAGATAAATCAGAATGAAAGTTTTCCTGCACGCATAAATATCTTTTGCTTTATAGCATAGCTTTCTTCTTTCAGATTATTTTTCAAAAAACCCATTGGATCAGTTCCGATGGCTTTTTTGTAATTCTTTACTGCTGACCAGGTAGAGATATATCCCAAGAGTTGTTTGCGCGAATATTGTGCGTGGATTTCAAGGTTAGGAGATTTAAATTCGTCTATGGGTAAATCAAAATCCCTGTATTCATTATCTACATACTTCCTTTCATCCGGCCAGTAAGGTCCGATGAGATCGTTATAAAATTCTTCGATAAATTTTTGATCCGGCGATTGAAGATCAATCAGATTATATCCCCATGAAGCGAAAATTGCATCTTCCGTAGCCACTCTTTTAACTTGCTCGAAAAATTCATCAATATCAAACCAATGCAGAGCCTGTGCTGCTACAATCAGGTCAATACTTTCTCCAGGCCAGAGTGATTCTTCCGATCTACCAGTTTTATATACTATATTTTCGTTTTCAGGAGCTTGTTCAATCTGTTGCTCACTAATATCATTAGCATACACTGTAGAAAATTGCTTAGCGAGTTCGATCGCCACCTGGCCATTTCCACAAGCGGCATCCCATGCACGGTAGAAGCCCGTACAATGCTCATACAACCACTTATACAACTCTTGTGGGTATTTAGGTCTGTACTTTGCGTATTCAGCGGCAAATTCGGAAAAATGATCTTGTTGTTCTTTCATAAAGTGATTGACCAGGGTATTAATTATTAGTGAAATTAATAAGAATTATTTCTTACTTACTCATTTCTCAGGTTAATTATTTTAAAACTTTACTTAGTTTTCTATTTAAACGAAAATTATGATATAAAGTACATTTTATGCATTTCAGATGATTTTTTGATTAAAAGAGGCTATACTTTCCTAACTTTCAACCGACAACATTAATGACCCCTAAGAAAGATATTAGATGAAAGACGAAATTCTTAAACGCCTTCAGAAAAAATATGATGATATAAATCAATCTGCCGATGCTTATCTGGAAGGCTTATATCATGCTAAACCAATAAATTACTGGGATTACATCCAGGTCGATACTCTTTTGACATTACAGAAAACAAGGACTGATTTTCACGATGAAAAAATTTTTATCGTATATCACCAGGTGACAGAATTAGTTCTTAATCTGATAATTCATGAACTGGAGAAACTTACTTCAGGGGAAATTCCTGAGGAAAAAGAATTGGATATTCGTATGAACAGATGCGTGAATTATGCGGATATGCTAATTAATAGCTTTAGTGTGATGAGTAAGGGAATGTCTTACGAGGAATATAATCAATTTCGTATGACATTGACACCTGCAAGTGGATTTCAGTCAGTACAATTCAGACTGGTAGAATTTTATTGCACTGATGTTGAAAACCTTATGAAGCCTGAGGACAAAGAAAAGCTGGAAGGTAATGAGTCGATTAGAGATAAATTTGAGCATCTATACTGGCAAAGTGCCGGAAAGAATCCTAAAACCGGTGAAAAAAGCCTTACGCTGCAAAATTTTGAAGATAAATATAAAGATGAAATGGTTTCTCTAGCAGAGAAAATGCAGGATAACAATTTAAACAGGCGCTTAAAAACCATCGAGAACGAAAAAGGTTTGTCACCGAAATTGTTAGAAACCGTAAAAGCATTTGAAAGGAAATTCAATTATGACTGGCCGATGGTTCATCTCGAAACAGCAAGATTTTACCTGACGGGTAATCCTAAAAAAGAAGCAACTGGAGGTAGCGACTGGGAGAAATATTTACATCCGGACTATCAACAGCGAAAATACTTCCCGAAATTTACCTCTGAAAAATAATCACATCAAAGGACTGATCATTCTGCAAACTCCCTCGAGGATTTTTTGTCTGATCGGTCTTTTTTTGAATTCTACCGGATCGATTTTTTCACTACCTTCAAGATCAGATTTGAAGTTGTCAGATAAGGTTGAAGCAATTTTCTCATCATAAATAAAAGCATTCACTTCAAAATTCTTCTCGAAGCTTCGTTCATCCATATTCGCAGTTCCAACTGAAGAAAATATTCCGTCAACTACCAGTACTTTGCCGTGATTAAAACCTTTTTTGTAAATGTAGACTTCTACTCCGGCATAAATCAGGCGACTGGCAAAATTAAGAGAAGTATAATAAAGAATCTTATGATCGGGCATCCCGGGAAGAAGTAAAACCACTTTTACACCACTTAGTACTGCTGTTTCTAAAGCTGTAATTATTGGTTCATTAGGTACAAAGTACGGAGTTGATATATAAATATGATCTCTTGCCGTAGTTATGGCAGTAAAGTAGGCTTGCATAATCGCCACTTCTCTTGAATCTGGACCAGATGCAGTGATCTGTACCAATGTATCAGATTCTGTTCTGAATTTGGGGAAATATTCAGGACCTTCAAATACTCTATTACAGACAAACCTCCAGTCTTGTAAAAACACCGATTGAAGGCAAGTTGCAGCTTCACCTGTAAGTTTAATGTGAGTGTCTCTCCAGAAACCGGTGTCCTTTTTGATCTTTGAATAACGCTCAGCAATATTGAGTCCGCCGGTGAACCCAATTTTTCCATCTATAATTAGTATCTTCCTGTGATTACGATAGTTTAGTCTTGTAGTAAGTAAAGGAAACCTTACTGGCATAAATATCTCTACCTCTATACCGGTATTTTTTAACAAAGTGATTGTTTTTTTAGATAATCCCCACGATCCAATCCCATCGAAAATACATCTGATAGCAATTCCTTCTTTTGCTTTCTTAAGAAGAAGATTAATAAAATCCTGTCCTATATCATCTTCTTCAAATGAATAGAAACACATATGGATGTGGTGATTGGCATTCTCAATCGCTTCTAACATGGAAGGAAAAGTAACAGAACCGTTTTCGAGAATTTCAGCGCAATTGCTTTTTGTTAGCATTGCCTTATTAGCCGCTGCTGCTAACTTCATGATCTTATTAAAAGGGAAAAACTTTTCATCTTTTGTCAGGATATCAGTACCAGAGAGATCAATATCTGAAACTTGTTCGATGATCTTATTAGAATCCTGTTGTGATTTAGCAGTAAATAATTTTTCTTTTCTGAAATTTCGTCCATACCTAAGATATAATAAAATACCAATCACTGGTAGAAACAGGACAATGAGCATCCAGGAGATCGACTTTGTAGGATTTTTCCCTTCAAGGATAATTACGGTAACTGTAAATGTCAGTGTTAACCCATAAAACACTAAAAAAATAGCTACCAGAATTTCCGTTGTCAGGGGTCCTAAAAATGCAGAAATTTCCATTTATCAAAAAATACCAATTTGATTATTCTAATCTAACGCTTTATAACTGTGATTTCGAAGATTTTTGTTATTAAATTAAATGAGTAAAATCAGGAAAAGACCAATTGTAATTATTAAAAACTCTATCAATAACATGTCAACGACTGTAGGTTTTTTTATTTATGATAATATGGAACTCATGGATTTTGCCGGTCCATGGGAAGTATTGTCTGTTGCTTCGGAAATTGTAAAAGATGAGCAATCGTTAAAACTTTATTCATTTGCTGATGTCAGGCGTTCAATCAACACGATTAATGGAGTTACTATAACTCCGGATTTTGTGATTGATGAGATTCCCGATACTGATATTTTGATCATACCGGGAGGTAATGGTTCAAAAAGAATCATTGATCAGGATCATTTGATGAACAGCTTGAATAAAATAATTTCCTTGGTAGAATTGACGGCTACAGTGTGTAGTGGTGCCAGGATAGCTGCATCTTTAGGGTTATTAAAAGAGAGAAAATTCACGACTCATTATTCAGTTTTCGATGATGTGATGAAAATTGAGCCTACAGCAAATCCGGATTTTGATAATCGATTTATGCACGATAGCAAAATTATAACGTCGGCCGGAGTTTCAGCTGGTATTGATATGGCTATTTATCTTGTTTCCACTATTTTTGATGATGATATAGCTCAAAAAACAGCTAAGTTTATTGAATACCCATATTATATTTATAATACGTGATGAAAAAAAACTCGTACAATTTTTACCAGGTAGATGCTTTTGCAGAAAAGATATTTGAAGGAAATCCGGCAGCTGTAGTTCCATTGGATTTCTGGTTTGATGATGAAGTTATGCAAAGTATCGCTAAAGAAAATAATCTTTCAGAGACAGCCTTTTTTATTCCAATAAATGCAGAAGAAAATGAGTATCAGCTAAGATGGTTTACACCCGAGGTTGAAGTAAATTTATGTGGACATGCTACATTAGCGTCAGCATTTGTTCTTTTTAATATAATGGAAGTGCCTGGAGATTCTATTAGATTTCAATCAAGATCCGGAATGCTTGAAGTGAAAAGAAGTGGAGAATTATATTGGCTGGATTTTCCGAAAATGGAATATAATGAGGCAGAGGTGAGTCCAACGATTGTAGAATCAATGGGTATCGCTCCTTTAAAAGTGTATACATCAGAAGATGACTGGTTGTTTTTATATCAGTCGGAAGATCAGGTCAGATCTTTAAAGCCTAATATGGAAATGCTTAAAGATTTTCCTGCCAGGGGAGTAATAGTGACTTCTAAATCTGAAGAGTACGATGCTATTTCCAGGTTTTTCGCACCTTCGGTAGGTATTGATGAAGATTTTGTGACAGGATCTTCTTTTACCAAATTAATTCCGTTCTGGTCTGATAGGTTAGACAAGGACGAACTCCATTTTTACCAGGCTTCAAGCAGGGGAGGAGTAGTCTTTGGAAATGTTAAAGGAGAAAGAGTTGATATTGGAGGAAAGGCAAAATTGTATTCGAAGGGAAAATTTTATATTAATGGGGAATAAATTATTTATTCATTAGAAATAAAAAAAGCCGGCGTTAGCCGGCTTTTCAATATATATTTCCAATAAGTTATTATCTTCCCAGATAAGCGATAAGATTTCTCGCTGCAGGACTTTTAGACAGTTTTCGAATAGCTTTTTCCTTGATCTGTCTTACACGTTCACGTGAGAGACCAAGATTTTCGCCAATGTCTTCCAAAGTCAAACTTTGCTGTCTTCCGATACCGAAAAACTGACGGATAACTTCTCTTTCTTTTTCAGATAATATTGATAAGACCCTTTCAACCTCAGATTTCAAAGAATCCTGATGGATAAGGTCGTTGTCAACCTGGTTGGCATCTTCGTTTTCAAGCACATCAAGAAGAGAGCTACTTTCTCCTTCTTCAAACGGCTTATCCATAGATACCGATTTAGTTAATGACTTCAATGTGTCCTGCACTTGATCAACATCCATTTCAAGAACGTTAGCCAACTCCTGAGGAGTAGGTTCGCGATCAAATTTCTGTTGCAATTCAGCTGCAGCCTGATCAATTTTAGAGAGTGTACCGATTTTGTTTGCTGGAAGCCTAATCATTCGAGACTGTTCTGCTAAAGCCTGGATAATCGACTGCCTGATCCACCACACTGCATAAGAAATGAATTTGAATCCCCGGGTTTCATCAAATTTTTTGGCTGCTTTAATTAGCCCTACATTACCCTCATTAATCAAATCATTCAAAGGAATTTTAGTGTGCTGATATTGCTTGGCAACCGAAACAACGAATCTTAAATTAGCTTTAATTAATTTAGCTAACGCTACTTGATCACCTTGTTTAATTCGCTGGGCTAGCATTACTTCCTCTTCTGGTGTAAGCATTTCTTCTTTTGAGATTTCGAAGAAGTACTTCTCAAGGGTCTTACTATCCCTGTTGGTAATCGTTTGCGTAATTTTAAGTTGTCTCATATTATATAAGCTTGAAAATCAGTAGTTTTTATTTTAAAACCTTTAACTCAAACGTCAATGGTATATATATGTTGCAATAAATTGCAATACTATTTTTTTTATTCTTACATCAATAAATTATCAGCGCTGCTGATTAAAAGAAGGAGCTATCGTGATGAATTTGTAAACGCAGGTGGTTAAATTTAATGTAAAGTCGCAAGTGTTTTAAACGTATAACCATGTAATAATGTTTCAAATTTCATCCTTTTGTGGATACTTCGCTTAACTAACCCGGAGGTCAAAAGTCGAAATTAACCGCAAAACTAGTGTTATTTTTCATAAAAGCAAAATTCAATCTTTATTTTTAGTAAATTGTTTTCTGATGATCAGTATTCTTCGCATGCCGGATCAGATTATCTATAACTGATAAACTACATGTATTAAAATTCTCATAGTAAGTTGATACAAACCTGAACTCAGGTGGTTGCAATAATGAAATAAGGTGATCAACTTTGCCTTCAATTTTATTTAATCCAATAGGCGAACCAACTGGTACGGCTATAGTTATACTCTTCGGATCATGTTTTTTTATATATTCAATAGCTGAAAGCGCAGTAGCACCAGAGGCTATTCCATCATCGACAATAATAACATCTTTGTTATTGAATGATTCATTTCCAATTGACAATGAATAATATTCCGCTGAATTTGCTAAATCTCTTTCAATTATCTTACATTGAGTATCAAGGTATTTTTTACTTATACCATGATGAGCAAAAAGCTTGACCGACGATTGATTGACTGCGCCGACTGCGTATTTTTTATTAACAGGGTGTGGAATTCGTTTTACCAGGACAAAACCAAGCGGGGTATGGAGCGCTTTGCTTAATACATGTGCTATTACCATACCTCCATTGGGAATACCTACAACCAGAGTGTCATTTGTTACTCTGTCATGCAAGGATGGGTATAGAGCTAAGGCTGCGTCAATTCTATCCTCGAACATTATTTTTTGTTTAGATAATGATAATAATAATTTATTTATACTTAGTCAAGAAAAAATATAATTATATACTGAAAATAGAATGAAAAAAATATCATGGAAAGTAACTCCCAAAGCAGGGAGTATGAACAAATTAAAAATTGTAACTGAGGAAATAGGTTCATTGGGTGAGAATGAAATCAGAATTAGCAACAAAGCTATCGGTCTTAATTTTGCAGACATTTTTGCCATATTCGGACTTTATAGTGCAACCCCGGAAGGTGAATTTATACCAGGGCTTGAGTTTTGCGGTGAAATAGTAGATGTGGGCAGTAATGTATCTGATTATAAAATAGGTGACCGAGTGATGGGGTCCTCAAGGTTTGGTTCATATACTTCTTTGATAAATATAGATCAACGATATGTTTTAAAATTACCTGAAAGCTGGTCCTTTGAAGAAGGAGCCGGTTTTATAGTTCAAGCCTTAACTGCATATTATGCTTTGGTAGAACTTGGGAATGCCCAAGCAGGCCAGAATGTACTAATTCATTCAGCTGCGGGTGGCGTAGGGATTATGGCAAACAGAATTGCAAAAAAAATAGGGCTTTACACTATTGGTACTGTAGGGAGTGAATCTAAAACTGATCTTCTACAAAAAGAGGGATACGATAAATATATTGTACGGGATAAAAAATTCGGACAAAAGCTGGAAGATTCGTTAGACGGTCGTCCTTTGAATATTATACTTGAATGCATAGGTGGAAGGATCTTTAAGGAAGGTTATAACAGATTAGCAAAACAGGGGCGGCACGTCATATATGGATCGGCAAGGTATGCACACCCGGGGAAATCTCCGAACTATCTTTATCTGATCTGGAAATACCTGACAAGGCCAAAGATAGATCCACAGAAAATGATCGAAGAAAATAAATCGCTAATGGGGTTTAACCTGATCTGGTTATATGAGCAAGTCGATGAGCTCATGGCGATGCTTAAAAAGATCGAAGCAATGAATCTGGAGCCGCCTTTTGTTGGACACACATTTAAATTTGAAGAACTTATTGATGCACTGGAGATTTTTCAATCAGGAAAGACTACAGGAAAAGTGGTGATAACGATTGATTAAAGGTGTTATTGAGACCCATTCTCCCTGTTAAATCTAGGCTTCATATCGCCAGTATCAGAAGGGTTATAGTTTTCATTCTGACTTCTTACTTCACCCGATTCTAAAGCCCGGTCTAAGTGGATTACAAGATCTCGTACTTTAGTACTTGAACCGCCATCGATGTCAAGGAAGTATCGTATGACAACATAGACATTATTGTCTTCTTCATCTTTGTAAAGCCTGCGAATTGGAAGAGCCAGGTCTTCTATTCCTCGACGGATGTAGACCTCCGGTTTAGAAATTCTTTCGGGTTTTGGAATAAAACAATATCGGTAATGGCTCGCAGATGCTTTTCCAAATGTGATTAACATGCCTGCATGATAAGTAGCACTATCGATAGCTGTATACACCGGGAGCCTGGAAGTTTTTGGGTATTGAGCTTTTATCTCATGACTAAAGCCAAAAGTAAAAAGGATCAAAAAAATAAAAATATTTTATTCATTACCCAAAATATGAGATACCTATAAAAATTAACGAAATCCGTAATTATAGTTGCGGATTTTGCCTTTTAAAATTGAGATGATCAACAATGACTATTTTGTTTGCTCTTGTTTAGTATTGTTTATGTTGCTGAAATCGTGCCAAATTATTAAAAATTAAATTATCTACTTTTAAAATTTGATAAATTCAATTTATTGCTCGATAAACAATATTTCTTATAATATAAGCATCTATATTATAAAATAAAAAAAACCGACTAATCTATAGTCGGTTTTGGTGAGGTTCCGAGCGGATTCGAACCGCTGTAAAAGGTTTTGCAGACCTCTGCCTAGCCGCTCGGCCACGGAACCTTTTTGTTTTAAGGTGATGCAAAACTAGTTAAAACAAATGTTTTGCACAAACTGAAAAGTCAATTTTATTAGATAAAAAAAATCCGCCTGCTAGGGCGGATTTTTATCTTATTGAAAAGGAGACAATTACTTGTCGTCTTTGCCTTTTTCCATTTGTTGTTTAAGCTGAGAAAGGGCGTCAAGATCACCTAAGGTAGCTTTGTCTTCCTGTGTTTTAGGAGCGGCTTTCTTAGTTGATTTTTTCTTAGGAGTAGCTGCTGGCTTCTCTTCAGCTGCTACTTCAGAGTGAGTAGCTTTGTGCGAAAGAACGATCTTTTTATCGTCTTTAGAGAATTCCATCACTTTAAAGTCTAATGACTCACCTACGTCAGCTTTGCTTCCGTCTTCCTTAATCAATTGTTTTGTGTTAGCAAAACCTTCGATTCCGTAAGGAAGCTCAAGGATTGCTCCTTTGTCGTTTTTATTAACGATAGAAGCTTTATGTACAGAACCAATTGAGAATACTGTTTCGAAAGTATCCCATGGGTTCTCTTCAAGTTGCTTATGTCCAAGAGCAAGTCTTCTGTTATCAACGTCAAGCTCAAGTACGATTACTTCAAGCTCATCGCCGACTTTAACAAACTCAGAAGGGTGCTTGATCTTCTTAGTCCATGATAGATCAGAAACGTGTACAAGACCATCGATTCCTTCTTCAAGTTCGATGAACAATCCGAAGTTAGTCAGGTTACGTACTACACCTTTATGCTTAGTACCAACAGCATATTTAGTAAGGATATCTTGTTTAGTCCAAGGATCCTCAGTAAGCTGCTTAATACCTAGTGACATCTTTCTTTCGTCTCTGTCGATAGTTAATACAACTGCCTCAAGTTCATCACCAATGTTAATGAAGTCTTGTGGATTGCGTAGGTGCTGAGACCATGACATTTCTGATACGTGGATCAGACCTTCAACTCCAGGCTGGATTTCAAGGAATGCGCCGTAATCAGCAACGTTAACGATCTTACCTTTAACTTTTGAACCAACTTCGATCTTCTCATCAAGTGAATCCCATGGATGAGGAGTAAGCTGCTTCATACCAAGAGAAATTCTCTTCTTCTCATCGTCAAAGTCAAGTACAACAACGTTAACTTTTTCGTCAAGATTAAGAACTTCTTCAGGGTGGTTGATTCTACCCCATGAAATATCAGTAATGTGAAGTAATCCATCTACACCACCAAGGTCGATGAATACACCAAAGTTTGTCATATTCTTGATAACACCTTCAAGAACCTGACCTTTTTCAAGGTTGTTAAGAATTTCAGCTTTCTGAGCTTCGATATCTTTCTCGATAAGTACTTTGTGTGATA
Organism: Mangrovivirga cuniculi; assembly: GCF_005166025.1. Classification (NCBI taxonomy): domain Bacteria; kingdom Pseudomonadati; phylum Bacteroidota; class Cytophagia; order Cytophagales; family Mangrovivirgaceae; genus Mangrovivirga; species Mangrovivirga cuniculi. The sequence continues at coordinate 1,684,007 of NZ_CP028923.1, forward strand.
CAACAACGTTGTCGTTAGCGTAGTTGATTTTAACAACTTTAACTTCCATTTGCTTTCCAACAAATACGTCAAAGTCGCGAATTGGCTTAACATCGATCTGTGAACCAGGAAGGAAGGCTTCGATACCGTAGATGTCCACGATAAGACCACCTTTTGTACGACGCTTAACCGTACCCTCGATCACTTCATCATTGTCAAGAGCAGACTGGATTTTTTCCCATGCCTTAACGATTTTCGCTTTTCTTCTTGAAAGAACTAACTGTCCGTTAGCATTTTCTTTTTCTTCAACGAAAACCTCAATTTTCTGTCCAACTTTCAGATCCGGCACGTCACGGAATTCAGAAGCAGATACCAGGCCGTCAGATTTGAAACCGATGTTCAAAACAACATCTCTGTCGTTGAAATCAACAACAGTACCCTCTACAACCTCTTTTTCAGTAACCTCATTTAAGGTCTGGTCGTAAAGTTTTTCCATTTCAGCTCTTTCTTTCTCAGAATAGCTGTCTCCAAACCCCTGGTCACTAATGTCATCCCAGTTGAAGTCTTGATTTTTTGATTCTTCTGCCATAATAATATTAAAATCACCCGTTTATACAGCATAAAACCCGGGCTGCTTTTTATGCCATTTATTTTACAATATTCTGTAAGCCAATAGTTTACAGAATCGCTCACCTGAGCGGAGCGCAAAATTAACCAAATTATTTGATTTTCACTAAGTAAGCTCCTTAATCTTTGTCCTGATTCAATATAAGTAAGGGCTTTCTGATGTGGGTGGCGAGATAGTGACTTTTACTTTTTCCGAGTAAATTTTGCCAGAACCCTTTTTCGCGATGCAAATTTACTACAAGGTCTATTTTATTCTCTTCGAGGTATTCTTCTAATGCCGGGGTAAACTTTGCTGAAGGTACAAAATGATATGAATGAGGAGAGTCTTTTAAAATGTTTTCAAGAACCAATCCAGCCTTGATTTCCTTTTCGGAAGGATGTTCCAGATCTTCACCTGCATACATAACATGAACCCGAAACCCAAAAGCCTTACTTAAAGTATTAAATACTCTCATGTTCTGGTTGTCTTTAACTTGCTTGAAGTCATAACTGAACACTGCTTCCCTGAAATCAAAATTCTCCTGCTCCTCTGGAATGATCAGTATAGGTTGGGTAACTGTGTGAAGGACATCGGTAATTGTATTGCCCAAGATCGGTTTTTTGTTTTTATATTTTACCGGGTTTCCCATAATTAGAAGGTCCGGGCGAAAAGATTTGATATTATCTAGAATAGCCTCTAGAGCAAATGCCAGGTCCGGATTAAATTCAATTTTCGATTCATTTAATTCTGGAATGTCTTTGACGATGTTGTCATATTTCTTTTTTGCCTCAGCCAGATATTCGTCTATAATTGAACGGTCAAAGGTATTGGCAACATCCATCATCGGAAATGGCGCGTTGGTACCGTGAAGAATCATTATTTCACAATTCTCAATTTTTTTACCGATCAGAGAAGCTGCTTTTAAAGAAGGTATTGCAGCTTCATTAAGATCAATTGGAACTAATATTTTCATCTATCTGCCTGTATAACTAAAAGAGGTATTTCACTGTGAAAGGCTAATTGTTTTGTAATGCTACGCTTAAATAATTTAGTTATTATATCATGTTTTCGTGGCATAACAGCTAGAAGATCCGCATCGGTTTTTTCTGTGAAAGAAAGAATTCCTTCTTCAACTTTTTCTGCTTCCAAATATTTAAATTCATGTGGTATGCTTTTGAAGTGCAAAGCCAGTTGTTTAGCCTCAAACCGCTCCTCTTCGTCGAGACCTGTGACACCATCAGTGTCAATATGTAAAATATGAATTTTTGCCCCGACGAATTTAGCCAGGTCTATTAGGAAAGCAATAGTTTCTCTTTTTGGTACATGTCGAAAATCACTGGTAAAAACGATTGTCTTGAGACTTTTTAAAGAAGCTTCTTCGGGAATGATTATAATAGGTATCTTAACTGTTTTTATAACGTTATACGCATTACTGCCTATAAGTACCTCATCTATTCCTTTAGCCCCATTGGTGCCCATAATAACGAGTTCAATATTTTCGCTTTCTATTGCATCTTCTATTGCGTCGTTGACAAAATCATAGGTAGACTTTAATTGAAAGGTCACTTTTTTTAATTCCGGAATTTTTTCTTCCAGATTCTCAAACTCCCTATCAACATCTTCCTTAACTTCTTTATGCAGTTCCGGGTCTACTGCAACTCCGGATTCCATTTCTACCCCGTAACAGGAATACGGTATGCATGTAAAAGTACTACCTGTGCATTCATCGTTCTCGCTAAGGCGACTCCCTCTTTTGCTGCATTTAATGAGCAAGTACTAAAGTCTATTGGAATTAATATTTTTTTGATGACCATTGCTGTCTTTTATTTAATTGGTTTTACGGACTGATCCCCGTAATTGTGATAGATCTAACTTTTCAGTTTATTTAATCAGCTAACGCCTAAAAAGCGTAATAAATGATAGACTGCAGCGGAAAGTGAAATATCAATCTGGTAATCACTCTATTCTGTCAGTTTCATTACCTAATTAAATATAGTTTACAAAGGACTAATTATCAAGCTATGCAACTGATAAGAATCAGTAAACCAAAAGACTTTTACCAACGTATTCCAAAAACAAAAATACCCGGACTTAATGCCCGGGTATTCAAAAAAATCGTACAAGTTTAGGTACAGGTATAGTTCAAAAAATCGTTAAGTTTAAAAAATGGCTTAGTTTAAAAAATCTTTAGATTAAAAAAATCAACTTCTCAGTTAAAAAATGATTTGTATCAATTAAAATATATTCTGATCATCTGATCCATCTCATGTGAATATATTCTTACAAATCTCGCGTTATCAAAAGCTTTTTCCATGTTCTCTTCTCTTTTCATTTCACATTTGTAAAGATAGGCCCTTATTGTCTTTTTCCATGAAAAAAACGAGGTCTACCTTTCGAGTGTAATAAATATCACCTAATATAAATTTGCTAAAAATATTAGTTTACTAAAAAAATTAGTATCATTGCTAAATGAAGGGTAGAGGATCAGATTTTAATTTTAATAACCGATTCTATAAAGAGAAAATTGGTTTATTCGAACCAGATGGGATAGATATTTTTGATTCAGGTGATGTAGTAAATACAAAATATTATAACGATAATCCAAAAAAATAATAAATAAGGTCAATAGCCCGGATCTCAGGCTGGATTTTTCAGTCAACCCTTACCAGGGATGTGAGCATGGATGCAGTTATTGCTATGCCAGAATGAGTCATGAATACTGGGGCTGGAATCCCGGACTCGATTTTGAGTCAAGGATAATAATTAAAAAAGATGCACCCCGACTATTGGAAAAGGAACTGATGGCACCTTCATGGAAAGTTTCTCCTATAATGTTGTCTGGTAATACTGATTGTTATCAGCCAGTAGAAAAAAACTAAAGATAACAAGGGCACTTCTTCAGGTATTTAATAAATACAAACATCCCGTTTCCTTAATTACTAAGAATTCTCTGATTGAAAGAGACATTGATATACTTGAAGAATTAACAAGTGAAGATTTGTGCCATATATATATAAGTATAACCACGCTGAATGAAGAGCTTAGAAGAGCAATGGAACCAAGGACAGCTACTTCAAGGAAAAGGCTGGAAGTTATCAGGAAATTTTCTGAAAGGAATATTCCTGTTGGTGTGATGGTGGCTCCCGTTATTCCGGGACTGAATAATACCGAAATACCAAAAATAGTTGAATCTGTTGCTCAGGCCGGAGCCATTAAGGTTGGCTATACTGTAGTAAGGTTAAGCAAGCCTGTTTACCAGGTTTTTGATCGGTGGCTAAAACAAAACTTTCCCGACAAGTATAAAAAAGTGATCAACCAGGTTAAGACTTTGCACGGAGGAGACGTGTCAGATTTGAAATGGGGCAGGAGAATTAAAGGTGATGGTCCTATAGCAGAAATTATCAGGCAATCTTTTCAATCAAGTATAAACAAATACATGCCCGACAGAACTATGCCGGCCTTTAATCTTAATTCATTCAGGAAAGGCGGAACACTTAAATTAGATTTTTGATGTAATTTTCATGTAAGAAAATTCATATAAAACAACAATTGATGTTTTGTTTAAGCTTTTATCAATCAGTCTCTTAAATGATTAAATAACTCATATTCGTAATTATCGCATCAGTTAATTGTAACTATTGTAATGAGTCATACTTATTAGGCTTTCTTTGAAAAGTTAAACAAAACAATATACCAGGAATCTTATTTAAAACAATTCTAAATTAAATAGCTTTCATATTAGAAAAGACTAATAAATCGCTGAAAAGCACTGTTTTGAGCAAAATGCAAGAAATTATGTATGATTTAAAAGTATTTTGTCAAACCTCTTTGTTTGAAAACAAGCGTTCGCATAGTAGATTTGTAGCGATTTTAAAGGATGTAGTATACTGAAATGAGTATAATCAATTACTTAAACGAAAAGAAAATGGCTCTGGGTTGCAAAATGAGGAACTTTTTGTTCCTAATTTGTATTCTGTCGGGTACTGTGGCGTATGCCCAGCAAGACTCGGCTACTGCTGCAGGTGATGCTGCTGCGGGTGGTGAACAACAGGAAACAGCTGCTGCAGATGATGCTGCTTCAGGTGGAGGAGAAAAATTCCCTGGGATTCCCACGGATCAGGCTTCAATATCAGCCGGTCAGGAATTATTTGAAGGAAACTGTAAAACTTGTCACAACATCCACACTAAGTTAGTTGGACCTGCTCTGGCAAATGTTTACGAACGAGTTCCGGGTGAAGGAGAAGAATCGATAGAATGGCTTCACAATTTCATCTACAACTCACAAAAAGTTATTGCTTCTGGCGACCCATATGCTGAACAGCTCTGGGAAGAATATAAGCCAACTGTTATGACGTCTTTCCCTTTCGAAAAAGAGCAGGTAAAGAACATCTTAGCTTATATACAGCAGGAAACTATTAATGGGCCAGAGGAAAAAACAACTGTGGTTGATCCTCAGGATCCAAATGCTGCTCAACAAACAGGAATAAGCAGTACTTATATGTCTGTTATTCTTGGCGTATTGATCTTTGTACTTGTTCTGATCTTAGTTGTATTAATCCTGATTGTTAATATCCTTGTTAAGTATCTTAAAGACAAAGAGGATCTTGATGAGGCCGACAGAGAAGTAATCGAACAAAAGTTTAGCTTTAAGGATCTTGCAACTAATAAAGTATTCCTGGCAATTATCACAGCGATTTTTATTGCCGTAGTTGCTAAGACAGCTATCGATGCTTTATATACTGTAGGTATTCAGCAGGGATATCAGCCGACACAACCTATAGCATTCTCTCACGCATTGCACGCTGGTGAATACGAAATTGATTGTAATTATTGCCATACAGGTGTGAGAAAAAGTAAAAATGCGAATATTCCTTCAGCTAATATTTGTATGAACTGTCACTCAGTTGTTAAAACAGAGTCACCGGAAATACAAAAAATTTATGCTGCTGTCGAGGAAAATAAACCAATTGAGTGGATTCGTATTCATAACCTTCCTGACTTAGCTTACTTTAATCACGAGCAACACGTTGAAGTTGGAGAGATCGAGTGTCAGACTTGTCATGGTCCGATCGAAGAGATGGAAGTAGTATATCAATATGCTCCGTTAACAATGGGATGGTGTATAAACTGTCACCGTGAGACCGCTGTTAATGCAGGTGGTAATGACTACTACAATAAACTCGTTGAATTACACAATCAAGAGACAGATGAACCAATGACTGTTGAGGATATCGGTGGTCTTGAATGTTCTAAATGTCACTATTAATTAAAGAATTTCTTTCCCTAGATATAGATAGATTGAAATGAAAAAAGTAAACAAAACATACTGGAAAGGCCTTGAGCAGTTGACAAACGATACTGAGTTTGTTAAGAATGCACAGAACGAATTTCCAGAAGTCCCTGGTGAAGGTGAAGATGCACCCTCGAGATCACGTCGTGATTTCCTTAAAATGATGGGATTCAGCATCGCAGCAGCATCTCTTGCAGCTTGTGAGGCTCCTATCAGAAAAGCAATTCCATACTTGAACAAACCGGTTGATGTTGATCCGGGAATACCTAACTACTATGCATCTACCTACTTTAATGGTGGTGATGTTTATAGTGTGGTTGTAAAGACCCGTGAAGGTCGTCCGATCAAATTAGATGGTAACAAGCATGGTGTGTCAGGTGGTGCTATCACTGGACAGGTTGAAGCTTCTGTGTTGAATCTGTATGATACAGCCAGACTTCAGAATCCCAAAAAAGGAGAAGCTGATATCACCTGGGAAAAGCTTGACGCTGAAGTAAAATCTAAGTTGTCTTCAATTCAGGCTAGTGGTGGTAAAATTGCTGTTGTTAGTGAAACAGTTAATTCACCATCTCTTAAAAAAGCATTAAACAAATTTGCTGATAAATATCAGAATGTAGAGCATGTTATGTATGACCCGATCTCTGAATACGGAGTGATGGCCGCACATAAAGCGACATTCGGAGTTGACGCAGTACCTTCATACAACCTTGAAAACGCAGATGTTATTGTTTCAGTAGCCTCTGATTTCCTTGGTTCAAGAAGTAATTCAGGACAGTTCTCTAAGGCTTACGGTAAGATTCGTAAAGTAAGTAAAGACAATCCTGAAATGGCTCGTCATTACCAGTTTGAATCAAATCTTTCTTTAACTGGTGCAAATGCAGACTACAGAACTCCAATCAAACCTTCTCAGGAAGGATTTGTAGTTGGGCAGCTTTATAACTTATTAGCTAGAAAAGCTGGGGCTTCTCCACTTTCAGGTGTATCAGGAGCTGAAGTAGCCAATCTAGAGAAAGCTGCAAACGATCTGTGGAAAGCAAAAGGTAAGAGTTTAGTAATTGCGGGTTCAAATGATCCAGATGTTCAGATCGTTGTAAATGCAATAAACAACTTACTTACAAACTACGGTTCAACTATCAACATTGATAAGCCTGCTTATTACAGATTAGGTAATGACAGGAAAATGAACGCATTTGTAAATGGTTTGGCTAAAGGAGAATACAGTGCTGTTATCTTCTATAATGCTAATCCGGTTTACAACCATCCAAAAGGAAACCAGATTGCTTCTGCTTTACCTAAAGTAGATCTTTCAGTTTCAACTAATGGTACTGTTGATGAAACTTCTTCATTGACTCAATATATTGCTCCGGATCATCATTTCCTTGAAGCATGGAACGATGCCGAGCCTATGAAAGGTCATTTTACTCTTGGTCAGCCTGCTATCAGGCCGCTGTTTAAAACCAGAAATGCAGGAGAGTCTTTCCTTGTATGGTCAGGAGACAACACTTCTTACTATGACTTCTTAAGAAAAAACTGGCAGGAAGGGCCATTCGCTAATCAGTCTGAATCAGGTGATTTCGATAATTTCTGGAACGAGACTTTACATAAAGGTGTTTATACCGGAAATGTAGAGATGGCTGAAGTTACAGAAGCAGTTGAATCTGATGAAGACGCTACTAGTGAAGCGCAGACTTCTACCGGGTTTAATGCAAACCTTGCAGCTGTAGCATCAAATATAAAGAAGAATTACAAAGCCTCGAGTAAGAATGTCGAGCTTGTACTATATACAAATGGAACAGGTAATGGTAGCATGGCTAACAACCCATGGTTACAGGAAATGCCTGATCCGATCACAAAAGCAACATGGGATAACTACCTGACAGTTTCTCAGTCTTTCGCCCGGGACAATGGGTTAGATATGAAGGAAGGACAAACTGTTACAGCTACCCTAAAAGTTGGCGGACAAACTATGGAAGTACCGGTTCTTATCCAGCCAGGACAGGCTAAAGGAACAATGGGACTTGCATTAGGATATGGTCGTCAGAAGGCTGGTAAGGTAGGAAATGAAGTTGGAGTAAATGCTTATCCTCTTCTTGCTGTTAAAAATGAATTCGTATCATTTAATGTAACAGAGGGAGTTTCTGTAGAACCAACAGGTAATACTTACAGAATAGCACAAACTCAGACTCATGAAACCGTAATGGAAAGAGATAGCATTATTAAAGAAGCTACTCTTAAACAATATAAAAAGGATCCTAAAAGCGTTGTTGATCACCCAGAATTCCATACTTCTGAAGGTTTAAAAAGACCTGAAGCGATTACTTTATGGAATGGGCATGATTACAACAACCACCACTGGGGTCTTGCTATCGACCTTAACTCATGTACTGGTTGTTCAGCTTGTCATATAGCATGTCAGGTTGAAAATAACATCCCGGTAGTAGGTAAGGAAGAGGTTCTTAACCGTCGTGAGATGCACTGGATAAGAATCGACCGTTACTATAGCTCACCAGAATCTGCTGATTCTTATGACGAGCTAGAAAATGCGGCAGACAATCCTGAAGTTGTATTCCAGCCAATGATGTGCCAGCATTGTAATAATGCTCCTTGTGAAACGGTATGTCCGGTTGCTGCTACGACTCACAGTACTGAAGGTGTTAACCAGATGACTTACAACAGATGTATCGGTACTCGTTACTGTGCTAACAACTGTCCTTACAAAGTAAGAAGGTTCAACTGGTTCAAATACCATGACAACAAGCAGTTCGATAAGAACACTTCAATGGACAACGTATTAGGTAAGATGGTTCTTAACCCTGATGTAACTGTTCGAGCAAGAGGTGTTATGGAAAAATGCTCTATGTGTGTTCAGAGAATCCAGGCTGGTAAGTTACAGGCTAAAACAGAAGGTCGTCGTCCGAATGACGAAGATGTTACAACTGCCTGTGCTGCGGCATGTCCTTCAGATGCAATTGTATTTGGAGACCTTAAGAATGAGGATTCTAAGATCCACAACTTATTGAAAATAAGAGAAGTAGAGAATGATGCAGATGGAATGGAGATCGGAGAGGAAAGAGCATACGCTGTTCTTGAAGAACTTCGAGTAGATCCTAATGTATTCTACTTTGCTAAAATTAGAAATAAAGACGAAGCTTAAGTTTAACCCGGAGATTGTAAATAAATTATGCAGGTTACTTCAACAGTAAGAAAGCCCTTGGTTACGGGTGGTAAGTCATACCACGACGTAACGCAGGACATATGCCAGTATGTGGAACAAAAGCCACCAAAGACTTGGTTAGCCGCATTTACTTTTTCTTTCCTTGTACTGATAGTAGGTACTTATGCAGTAGTTGAAACGCTGTGGGAAGGAATTGGTGCATGGGGTCTTAACAAAACAGTCGGCTGGGCATGGGATATTACCAACTTCGTATGGTGGGTTGGTATTGGTCACGCAGGAACGCTTATTTCTGCAATTCTATTGCTCTTCAGACAAAAATGGAGAACATCTATTAACCGTGCAGCAGAGGCGATGACGATTTTTGCCGTTATTTGTGCTGCTATGTTCCCGGTACTTCACATGGGTAGACCATGGTTAGGAGCATACTGGGCACTACCATTACCAAATACATTCGGATCTCTTTGGGTGAACTTTAATTCACCACTTCTTTGGGATGTATTTGCGATATCAACTTATTTCTCTGTATCATTAGTTTTCTGGTACATTGGTTTAATTCCTGATTTCGCTACAATCCGTGATAGAGCAACGAACAAAATAAGTAAAGCTATATACGGCGGTCTCAGCATGGGCTGGGACGGAGGTGCTAAAAACTGGATGCACTACGAAGCGGTATCATTGATACTTGCAGGTATTGCAACTCCACTAGTACTTTCTGTACACACTATTGTATCGTTTGACTTCGCTACTTCAGTTATACCTGGATGGCATACAACGATCTTCCCGCCTTACTTCGTTGCTGGTGCGATCTTCTCTGGGTTCGCAATGGTATTGACCTTAATGTTGATAACCAGAAAAGTTTATCACCTGGAAGACTATATAACAATAAACCATATCGAATTGATGAATATAGTGATTCTAATCACTGGTTCAATTGTTGGTGTTGCCTATATCACAGAGCTATTCATGGCGTGGTATTCCGGTGTTGTTTTTGAACAATATGCATTCATTAACAGGGCAACCGGACCATACTGGTGGGCTTATTGGTCAATGATGACTTGTAATGTTATCTCTCCACAGCTTTTCTGGATCAAAAAGATCAGAACGAGTATTGTCTCTACTTTCGTATTATCAATAATCGTGAATATCGGTATGTGGTTTGAGCGTTTCGTTATTATCGTAACTTCGCTTCACAGAGACTACCTACCATCGAGTTGGGCAATGTTCACTCCAACGTGGGTAGATATGGGAGTTTACTTATTTACCTTCGGTCTGTTCTTTACGGCGTTCTTCCTATTCGCGAAGTTCTTCCCAGTAATCAACATGGCTGAGGTGAAATCTGTTTTGAAATCTAGTTCTGAACGCAAAGCTTAAGATCGATGGATACAGGAAAAAATTACTTGGTAGGTATATTCACTGACGAAGACGATGTAATGTCAGGAGTACCCAAAATAAAAGAAGCAGGAGTTAAAATTGAAGAAGTTTATACTCCTTACCCTGTTCATGGACTTGAGCATGTACTGGGTTATAGTAAATCAAAATTGCCAATGATCGCATTTTTCTTTGGATTGACAGGTACTACCCTGGCTTTGGTAATGCAGATTGGAATGATGTATTGGGATTGGCCAATGATAATTGGTGGTAAAGACTTTTTAGCATTGCCGGATTTTATCCCGGTTACTTTCGAGTTAACAGTACTACTTACCGCTTTTGGTATGGTTGGTACATTTTTCGTCACCAGAAATCTGAAACCATGGGCAAAACCAAAGATATTCGATATACGAAGTACTGATGATAAATTTGCTATGGCAATTGACCTGGCAGATAATAAAAAGTCAGTAGAAGAAATTCGAACTATCCTGAGTGAAGCGGGTGCTTCAGAAGTTAATGAGAAAAGCTTTGAATAAACAATCGAGAATGATGTCATCAATACAAAAATATTTTTATGCGTTAGTTGCCATTTCAGTATTGGCTTCATGCTCTGCAGATGGTGATAATCCGGGCGTTGAATATGCACCTCAGATGTATCATACAAAGCCCTACGAACCATTATCTCAGATCACAAATGAGGAAGCTGGAGACTGGTTAAGCAGTGACGAGGATTCATTAGGTGAATTTTATAATTCAAACCCTTTTAATCCGCATAACATGACTATGCGTAAACCTGCAGATAACACTGTCAGATATACTGGAACTGCTCCACTACCTTATGAAATTCCTAAGGATAGTTTTGATCTGGCTGCACGAACTCTGTCTAACCCTATTGATTCTACTGATGCAATAATCACACAGGGTAGAGCTCTATATGACCGTTTTTGTCTTCATTGTCATGGACCTGAAGGAAAAGGTGGTGAAACGGGTACAGTTGGAAAAGTATTTGCCGGTATCACAAGTTATTCTTCAATGGGTGTGAAGGATAAACCTGCTGGTCATATATTCCATGTAATAACTCATGGTAAGGGCCGTATGGGCGCTCATGGTTCTCAAATAAGCCAGGAAGAGCGTTGGAAAATTGTTCGTTACGTACAAATTCTGCAAAAGAAATAATAAAAGAAATGCAAGCTGTAAATCACAACCTTGACGAAAAATTTAATTTCACCTCTTCCCTGAAGAAAAAGGTGTTTATCGTCGGTATCGCAGGCTTATTGCTTATGATAGCCGGTATTTTCACAACTTCATCAGGAGATCATCATGGTGAAGAATCACATGAAGCAGTTGCTGAAGTAGTTGTTCAGGACCAGGATCAACATGGTGAAGATCATGCTTTGGATGCAGAAGACAGTCCGGGTGAAGCTTCTCATGGAGCTGAGTCTCATGGAGAATTTAGCTGGGCAGACAGATTAAAAGCTGATCTGTGGATTAATAATATGTATTTTACTGGTCTGGCAATTATTGGAGTATTCTTTTTTGCAATACAATATGTTTCCCAATCAGGATGGTCGGCAGGAATACTTAGAATACCAATGTCATTTGGAACCTGGTTGCCTATAGCATTTGTATTAATGCTTGTAGGATATTTCTGGGGAGGCCATGAAATATTTCACTGGACTCACGGATATTTATATGACAAATCAAGTCCTTTGTTTGATTCAATTATAAATGGTAAAGCGGCATTTTTCTTTTGGCCAACTGAGCCATCGGGAGATTATCCTTTCCCTATTTTTGGTTTGTAAGATTAGTATTATTCTTTGCACTTTGGTACTACATGTTCGTTACAATGCGTAAAACAGCATTGAAGGAAGATTTAGATCCAAATACAAAGTATTGGCATAAATTAGTAAAACAAGGTGCTGTATTCTTAGTGATCTTTGCAGTAACAAGTTCTGTATCTGCATGGGATTGGGTTCTTTCAATAGACACTCACTGGTTCAGTACTATGTTTGGCTGGTATGTATTTGCCAGCTGGTGGGTAACTGGATTAGCAGCTATCACATTAATAGTTTGTTTATTGAAGGGTGCTGGTTATTTAACTGTAGTTAATAGTAACCACCTTCATGACCTTGGGAAATTTGTCTTTGCATTCAGTATTTTCTGGACCTATATCTGGTTCTCTCAGTTCTTATTGATTTATTATGCGAATATTCCGGAAGAAACAATTTATTTTATTGAGAGAATGAGCAGTCATCAATATGCACCGTTCTTTTATTTCAATTTAATCATAAACTTTTTCTTCCCATTCTTGTTCCTAATGACAAGAGATTCTAAACGTCATATGACATTCTTGAAAATTGCTTGTATTGCAGTTTTAGCGGGTCATTGGATTGACTTTTACCTGATGATAACACCAGGTGTATTGAAAGAGAATGGTACTTTTGGCCTGATGGAAATTGGTTCAGCTATGTTCTTTGGTGCAGCATTTACTTTTGTAGCACTAACTAGCCTGGCTAAATATCCGTTAGTACCGAAAAACCATCCGATGTTGGAGGAAAGTTTACATCATCATATTTAATTAAACTGTAACACTCGATAAAATGGATAATACGTTATTAATATTAGGGGCTTTCGGAGCGATTCTGATACTTGTGATTCTAATTACTGTATTCAGAGTAATCACCCTGGTTGACGTTGCGAAAGGTTCCGATAAGAAACGTGCCTCAAGTAGTAATTTTAATAATGCCCTTTTAATGCCAATCTTCGGATTGTTGTTTTTAGGAGGTATATTTTATTATTCCTGGGCAAGTTATGAAGATTACAAGCTTCCTGTAGCTTCAGATCACGGAGTTAGGACGGATGAATTATTCTGGATCACAATGCTTGTTACTGGAGGAGTTTTTGTTATCACACATATTCTGTTATTCTGGTATGGCTGGAGATACAGATTTAGTGAAAAGAAAAAAGCATTGTTCTATCCTGACAATACTAAACTCGAATTAGCCTGGACTATCGTTCCTGCTATTGCATTAACGGTATTGATTCTTAGCGGTCTATTTGTTTGGAATGATATGACTGCCGAAGCACCTGAAGAAGCTATAAATATTGAAGTAATGGGTTATCAGTTTGCATGGGGAGTAAGATATCCTGGCGACGATGGTGAACTGGGAGATTATAATTATCAGTTGATAGATAATGTAAATGCGTTCGGAGTTAACTTTAATGATAAAGCCGCTCTTGATGATTTCATGCCATTAAAACTGGTAATTCCTAAAGGTACTCCTGTAAACTTAAATATCAGGGCAAGAGATGTACTACACAGCGTATTCTTACCTCACTTCAGAGTGAAGATGGATGCTGTGCCAGGTATGCCGACAAACTTTCATTTTGTGGCGACGAAAACTACAGAGGAAGTTAGGGCTGAAACAAAAAATCCTGATTTCAAATATGAAATGGCTTGTACTGAAATTTGCGGAAGAGGTCATTTCTCAATGAGAATGGAAGTAGAAGTCCTTACTAAAGAAGAGTATGATAAGTGGGCAAGTGAGCAAAAGACATGGGTAAATATGAATCAGGACTATTTCACAGAAGGAAAAGGGAAACGATTCGAATTACCAAAACTGGCTGAAGAAGGTCAGGAGAACGAAGAGAAATTATCTGTTAAAGCAGCACTTTAAGATTAAAATTAGGGACAATGTCTGAAGTTAAAACACAAAACGTGCACATCGATTCTCATGACGAACATCATGATGATCATGCACATCACGAAACGTTTATTTCAAAATATATTTTTACTACCGATCATAAAATGATTGGTAAGCAATTCCTGATGACAGGTATTTTCTGGGCACTAATTGGTGGTGCACTCTCCCTGATATTCAGGATTCAGTTAGGTTTCCCTGAAGCTGATATTTCATGGATGAAACCGATGCTGGGTGAATGGATTACTCCTGAAGGAAGATTAGACCCTGAGTTTTACCTGGCTCTAGTCACAATGCATGGTACGATAATGGTATTCTTTGTATTGACTGCAGGATTGAGTGGTACCTTCAGTAACTTTCTGATTCCATTACAGATTGGAGCCAGAGATATGGCTAGTGGATTCATGAACATGCTTTCATACTGGTTCTTCTTTGCTTCCAGTGTGGTTATGTTCTCTTCACTATTTATTGAAACTGGTCCGGCCGCTGGTGGATGGGTAGTATATCCTCCATTAAGTGCACTAGAGCAAGCTATACCGGGATCCGGTCTTGGTATGACTATGTGGCTGGTTGCAATGGCGTTGTTTATCGTTTCTACTTTATTAGGTGGTATTAACTATATAACTACAGTAATTAACTTGAGAACTGAAGGAATGTCTTTTTCAAGACTTCCACTTACAATTTGGGCTTTCTTTATCACAGCTGTGATCGGATTGCTTTCATTCCCGGTTCTTTTTGCTGCCGCGTTGCTATTAATATTTGACAGAAGCTTCGGTACAGCGTTCTATTTATCTGATATTTATATCGGTGGAGAAGCTTTACCTCAACAAGGTGGTTCACCAGTTTTATACCAGCATTTATTCTGGTTCCTGGGGCACCCTGAAGTATATATTGTGATTATGCCGGCTTTCGGTATCACATCAGAAGTAATTTCAACAAATGCCAGAAAGCCAATATTTGGTTACCGAGCTATGGTTGGGTCACTTCTTGGTATCGCATTCCTTTCATTTATTGTATGGGCACACCACATGTTCGTATCGGGTATGGATCCGTTCTTAGGTAGTGTATTCATGCTATTAACTCTTGTGATTGCGGTTCCATCTGCTGTAAAAGTATTTAACTATCTGACCACACTATGGAAAGGTAATATCGTGTTCACACCTGGTATGCTTTTCTCAATAGGACTAGTTTCCCTGTTTATTTCAGGTGGTCTGACAGGTATTTTCCTTGGTAACTCGGCTATTGATATTCAGTTACACGATACTTACTTCGTAGTTGCTCACTTCCACCTTGTAATGGGTAGTGCAGCATTCTTCGGTATGATGGCCGGAGTTTATCACTGGTTCCCTAAAATGTTTGGTCGAATGATCAATGCTAAACTGGGCTATGTACACTTCTGGTTAACTTTTGCAGGGGTTTACCTGGTATTCTTCCCAATGCATTATATTGGTATTGCCGGATTCCCTAGAAGATATTATACATGGAGTTCATTCGAAACATTCAGCAACATATTCCAGGATCTGAATGCTTTCGTTACAATAGCAGCTATTATAACATTTGTAGCTCAGTTCATCTTCCTTTTCAATTTCTTCTATAGTATTTACAGAGGAAGAAGAGCACCTCAGAACCCATGGCATTCTAATACCTTAGAGTGGACAACACCAGTAGAGCCTGGTCATGGAAACTGGCCTGGTGCAATACCTACAGTTTATCGTTGGCCTTATGATTACAGTAAGCCTGGTGCAGCTGAAGATTACATTCCTCAGACAGTACCATATTCTGAAACTCCGGAATCTAATACTGATTTCGAAAATGAGCTTGCTGCTTTAGAGAAGGAAAGTGGAGTAGAAGAAGTTGACGAAACTAAAGAATAAGACTAAATATATTAATCTATTCAGAAAATGCGGTGTACTCACCGTATTTTCTGTTTATATACTCATTCTTGTAGGGGAATAGTTCGTTCTACCGGAGCAGGTATGGGGTGCCCTGACTGGCCAAAATGTTTTGGACAATGGGTTCCGCCTACCAGTGAAGAACAACTTCCCGAAGGATATGAGAATTACTATACCCAAAAGAGGGTAGAGAAAAATAAGAAACTTGCTGGATATCTAAATGCTCTTGGGTTTTCATCATTAGCATATGACATCTCAAATGATCCGATGGTACTGGAAGAACAACCATTCAATCCAACTAAAACATGGATTGAATATGTGAACCGACTAGTCGGAGTGGTAATAGGTCTGTTTATCTTTGCTACTCTTGTCTTTTCTGTTCCGTTTGCCTTCAGTAATAAGAAAGCATACTTTTGGTTGGCTTTTCTTGCCTTTATTCTAGTTGGAATTGAAGGTTGGATAGGAAGCATCGTGGTTTCCACTAACCTTATGCCATGGATGATCACGGTTCATATGTTACTGGCTCTATTCATAGTATTGATTTTAGAGAGACTTATCTTTAAAGTCATGGATCATGATGAGGTTGATTTACCTGCCAGGTTTAAAGTGATTCTCTGGGTCGGATTAATACTGTCGTTTGTTCAGATAGTACTAGGGACACAGATTCGTGAAAGTATTGATGAAATTGCATTAGCATTCGGAAATAGTCAAAGAGAATTATGGATCGGTGAATTAGGACTTGGGTTTTATATTCACAGAAGTTTTCTTTAGTTATCTTTGTGGTGCATTGTTATGTTGCATGGATATGCTACAAGCTGGGACGCACCTCCGGGAGTTTTTGGAAGTGGTTAACTATTGTTCTTGTAATAATAGGAGTGGAGATCATTTCCGGGGCTATTATGGCATATTTCGCTATCCCGGCATTGATGCAGCCTATACATCTTGTATGTGCAGCATTAATGGTTGGAATTCAGTATTGGATCATACAGATCGTTAATAAAAAGAAAGAAGTAATAACTGTCCATGAATAATTCGGCAGAAATAATAAATACTAATACAGCTTCAGTTCGCTTTAGGGCATTTGTTATGCTATTGAAACCGAGGCTGTCTATGCTGGTAGCTTTTTCATCAGCCTTTGGGTACGTATTAGCTATCAACGGAGCTGTTGATTGGTTCATACTAAGTATGCTGTCAATCGGAGGGTTTTTAGTTTCAGGTGCTTCAGTCATATTTAATCAGATCATTGAAAAAGATCTCGATGCGATGATGAACCGTACTAAAACCAGGCCTTTACCTCTCGGAATAATATCATCTTATGAAGCATTGATTTATGGATTAATTGTAGGTATTGCCGGCCTGGTAATGCTATATATTTATACAAACCCATTAACAGTTCTTCTTTCATTTATATCCATGCTTCTTTATAGCTTTGTATATACGCCACTTAAAAGAGTGGGGCCGATAGCTGTATTTGTAGGAGCAATTCCAGGAGCTTTACCACCGCTTATCGGATGGGTTGCTTTTTCAGGAGATATTACTTTCGAAGCATTAGTAATCTTTGGAATTCAGTTCATTTGGCAATTCCCGCATTTCTGGGCGATAGCTTGGGTTGCTGATGATGATTATAAACGAGCCGGTTTTAAATTATTACCAAATGGAGGTCGTAAAGATTTTAATTCAGCTGTTCAGATAATGACTTATACATTATTTTTGCTGCCATTGAGTTTGCTACCGGCTAAGTTTGGAATCACCGGAATAGACTCTGCCATTGTAGCAATTGTGTGTGGTGTCTTATTTTTGGCGCAGACCTTTAAATTAATGATTGATACAAGCAGAAAATCTGCTTTAAAAATAATGTTTGGTTCTTTTATATACCTGCCGGTTGTGCAGATAGCATTTATGTTGGATAAGGTTTAGATATGGAAAAGGAGAAAGAAAATATGGAAGGACAATTAAAAATAACCAGGGAGTCGAAAGGCATCCTGAATATGCATCCGCAAAAATTTGCAATGTGGCTGTTTTTAATAACAGTTTCTATGATTTTCGCGGCTTATACTAGCGCTTATATTGTTAGGCAAGGCCAGGGAAGTTGGATACCTTTTGATTTACCTGTGACATTTTTGTATAGTACAGGAATTATAATATTGAGTAGTATTTTTATGCAACTCGCATATTATGCTACTACAAAGAATAAAAAATTACAAGTAAGGTTTTATATTATATTAACTTTTATAGCTGGAATTGCATTTTTATTTATGCAACTGAAAGGTTATGGGAATTTAGTAGATATGAATCTTCATTTTTCTGATCCTAATAATGTTAGTGGATCATTTATTTATGTAATTACCGGAGTTCATGGTTTTCACCTTATAAGTGCGTTAATAGTTCTTTTAGTTATACTTTTAGATACATTTAAAGTAGAAAATATCAAAGAGAAACTTGTACGATTGGAGATTGGTACAACTTATTGGCACTTTTTAGGTGGACTTTGGATTTTTTTATATTTATTTTTGCAACATTATTAATAATCTAAAATAAAATTAGATGGCTACAACAGCAACAATCAAATCGCCTTCGAAAAGCACATGGAGTGGTGGGCAGCCACCGATGAAGGCTAGTTACGGAAAATTAATGATGTGGTTTTTCCTATTGTCGGATGCATTTACTTTTTCGGCATTACTAATCACATATGGTGTAATTCGTTACAGCTATCCTCAATATGATCCTGAAGTACATGGTGAGGTATTTAAATTCTCTACTGAATACTGGCCTATTCCTGATTACGTATTTGATGGTGTGCCTTTCCTTCATGGACTTCACTTACCATTGATATTCGTATCAATAATGACTTTCATACTGATTTTGTCTTCTGTGACCATGGTACTTGCTGTTGAAGCCGGTCATAGAAATGATAGAAAAGACGTTGAAAAGTGGATGCTATGGACAATTGTTGGAGGTCTTACCTTCCTTGGTTGCCAGGCTTGGGAGTGGTCACACTTTATAACAGGTAAAGAAGAAGGCCTGAAAGGTGTTGCTGACGCTACAAAATTCTTTGGAGCTAATCTTGTACAGAATCAATACGGACCTCAGGGATTCGCTGATCTTTTCTTCTTTATTACCGGATTCCACGGTACTCACGTATTTAGTGGTGTAGTATTAAACTTTATCGTATTTTATAATGTGGTAGTTGGAACGTATGAGAAGAGAGGCCACTACGAAATGGTTGAGAAAGTTGGTCTTTACTGGCACTTTGTTGATCTTGTGTGGGTATTTGTATTCACGTTCTTTTACCTTATCTAAATTTTTAAAGGCAGAATCTAATTATCATGGCTAATATACATACAGAACATACCACAGAAGTGGCCCCTAAGAACAAAGAAACGATCAAAAAGATCTGGAGGGTTACCGCTATTCTTGCTGTAGTTACACTGGTAGAGGTAGGAGCAGCTTATGTTTTCCCTAGAGGATTACTGTTATTCTCTTTCTTTATCGGATTAACATTAGTTAAGGCATTTTATATCGTATCAGAATTCATGCACTTAAAGTATGAGACGAAATCCCTTATCTGGTCGATAATGCTTCCTCTACTTTTTGTTATCTGGTTACTGGTTGCATTGAGAACAGAAAGTGCTGAAATTTTTCAGACTAAGTTTTCTGATGAAACTAAAACAGAAATACCTGTTGAGAATAAAGAATAACATTCATATATGAATAAAACTTTTAAAGTCGGCATACTGCTCGTAATACTAGCTGTGCCGGCTTTTATTTTTGTTTTTCTCCATAGTTTCGGGAGAAATCACTTCGACACTCAAACTTACTATCCAAATGGTGTTGATTCTGTTCTGTCCAATTGTGTTAAAAAGACATCTGGCCAGTACAGAGTATCTCATTCTTTTTTTAGTAACGATTCAATTAATGTGTTTTTGTTAAATTCAGATCCTGTTATTCATTCTGGTTTAACATCTACCTGGGAATCCTGGTTTAATGCGTATTACGAAATGCCAGTTTCCTTCAAGCAAATACTTCCTGAATCCTTATGTCTTCAAAACACCTATAGTATTGACAATATACAGTGTGTTAATTCTGAGGAAATGGAAGAACTTTACTGCGATTTAATAGTTAAAGAAGAAAGTCTTAATAATCCATATGGGGTTTTAATTAATGAAGATAAGGTGATTAAAGGCTATTTCGAACTTAATGATAGGAAGGAGATTGATAGACTTTTTTCTGAAATTCAAATATTATTAACGAATTATGAATAGTGGAACTATTAATAAACCTACCCAGTGGTTTGTAGGTGTTGTGTCTGTTGTCGTACCATTATTAGTTGCATATTTACTTTATGCTGACCTGGGTTTAGCTGCTGATAAAGGATGGGTTTACTCATTACCTGGATTAAATGCAGTAATAAATTCAGCTACAGCAATTATATTGATTCTTGGGCTTTACTTTATTAAAAAAGGAGATATAGCTAAACATAAGACAATGATGCTTTCAGCGTTAGCTCTGGGAGTGATATTCCTCGTGTCCTATATAATTTATCATTCTTCAGTATCAAGTACTGCTTATGGTGGACAAGGAGCGATTAGATACATCTATTATTTCCTGCTGATCTCCCATATTTTACTTTCAATAGTAGAAGTACCACTCGTATTATTAGGCTTAATTTATGCTTTTACAAAACGTTATGAGAAACATAAACGTATAGTAAGGTGGGCATATCCTGTTTGGCTATATGTTTCTGTAACAGGAGTCATAGTATATTTAATGATTAGTCCTTATTATAGTTTTTAAGTATTTTGAAGTATGAAAAGGGTCTTATTTACATCGTTTTTATTTCTATTTAGTTTTCTGGCAAAAGCACAATGCTCAATGTGTGCTGCAACACTCGAAACGAATGTAAGCGAAGATGGTGGAAGCCTGGCTTCAAACCTGAATACTGGTATACTTTACTTATTCCTGACTCCATATATAGCCATTGGGGTGATTGCATTTTTATGGTACAGAACAAGTAAACGAAATGTCCGAAATAAGCTTAATAGCAGCTATTCTTAAAGAACGCTGTCCTCGATGCCGTAAAGGGAAATTATATAAATACCCTTTTTACAGAATCTCTAAATTTGCCAAGATGAATGATAAATGTTCATGTTGCGGATTGAGATTCGAAATTGAGCCGGGTTTTTATTTCGGGGCGATGTATATAAGTTATGCTTTTGTTGTGGCTTTATTTGTTGCAACCTCACTCTTTTTAAAGGTTATTTTCGATCCTGACCTGATCTACTATCTGATAACACTTCCAGTAATTTCTGTTATATTAATGCCGATTATATTCAGATTTTCGAGAACCATCTATTTATATTTGGTTGGAGGTATAAAATTTGATCCCAATCGTGTAATTCAGCACGAAAATTGCTAAACTGTAAATTAGTTTAGTAATGAAATATTCAAATAAATTTTTAAGCCTGTTTCTGGCTGTCCTCAGTATTCTTATTTTTTCTGTATTGTGGTTTGTTTATGACTACCAAAAACAGAATGAATCCTACTATGTAGAGAGAGTAACTACCAACATAAGCGATGCGATTTCTGATATAGAAAGCCTTTACGCGGAGCTACCAGCTTCAAATGATTCGATTCGGTTTTCATTTGATAAATTAAATGATAGAGTTGATAGACCTCTTATTATTCTTAACGAAAATAATGAGCCGGTTTACTGGTCTACTTCCAAATATTTGCCCTACGAAAATATTGATCTGACTCCGGGTATTAACCTGGTAGCCAATAATAATGGAGAGTATTTAACCTATATTTTTCTCAGGAATGAATTTAAACTGGTATTTTATATTCCTCTTTTTGAAAAGAGTGAAATAAATAATGCGTATATCGGCCCCAGGGCTAATCCTCAAATTTTTGAAAACAATGACATCCGTATTTCAACCGATTCTGATCAGGAAGGGTATTACGCTATTCAATTAAATGATAATGAGGTTTTCAGTGTCGCTTTTCAACCTTCCTACAGGATACATTTCGGAGTTGCGGATTTTTTTATGTTTGTGTCTATTATTTCCTTTGCAATATTTATTACTATTTATATCACCCTATTAGTAAAAGGATATAACAGGGGATAGCATTGCCAGCAGGTATGATAACCTTATTTTTATTCAGAATACTTGCTTTAATATTAGAGTTTCCATATGAATTTATAAATCTCCGTTTATTTAATCCTAAATTTTTCTCAGCCTCCATGTTGGTACCTACTCTGGGGGATCTTTTATTGAATATTCTGGTTGTTTTTATTTTGGCTATAGGATGTCTGTATTATTATCAGAAACCTAAGGTAGTCAAATGGATTCACAAGTTATCCGGCAGGAAGAAAATTGCATTATCAATATTTTCATTCTGCTTAGGAATTGCCTCTTTGTCTTTGCAGATGTTTGTTTTCAGAACACTCTATCATCATTCATCATGGACTTATGATATAACTTCTAATCTTTCTTTTTCCGGTTTAAAACTAATTTCAGTATTAATTATTTTCCTGAGTGTGGCAATTTTTATTTTATTTGGTCACATCGCTTATCAGATAAATAACCATATCTGGAAAAATAAGATCCGGGTATTTTGGGGGTTGCTTGGATTTACTTCATTATTTTTTGTCAGCCTTACCTATTTCACTGACAATAACTTTTTACCAATTGTAATAATTTATATTGTCTACACCCTTTTTATGTTTGGTACTCGGGCAGGGAAATTATTTATCAGGGTACGTTACAATACTTTATTTTATGTAATAGGCAGCTTAATAATTGCTTCTATAGCAGTAACAATTAGTGTATGGACCTTTGAACAAGAACGAATTCGTGAAACAAAGGTAAGGGTAGCATCAAAGCTTATTGAAAAAAACGATGTTTTAGGAGAATTTCTTTTAAATGAGGCAATATCACAGATAAGGCTGGATAATTTTATTAAGGCACGTTTACTTTCACCATTGGTAAACCGAAGAGCAGTTGAAGATAAAGTTCAAAAATATCATCTCGGGCCTTATTTTGATAAATATGATGTTCAGGTTTCGATTTTCGGTATAAATAAAGAACCTATAGGTTTTTCTGCAACACAGGTTCCGTATCAATTTTATAAGTTTTATTATGAATCAGAGGAATTTCGTACGGAATATGAGAACATTTATTTTGAATCGGTCAAGGGGAAACCGCTATTAGGCCATTATATTGCTTTAATAGACATACCCTACAATGATCGGGTGATTGGTTATTTAAAAATTGATCTCAATCTTCTGAATAATCAATTAAATACTGTTTTTCCAGAATTGCTGGTTGATACAGGAGTGAGTTCTGAGGTGGATGAATTTAGAGATATCAGTTATGGATTTTATGAAAACGGGGAATTGATTACTGCTGGAGGTGATTTTAATTATTCTCTTCATATCCCTTCAACTGACAATGTTGATAGCACTGAGTTATTTAATAAAGGAATATTAGAAGAAAACTACAGGCATTTTGGACAACAGGCAGAAGGAAACCAGGTTTTGCTGGTTAGTATGCCTTATAAACCGGTTGGTTTCCTGGTAAGTAATTTTTCTTTTTATTTTGTATTACCTGTATTTTTCATTCTTCTTTCCTCCCTGGGACTTACAATATATCATTTTATAAATTCAAGCAGGGTTTCATTTACAACTAAACTCCAATTATATCTGAACCTGGTATTTTTGATCCCTTTGATCGCGGTAAGTTATTCAGCTATAAATCTTATATCGACAACTTATAGAAACGATATACGCGAGGAATATATTCAGAAAAGTAAAAATACCAGTGATCAGTTAATCGATGATATTAATAAGGTATTTACCGGTGATATGTCTCGTGAAGAATTGGAAAGGGAGTTAAAAGAGATCTCCCGCTACGCCCAGTTGGATATCAATTTATTCGATGTTGACGGGCAATTACTAGCCACTAGTCAACCGAGAATATTTGAAAAAAAAATCTTTTCAGAGCAATTAAATCCTGAAGCTTATGCTAAAATAATTGAGAAGGGATATGAAGAAATTATACTTGATGAAAAGGCTGGTGACCTTTCATTTAAATCTTCATTCTCTGGTGTAAATGCTTTCAATAGTAACAGGAAATTAGGAGTTATTAATATCCCTTATTTTGAGTCTGGTGAAGAACTTGAAAATCATATTATTGATGGTATCGTTAATATATTAAATCTGGCAGCTTTTACCTTTTTGATATTTTTGGCAATCTCTTATTTTAGTTCTTCAATGCTTACTAAGCCATTGAGGTATATAGCTAATAAAATAGGGAAGACTTCCCTTGGTGATAATGAGCCGTTGAATTGGAGCTCTAATGATGAAATAGGTCTGCTGGTAGATCAATATAATAGAATGTTGAGCAAGCTCGAAGAAAGCCGGCGAGCACTGTCTGCATCTGAAAAAGAGTCCGCCTGGAGAGAAATGGCTAAACAAGTAGCTCACGAAATTAAGAATCCATTGACTCCTATGCGACTCAGTTTACAACACTTACAAAGATTAAATGATAGTGATGTAAAGCTTAAAAATCTTTCAGAGAGTCTGATCCGTCAGGTTGATACCTTGAGTGATATTGCAACTTCTTTTAGTGCTTTTGCTAAAATGCCAATTCCGGAAAGTGAAGTGTTTGATTTAACGAAAGTAGTGAAAGATTCAGCTGAAATATTTAAGCGGCAGGAAGGTGAGTTTAAAACAGTCATACCAGAACGGGAAGTAATAGTTAAAGGAGATGAAAAATTAATTGGAAGAACTATCAACAATCTTCTTATTAATGCCAAGCAGTCTGTCGATGATGGTGAAAAACCTGAAATTTATCTTGAAATGTCAGTTCAGGACGATAAAAATGCATTGATCATGGTGCAGGACAATGGACAGGGGATTCCTGATTCATTAAGAGAAAAGGTATTCATTCCTAATTTCAGTACTAAATCAAGTGGTTCAGGTATCGGATTAGCAATTGCTAAAAGAGGTATAGAACATGCACAGGGTAATATTTGGTATGAATCTGTAGTAGGCGAAGGAACCGTATTTTTCATATCTTTACCTTTGTACAATGATGCTCAATGAGATATGTGGTATTAGTCATACTGATAACTACTGTTCAATCAATTTTCGGACAGGACAAAAAGGAAATTTGTTTTAGTGTAGAAATTTCTCGTGGAGATACGATAAATATCAATGCTGATTCGGTACTTCTTAATTCTCTTCATGTCAAATCCGTTCCTCTCAGCGATTATGAAATTATTAGCAATAAAGCACTTGTCTGGAGAGGGGAATACCACAATATCACTATTTGTTATTCAAAACCTGACTTGATCTTTAAAGATCATTACCGGTATTCTTATGATGAATATGATAGTAATGCCTTTTTTTATGACAAAAAAATAAAAAAATCAGGTCTTGATAAGGTATTGCCATTGAAGGATAAACGATTGCAAACTTCAGGAGTATTGAGTAGAGCAGTAAATAGTGGTACCAATAGTGATGCCGGCATTCAATCTGAATTACTCCTAAACCTATCTGGAAAATTATCTGATGATATAAATATTAATGCCAGGATATCGGATAGAAATATACCTTATCAACCGGAAGGTAATACCGCTCAGCTACAGGATTTTGATAAGGTGTTTATAGAAGTTTTTAACGATAAGTATTACCTGGAAGCCGGAGATATTCAATTAAAGAATGATTATAATTATTTCCTCCGGTATCAAAAGAATGTACAAGGATTAGGACTTAGCATGAATATCGGTGAAGATAGTCTGGGTACTTTTGCTAGTGTCAGAGGTGGTATCAATAAAGGGAAATTCACAACTATATATATTACTCCTTTAGAGGGTGTCTCAGGCCCATACAGACTTTCAGAGGGAATAAATGAATTATTTCCCGTAGTGATAGCCAATAGTGAGAGAGTTTACCTGGATGGCCGGTTAATGCAGAGAGGATTTGAGAAAGATTATGTGGTAGATTACAATACTGCGGAAATAACTTTTTCACCCGATATATTAATAACTGAATTTTCCAGGATAAGAGTAGACTTAGAGTATGCTGTATTATCATATCCCCGATCTACTTTAAATTTTACAGCCGGTCATAAATTTAAGAATGGCCAGCTTTCGGTTGAGTATTATAGTGAACAAGATAATTTCAGAAAACCACTTCGATTTGAAAACACTGATCAGATTTATCAGGATCTGATTAATGCAGGAGATACTTCACAAGCAATGATACCGGGTTATAACAGGTTTGAGGGAGATCCGGGTCAAACATTAGAAGTTCTCTATTTAAGAAAAGATACCGTAGTAAATAATGATACGATCAGTATTTTTGATAGATATTCTGGTTACTTACCAGCTGACTCTTTGTATAAAATTAATTTTGAGTATCTCGGTCCGGGAGAAGGAGCTTATGCCCGTACAAATGAGGATGGTCAACAAGTTTTTTATTGGATCGGAGAAAATGGAGGACAGGATGCTTCCTATGCACCTGTTTCTATAATCCCACTCCCTAATAAAAATTCTATGCTTGTGGTGTCTGGTGAAATAGATATTACAGAGAATGAGAAAATAAGCTTCAATTCCGCATTAAATATTCATGAAAATAATAGATACTATGCACGGACAGAAGGAAGCCCTGATAAAGGATTTGCAAATAATATCAGCCTAACCAGTAAACGAAAAATAGGGCAAAAGAATTTGAATCAGCAAGTATCTTTTGATTATATAGGCCATAATTTTAAAGGGATTGACAGATTCAGGAATATTGAATTTGACAGGGATTGGGGTCAAACCAGAGATACATTAAGCAGAGAAAATTTTTTCTATTACAAAGGAAGTTTATCCGATAAAAAATCAACTTATAGTTATAAGATAAGTTATCGCGATAAGAAGGGTGTCCTGAATGGTATCAGTCATGATGCAAGCTTTGAAAAAGAGTTTTCAGGATGGAAGGCCATCGGTTCATTTAATAGAATGGCAAGTAACTATTATGGTAATGACAATCGATGGAGTAGAGAAACTGTTGTATTAGAAAGGATTAAAGGTAAATTCAGGCCGGGCTATTCATTTATGTCAGAGAGAAATGTGCTTAGAGTGGATTCTGATGAAGAAGTGATTAGCTCATTACAATACTTTTATAAGCATGATTTTTATATAGCCTTTGAGGATAGTGCTAAGAATAGTTTAAAGGCGGGTGCTTTTTATAGGGAAGATAAAATTCCTCTTGAAGGAGTATTGCAAAATTATAACAAATCGTATAATGGATATCTGAAGGGAAAGCTTAACCTTCGAAGTAATCATCAGGTCAACGGAACAGTAATAATAAGGAGTATTGATTATCAAATAAATAAGAAGGACGAAACGTATGCTCAGGGTAGGATAGGGGTTAAGGGTTATTTTAATAAATTAGGTTTACGATATAATACAGGTTTGAATCTTCAAAGCAGCAGGGAGCTCAGGAGAAACTTCACATTTATAGAGGTACCCCTTGGTCAGGGGACTCACACCTGGATAGACGATAATGAAAATGGAATTCAGGAATTGGGTGAATTTTATGAGGCATATAACCCAGATGAGCGGAAATATTCTAAAGTTTTTACACCTGGTAATGATTATGTAGATGCTTATTTAAGTCGTTTTGATTTTCTTTATCGATGGAACTTTTCAGATTTTACGAAGTCATCTTTTCTTGAAGGCTTTTCATTTAATGGAAATCTGATATATGAACAAAAGACAACCGGGAAATCATTTTCGGAGAGGATAAACCCATTTAAGGAGAATATTCAAAGTGTCATTGCCAGCAATGTTCTCAATAATTATTTGTTTAAATGGCGGTCAATCAAAAATGATTGGTTTATTCAATATGGTCATACGATCAGATCGAGAAGACAATTATTATTTAGTGGATTTGACACATATAATACCACACGATCCAGAATTTTAGTAAGTGTACCTATATCAGATGAATTGACCAGTGAATTAGAATTAGAGTCAGAATTCAAATTGAATGAGGCTGAAAACATAGAGCAGAAAAATTATCGAACTAGACAATATATTATACTACCTTCTTTGACATGGAATCCTTCTTCTAATTTCAGAGCAAAATTGAGCTTTAACCGAAAGCAAAAAATAGATCTTAATTCTGACGTAGCAAATAAATCTGACTGGCAGCAGTTAGGGATCAGTATTACCAGTATTGGCAAAGGAGATTTTAGAGGAACCCTGAATTTTGAATTTAAAAATATTGATTATGACGGGGAAATCAATTCTGTTGTTGGCTATCAATTACTGGAAGGTTATCGCGCTGGAAATAATTATTTATGGAGCACAAATTTAAGAAAGGAAATATTTAATGGACTTGTATTGAATTTATATTACCAGGGAAGGAAACCATCTAAAACAAGAGTAATTCACTTCGCTTCGTTACAAGGAAGTATCCTTTTTTAAGCTTTTTCCTTTAAACGGCGGAGAATATGATTGGCAAATATGAAATCCTGTAATTCAGGGACATCATTTTGAAGGATGTTATCTTTTGTTCCTTCCCATAATTTGTTGCCCTGATACATAAATAAAATATAATCGCCAGATTCAACAACTGAGTTCATATCATGACTAACTACTACAGTTGTGATATCATATTCATATGTAATCTCTTTAATTAATTCATCAATTAAAATTGAAGTTTGCGGATCTAGTCCCGAGTTAGGTTCATCACAAAAAAGGAATTTGGAGTTGTTAACAATAGCCCGTGCGATACCAACTCTTTTCTTCATACCACCACTTATTTCAGATGGCATTTTCTTATTAACATTTTCCAATCCTACACGTTTCAGGCAAAAGTTTACTCGATCGAGCTTTTCATCAGAAGGCATTTTCGTTAATACATCCAGTGGAAACATGACATTTTTCTCAACTGTCATAGAGTCAAATAGTGCGCCTCCCTGGAACAACATGCCAATTTCTTGTCTTATTTCACGTTGAACGTCTTTTTCAGAATTAAAGAAATCTCTGCCTCTATAGATAACATTTCCCTCGTCAGGGGTAACTAGGCCAACGATACATTTTAATAATACACTTTTACCAGTACCACTTGCGCCAATTATCATATTGACCTTTCCCTGCTGAAATTCTCCGGATATCCCCTTAATAACTTCAGTTCCCTTAAATGATTTTCTTATATTCTTTATTTCTATCATTATTATAAGAGTAATTGAGCAAGTAGATAATCAGCTAATAGAATAGCTATAACACTATTGGTAACAGCACTGGTACTGGCTAATCCAACTTCCAGTGCCCCACCTCTCGTAAAGAATCCTTTATAAGCAGAAATGCTGCTAACGAGAAAGGCAAAAACCACAGATTTAATTAATGCAAATGTCACTGTATATTCATTAAAGTCAAGCCTGATTCCGTAGATATATTCTTGTTCTGTAATAATGTTAGTCATGATTCCAGCTAGATAACCGCCTGTTATAGAGAGGAATGCAGCCATTATAACCAGCAATGGATACATAAAAACAGAAGCTAATATTTTAGGAAGTATAAGATAAGAAGCGCCATTAATTCCCATTACCTCAAGTGCATCAATCTGCTCGGTTATTCTCATTGTCCCTAATTCACCAGCAATGTTTGATCCAACCTTACCGGCGAATACAATCGCCATGATTGTCGGAGCAAGCTCCAGAACAGTCATATCGCGAACAATTAATCCAATCACGTTATTGGGTATTAACGGGCTCACGAGGTTATACGCTGTTTGTACAGCTGTTACAGCTCCCATGAATGTACTTACTATAACTACAATGACAATTGAGTTCACGCCTATAAGGACACACTCATTGATTGTGAGTTTGAAATAAGTTTTGAAAGACTCTCGATTTTTAAAAAGTGATCCGAGAAGAATGAAATATTTGCCTAAACTCTTCAAAATATTTTCGGCGATTTAAGTGATGTCGTCAAAAATAACCAAAATAATAAGAAATAAAACGTTTACCGGAGGTTAGGTAAAAGTATAGTGAATTTAGACCCCTCACCGGCTTTAGTATTCAGTGAAAGTTCACCATCCAGTTTTTCAACAGTTTCTTTAACAATAAATAATCCCAGGCCGGTACCTTCTGAAGAATCGTGTGCTCTGTAGAACATATCAAAAATTTTATTTTTATGTTCCTCATCTATTCCAAGACCGTTATCTTCAACGACTACTTTTAGTTTATTATCAATCATAGAAACACAGATCTTTACATGAGGATTAACCTTTTCCGGATCGTGGTATTTTAAAGCATTGCCGATAATATTGGATAATATCACTTTAATACGGTTTATATCAGAATATATGGTGCCATCATTTAGATTAAATCGCGTATCTAAAGTGACATTTTTATAATCTTCATTATACCTTAAGTTTTCAATTATCTCATTAACTATTTTTTCTGGTTCGACCTCTTCAATAACTAATTCAGCCCGACTGTTTCTTGAGTAATTAACCAGATCTTTTATAAAGCTTTCCATTCGGTCTATAGAACCTTCCATTCTGGAGAAATACTCATCAATAGCTGACTGATCTGTCTCATGCTTCAAAAGATAGATCAGGCCTTTCAAACTACCTAATGGTGCTTTAAGATCGTGTGATGCGCCATAGACAAATTTATCAAGTTCACTATTAACTCTGCTTAATTCATTGTTGGTTTTTTCAAGCGTGTTTTCTTTAATCTTGTGGTCAGTTATATCATTTAAAAATGTAGCTACACCTGACACATTTCCGGAAGCTAAAATAGGGAATAGTTGTACTTCGAGATAGCGGGTTTCTCCTTTGATATTGTAAGAGTATTCAAAAGTTATTTCCTGACCATTTAAAGCATTTTCATATCTTTTGAACCATGAATTCATCACCGGAATATCATGCAACACCTCATTTAGATTAGTATCGATTCCGAAATTGACATATTTATTTAAATGGTATATAAATTCCTTAGCTTTATGATTACACTCTATAACTCTTAATTGAGTATTTGTAAGCCAGATGCCAATATCGTTATTCTCGAGGATAGTTCTTAGGTTAACTTCTTTAATTGCGAGATCCTGTGTACGGGTATTGACAGTGTCTTCCAGGTCCTGATTGAACCTCTCAAACATTTTTCTTTCATTAATTGCATTTAGGATCTTCTGCTGATCAACCTCCTTTCTAATACTTCTGATTCTTTCGATCAGAACTACAGATAAAAATAACAGATGAATTGTATATCCTATATGAAGAGAATAATATGTGAATTTATTTGCTGGAATGGCTCTGAATAAATATAGTGCAGATATGAAAATGAAAATGCTGAAAATCAAATATGCAAGAACTAAATATATCAGAGATTTATCGCCTTTCTTATAGTAATAGATTGATGTAGCAGTAATTAACGGAGCCCCTATAATTGCATTACTAATCACAATATAAAATCCTACATCAGGGATGAAAAAATAAAATATAAATGACAACAGATTGGCTGCGATAAGAAAAGCAAAGACTTTAAAAAAATTATTTTTAAAAGATTTTATACCAAGAAAAGAAGCGGCAAACAACAGGGTGAAAATATTGGAAAGACCGCCACTTACTAAGTCGTGATAACCGTTAAATAATTTAACAAACCACGGTAATAAAAAACCGGTGAATCCATCATATGCACCTGTTACTATCGAGAAAAAGAAGGTTGCTATTGCAAAATATAAGAACCATCTAAAGCCGGAACTGATATAAAAGAACAGCGCATAAATAATTATTGCAGTAATCAGACCGTAATAAATTCCAAATATTAAAAAGTGAATCGAGGTCTCGTTACTATATCCTTCTACTGAATACAGTTCAGAGCTTAGTGAAGTAAAGTTTTTTAAGGTAAGTTTTGCTATAAATGTATATTGATGACCTTCTGAAAGCTGAAACTTAAAAGCGTTGTCTGTATTGTTTGTGTTTTTAAGCTTTCCTGCAGCTAATCCGGATCTATAATCAATTTTTTCACCAGTATTGTGGTCTATAAGAATCCCATATACATCATAGATGCTTGGATCATCAAGATCAAAGAATACCTCCTTATCTAAATCCGTATCATTATTTATTGATATTAATATATAGGTATATAATTCTGTAGGTTTAGATTGAAAAATACTATCTATATTTTTCCATTTTTGATTGCGGTAATCTATCTTATTCAGATCTATATCCCGGGTAGACTGAAAAACATGGATGTCATCAGCTACAATTAACTTTTTATTTAAATCAGATAAATAAATAGTATCTATGGAAGCAGCAGATGCTGTTCCTTTAAAAATAAAAAGGATTATAGAGATGTAAAAAAATGCTCTTTTCACTCTAAAATATTTAAATTCCAATATACAAAAAAAGAAAATATCAGCCTATTAATTCCTTAGCGCTCTTGAATGCTGATTCTGAAGGATTTTTACCACCAATCATTTCTGCAATGATAGTAACTCTTTCTTCTTCGTTGACTTCTTTTATTTTGCTCTCGGAAATATCGGAAGAATGATCCTTAAATACAAAAAAGTGGCGATTTCCTTTTGCAGCAATTTGTGGTAAGTGTGATATAGCAATCAATTGATGATGTTTTGACATTTCTTTCATCATCTGAACCATTTGCATAGCCACTTCTCCTGAAATACCTGTATCTATTTCGTCGAAGATAAGTGTCGGCATTGCAGTTTTATTAGCGAGAATATATTTTATTGAAAACATCAACCGGGAAAATTCACCACCAGAAGCAGCTTTTTTTAATGGTTGAGGTTCAACTCCTTTATTGGCGCTGAAATTAAGTGAAATTTCATCCAAACCATTATTGGAAATCTCTTTTTTAGAAACCTGAATTTCTAAATTAGCATTCGGGATTCCGAGCTGAGAAAGTAGTGTGTTTACACCATTAGAAAATTCAGGGTAACTTTTACTTCTCTCTTCGGATAGCTTGACAGCCTCTTTGAGTGCTTTATTGTATAGGTTTTGTTTTTGATTTCTTAATTCGTCAAGATCAAATTTCAGATTTACTGCCTTGCTGATCTTTTCCTGTAATTCTTCTTTTATGTTAATCAATTCCTGAATATCAGAAGCTCTGTGTTTGGTAAGTAATTGATATATCAAATCTATTCTTTCCCTTACCTTTTCAGTTTCTTCAGGATCATAAATTATTTCTTCAGATTTTCGATTTAATTCATCTGTAATATCCCGAATTTCTATCCAGGAACTATTAATCCTTTCAGCTAAATCTTTTAAAGAAGAAGAATATTTTGATGCCTGATCAATTGAGTTTCCGGCCTCTTTAAGACCTGTTTCCACAGAGAATTCATTTTCATTAAGGACAGCTAATGCCTGGTGAATTTTTAATTTGATCTCTTCAGCATGCTCTAATAATTGTAACCTATCCTCCAGGTTATCTTTTTCTTCCGGGTCGAGATTTGCTTTATCTAATTCATCATACTGGAATTGATTGAAATCTTTTTCCTGTTCAATTTCAGCTGCTTCACTCTCTAAATTTTCTAATTGAATAGATACACTTTTATATTGATTATAAATTCCCTGGTATTCTTTTAATAATTGATTAGTCCCAGCGAAGTAATCTATCATTTGTAACTGGTACTCATTACTGGCTAATAATAGTGTGTCATGTTGTGAATGAATATCAACGAGGTAACCACCTATTTTAGAAACTACATCCAGAGTAGTAGGAGTATCATTAATAAAAGCACGACTTTTTCCTGATGGACTGATCTCTCTTCTTATTATGCATTCATTTTCATAATCAAGATCATTATCATCAAAAATTACTTGAAGATTATATTGTTTGATGTCAAAAATTCCTTCGACGATACATTTTGTATTTGGGTCTAGTAAAGCCTTTGTATCAGCTCTTTTACCTAATAATAACCCCATTGCACCTAAAATAATTGACTTTCCGGCTCCAGTTTCGCCAGTAATCGTATTAAAGGAGTCTGAAGGGTTAATCTTCAGGGATTTAATTAAAGCATAGTTTTGTATAAAAAGGCTTTTTATCATAAGATCCAGATACTTTTATGCAAAATAACTGATAGTGATTTAAAAATTATATCAAAAAATGATTTAGTTTAATTTCTGATTATTTGGGTGTAATCTGAACTTTTACTTGGTTCAAGTCTTAGCATTATATTGTAAACCTGTCGACGCTGTGCCATGTCCCCCTCTGAAAATATATTGATAATCTCTTCTCTTTTAGAGTCAAGAAATGTGGTGATCAAAACTGAATTCGGACTCACTTTATTAACCTCACTTATTTTTTCCAGCGCTTCAATAATATTTCTTCTGGCTTCATCAGGGTTATCAGTAAAAACATCAAGACCAAGACGATGATATTGATACATAGCTTCCCTGTAAGGTAGAAACTGCGGACTGATCATATTATTGACTAACCAGTATCTGTTGCGGTTATTAGAAAACTGATCCCAGCCACCACCTTGCTGTTGGGCGTTGTTAACTATTCTATTTGCTATTTCAAAATAAGGAGTTCCTCCTGATTCACTGAATGTATCATAGTCCATACCAATTATCATATATGCATAAAAGGCAAGTAGAGAACTTAAATTATCAGTAAATGAATTTTGATTAAATATGACCGGCTGTGAAATAGTATAGCTAAAATTCCAGTCACGATCACCATAATTTAAGATTCTCGTTTCATAAGAAGCATTATATACAGGCCTGAACGACTGGATCTGTACAGTAGCATTAAAATTCCCTATCGATGGACTGCTTGTTATCGTAATTAGAAATGTACAATAAATTCGCTCATAGGGTTCATAAGAGTCATTTGTCCATTTAGATTCATTGAGAAATCTAGTCAGTGATTGTTCGAGATCATTAAAAACTGACTTGTCAGTAAGATCAACTTGTTGATCATCTACAACAACACGACAGTTCAGTTCCTGTGCAATTCCCGAATGAGATACTGTTAGAATTGTTAGAAACAAAAAAAATATCTTCACAATGCTCGAATTAGAGATCATCTATTATATATTTAACTATATCCTTAGCAAGGCTTCGCTTATCTTTTAACGGCAAATCCAGATGTTTCTTATTTTTGCCAATTATTGAGATCTTATTGGTGTCATGTCCAAAGCCAGCGCCCTCATCATTTAATGAATTTAATACAATAGCATTGAAATTCTTTTTCTCCAGCTTTTTTTCGGCATTAGCCTGTTCATCATTAGTTTCAAGAGCAAACCCCAGAGAGTATTGATCTTTTCTTTTCTTTTTCCCAATAGTTAAGGCAATATCCGGATTTTCGGTAAGATCGATAGTAGGAGGAGTAGAGGATTCTTTTTTGATCTTGGTTGATACAGGTGAACTTGGTCGATAATCTGATACAGCTGCAGAAAAAATAAGTATATCTGACGATGAAGACATTGAATCAGTAGCTTTCAACATCTCTAAAGCGGATGTCACCTGAGTTACCTTGATATTCGGGTTATTTGTTTTTAAACTAACAGGTCCCGAAACCAACTGCACCTCGGCTCCATGATTGGCACACTCTTCAGCTATAGCAAATCCCATTTTACCGCTGCTGTGATTTCCTATGAATCTGACAGGATCTATTTTTTCATAAGTTGGACCCGCAGTTATTAATACCTTTTTACCTTTCAGGGAATCTTTTTTGTCGAAAAAAAAACGAACTTTTTCCAGTATCTCTTCTGGTTCGGCCATTCGTCCTTCTCCTTCTAATCCACTGGCTAATTCACCCTTACCTGCCGGTATAACGATATTACCAAATGAAAGAAGCTTTTCAATATTATTTTTAGTCGATGGATGCTGGTACATATCCAGGTCCATAGCAGGAGAGAACATTACCTGGCAGCGGGCACTGAGATAAGTTGCTATCAGTAAATTATCACAAGTTCCATTTACACATTTTGAAATTGTGTTAGCACTGGCCGGAGCGATAATAAATAGATCTCCCCATAACCCGAGCTCAACATGGTTGTTCCACTCTCCGGCTTCATTCTTTTCGAATTTGGTTAATACCGGGTTCTTAGATAACGTGGCAAGAGTAAGGGGGGTAATAAATGAAGAAGCAGAGGAAGTCATTACAATCTTCACCTCTGCACCTTCTTTTATCAACAACCGCGTGAGAAGCGCGCTTTTGTAAGCCGCGATACTCCCGGTTATTCCAAGAATAATTTTTTTCCCTTTAAGAGACATTATTAGATTTCAAGTTGAGGATCTTCCGGATCTCTCCAGTAGACATTTCCTTCAAGAAATTCTTCAAGAGCTATTTTTGAAGGTTTTGGTTGTCTTTCGTAAAACCTTGAGATCTCAATTTGTTCTCTGTTTTCAAAAACTTCCTCAAGATTGTCTACACTACTGGCAAACTCCACAAGTTTGGAATTTAATTCTTCTTTTACTTCTGTAGATATTTGACGTGCTCTTTTGGCTATAATGTTTATTGATTTATAAACATTGCCTGTTTGGTTAGCAATTTTATCTACGTCTCTGGTGATAATTTCAGCTCTAGACATTATAATCAGGAATTTTGTGTTTTCAATTTATTAATTTCATCAACAGCATCTTCATAGAGGTTTTCAGCCTCTTTCATGTAAGTGCTACTTGGGAATTTAGATGCAAAATTTTCGTACGCATCTATGGTATTCTTATATCTTTCTTCTTGCTTAGATCGAATACTTAATTTTGCATGGTTATAAGTTGCTCTAAGCTTAAGGAATTCTGTTTCTTCTAAATATTTTGAATCTGGATACTCTTGTCTGAAATTTTCTAATGCAGTCATTGCAGACTTGTAAAGTCTCAGATTGTAATATGTTTTAGCGTTTTCGTATGCTTTCTTTTCTAGTTTTACCCTTAACTCACTTATTATTTGTTCT
Organism: Mangrovivirga cuniculi; assembly: GCF_005166025.1. Classification (NCBI taxonomy): domain Bacteria; kingdom Pseudomonadati; phylum Bacteroidota; class Cytophagia; order Cytophagales; family Mangrovivirgaceae; genus Mangrovivirga; species Mangrovivirga cuniculi. Next base: position 1,720,947 of record NZ_CP028923.1, read on the forward strand.
GCTCGTGGAGCATACTCGCTTTCAGGATATTTATTTAAGAAATTCTGAGTCAGATCAATTGCTTGTAGCGTATAGGTCTGGTCAAGATTATATTGCGGACTTTGTTTATAAAGACAAAAAGCCTGCATAAATCTGGCTTCGATGGCTTTATCAGACCTTGCATAGGTTGTATAAAAAGACTCAAATAATGAGGCAGCATAAATATACTGATCCTTATAATGATAATAAGAGTAAGCATATTTGAAAAGCAGTTCTTCACCCTCTTTCCTCACTTTTACATATGGCTGAACTTCTTCGAAAAGAAAGATAGCCTTGTAATAATCGCCTTTTTCGTAGTATTTAAGCGCAGTTTGATATTTATACTCCCAGTCATCTGATTTTTGTGCTCTTCTGAATTCAGAACAAGAAGTGAGTATTGCTATCAGAGCCAGTGCTGTTATAAAAATTGAAGATTTCCTCATAAGGGTGCAAATATACACGGTAAATAATAAATAACCAATGTGTTAAAACGTGTAAAAGATGTTAAATGTTATTGAATGATAAACTTTTTCGTCGCGGTGTTCTGATCATCGATTACTAAAGTGTAAAAATAGACACCTGGGTTTAGACCTTCAGTGCTGATCTTTAAGGTGTTCTCGTAAGGACTAAGTGGGATTTCTTCAATTGTACTACCCAAAACATTTTGTAATAAAACCTTAGCTTTAATGTTCTGAGCTTTAATATTGAATTTTAAATAACCGTAACTAGTTACCGGGTTTGGATAAATATTACCTACAGATAACTTGCTATCCGCATAAAGGACGTCAGGGTTATTACTGTTATTGAAAGTTATGGTCTTCTCGACGTAAGTGTTCGGGCTATTCAAATTGAAAAATCTAAGAGTGATATCACTCAAACCCTTTTCTCCATTTCCGGGAATGTATTTTCCTGTAACTTTTAAAAAGTCTGATGAACTGTTGATCACTAAAAAAGATTCCGGGAATTTTTCAAAAACACTAATACAATTTCCGTTATAGCAGATTTTTAGGTCTTCATCAAAATCCATGCTGTGAGATTCGATTTCAACACCAATTCTGACAGGTTCATTTATTCTTGTTGATGATAAAGTGATCGGGAAATTTCTCTCTGAATCTGAAGGTGTAAAAGCTATTTTTTCATCAGTATTAATCTCTAACTGTTGCGCATGGCACAGAAGAGAGAAAATAAACGTAAATGAAAAGAGTAAAAAATTCCGCATACCCAAACCTTATTTTAGGATATTCTATATAAACCTTAATATAATATATTGAACGTTGCAAAACATTTTTACGGCTAACTTTTTTTATAAAAATGCAATTTTTTTAAAAATTTAACGTTCTGTTTGAATTGCAGCAAAAATCCTGCCGATTAAAACGGATTTCTAAGTTTAATTTCCTCTTTTTCTCCGTTCTTCGATGCGATCCTTTAATTCTCTGGAGTTTATGTTTTCAGTTGGTACATCTTCACCGTTTCCTTCTGGTGCGATTTCTTCAGGTTTTTTGTTTGGTTCTGAGGTGAAAATATCCACTTTGTCCGGTCTTTCCTCATCACGCCAGGAAAAGCCTTCAAGTGTTGTTGTCGCAGCTCCCATTTTATTTGATGGTGTGAAATTCCCTTCGGGTTTACCCAGGAAAGATAATTTTTTTATCCTTTGCTCTTCAAAAGTCATATTTATATCAGAAGAAACAATCTTATTGAGTCCTTCCAGCTGAAGATTTTCATTTACCCTGAAATAAATGCTTTGTCCGTTTCCCCTTACTTTTACATCATTTAATTTACCTTCTAAGAAATCAACAGTAATATTTTTTCCTTTTATCTGATTGTAATTCATTAAAGTGTCTTCCTGGATAACAAAGGAATTGTTAGACAGAAACATTTTGTCAAGGGTTTTATTAGTTATTCGGGCAGTAATCGTATCTGCTGTCATCTGGTTGTCCCCGGTCCAGAGAACAGGGTCTCTGAAAAAAGTTAATAAGCTATCATAGGTGAAATATGCCAGCGAATCGGCTTTCCCCTGCAGATCTGATTTATAGAGTCTGATATTGTTAAATGCTAAAATTCGTCTTTCTTCCACTGGGCCTCCCTCCAATGCAATCAAAGTATCCGATCGCATAAGCAAAGTGTCTGTATCCACTGGCTTTTTCATGACAACCTGCCCATAGATAAGTGTCTTTTTAATATCATCCCAATACCGGGCATGGTTGCCGGTTATGATCAGATCATTTTCTTTACTGACCATTAGTACATTTTGGTCGGCTTCAGCTGTGCTTTGTTTCTCATTAAAGCGCAATTCGTCACCTGTCAAAATATAATCGGGTGTATTAATAGTCCCTCTTTTAAGAAATGTCTTTCCGGTAAGTGTACGGTATTCACCTTCAACAGCACTTACTGTATCCCCTTTATTGCCTACCAGGGTCATAAAACTTTCTGTCCGAGCTATTTTAGAAATGGTGTTGTAGACCAGCGTGTCAGTATATAACGTATAATCCGGATTCTTTAAAACCACATCATTTTTAAAGCTCATAATTTTTGATATAGTATTGTAGTAACCCTTTTGGGATGTCAATACATTAGATGTGTCTACCAATTTTCCATCATTAAAGTAATATGCAAGGTTATCCGGCCTTACGTAATCAAGGTAATCTGTATAAAGTTTTCTTGTTCCGTCTTCAAAACGAACCTTACCTCTTAATTCAGCTCTTTTCTCATCTCCATAATAAGTGGCTTTTTTAGAAAAAATTCTGATCGTATCACCATCAAATATTTTTACATTGCCAAATACGATTATTTTATTGGCATCTTTAAACTGATAGACACTATCTCCGAATATACGGGTGTCTTTTTGATGGAATTGTACCTGATTCCCGGGGGATCCTACGAATTTCCCAACTCTGGCAGAATCAGTTTCAATGTATTCAAAATAGTCACCACCATTCTTAAGCAAGACTTTATCTTTCGAAGCTTTCTGAGCAGAAAGAGTCGTTACAGAAAAAATGACTAATAATAAAAATAAGCTTTTACGAAGCATCGTTCAGTATTTTTTGCAATATTACAACGAATATAGGAGAATCTCTTTAATTCAATGGTTTCCGATAGTCTATCTGTCAATTTTATAAAGAATATTTCTCAGGCATTAGATCTCAAAAATAATGCCGTTTGTTATGTTGCATGTAGTGGAGGACTAGATTCAACAGTTTTAGCATATCTTTCTGTCCATGCAGGACTAAATACCATTTTACTACACTGTAATTTTCAATTAAGGGGAGAGGAATCAGAGAATGATGAAGAATTCGTCCGCCAGTTAGCCAATGATCTTGGCGTAAAATGCCTGATAAAGAAATTTGATACCGATAGGGTTTCATCATCAACAGGTGAGAATACACAAGTTACAGCCAGAAACTTACGATATAATTGGTTCGAATCCATTTTAGGAGAAAAGGATTATCTGCTAACCGCACACCATCATAATGATAATGTAGAGACTTTAATTTTTAATTTAATAAAAGGCGCAGGAGTTAAAGGATTAAGGGGTATTCCTGAAATAAGAGGAAAGATTTATAGACCATTGTTGAATTTCTCCAGGGATCAACTGGAAAGTTTTGCGACCAAATATGGTATAAAGTGGAGGGAGGACAGCAGTAATTTTTCAGATAAGTACAATAGAAATTACCTTAGAAATAATGTTATTCCGTCGTTTAAGGAAATAAACCCTTCGTTTATTGAAACAATGAAGTCTCAGATGGAATATTTCAGAAGGCTGGAATCATTTTATGACAGGGGATATAAAGAGTTTATAAAAAAGGAGTTAGTAGAGTTTAAGGGGTTTAAAGCTTTTGAAATTTCAAGAGTTACATACCATCCTGATCACAAGTTGTTTTTATCTGATTTATTTAATCGCCTTGGGTTTACAGAAAGTCAGGCGAATGATATATTTTCCTCTGTCAAAGGATCTTCTGGTAAAATATTCGAATCTCCAAATGCAAAAATAATCAGGGACAGAAATCATTGGTTGATTGATTTTTCAATGGGCGATGATATTAAAATTAAAAAGGAGTTGACTTTTCCAGGTGAAAGTCAAGTTCAGGGTAAGACAATAGTTTCTTCAATATTTTCTGTAGATGAATACAAGATTGATCCGGACCCGAATAAGGCTGCTTTGGACCTTGATAAATTGAAAAAGCCATTAATAATAAGAAGTTGGTATGAAGGTGACTGGTTTGTTCCTTTAGGGATGAAAGGTAAAAAAAAGTTGAGTGATTTTATGATTGATGCCAAAATTCCGCTATCATTGAAAAGCAAGATTTTGGTAGTCGAATCTGGTGGAGAGATAGTTTGGGTAGTAGGTTTCCGGATCGACAACAGGTTTAAATTAACTTCTAATACAAGAAAAATACTTCAGCTAAGTGTTAAAGATTAAAAATCCCTTTAAGAGAAAATATTCCGAGAAGGAACTCGAAATGTACGAGTTTCTCAAGGAGCTGACGTTATTTAAAGAACTTACGCTTGAGGAATTATCTAATTTTGTGCCCTACATGTTTTTAAGGCGTTATAAGCACAACGAGGCTGTTTTCTTTAAAGATGATCCCAGTCATGCATTATATATTTTGAAATCAGGAAAAATAAGCCTTAATCTTGATCTTAAAGGGAAATTTGAACGTCTTGCTGTTATACATGCTACTGATACTTTTGGAGAAAATTCAATTCTCATTAATAAAAAGAGACTTTATCATGCATTGGTGATGACTGAAACTGCCGAGATTTTTGCTATTCCTCAAATAAATATTCACGAAATTTTCAGTAATCAACCGACGATAAAAGCTAAAATGATGGAGAACTTATCTGGTATGAATAATAAATTCATGGAGGACCTGTTCTTTGCCTACCAATCTTCATTCGGCTTTTTCTCAATGGCTCTTGCTTATAAGAATAAGTAAAATTTGTGTTTCATTCGATTTAGACTGAAAGTATGGGACTTTCTTTATAAATTTGTCTGCGATAAAAATGACACAATTATCTTAAACCGAACACAAATATGAAAGTTACTGTAGTAGGAGCGGGTAATGTTGGTGCTACTTGCGCTGATGTTCTTGCTTACCGAGAAATTGCTAACGAAGTAGTATTGTTGGATATTAAAGAAGGGGTGGCAGAAGGAAAATCCCTTGATATCTGGCAAAAATCTCCAATAAACCTGTATGACACCCGAACTATAGGTTCTACAAATGATTACTCAAAAACTGCCGGAAGTGATGTAGTTGTAATTACATCAGGCCTTCCAAGAAAGCCGGGTATGAGTCGTGATGATTTGATCGAAACTAATGCGGGCATTGTAAAACAGGTAACCGAAAATGTGGTAAAACATTCACCTGATGCAATCATTATCGTAGTATCGAATCCACTGGATGTAATGACCTACCAGGCTCACATTACTTCTGAATTCCCAAGAACGAAGGTTATGGGAATGGCTGGTATCCTTGATACAGCAAGATACAGAGCTTTCCTTGCAGAGGAATTAAATGTTTCTCCAAAGGATATTCAGGCTGTATTAATGGGAGGTCATGGTGATACCATGGTTCCACTTCCAAGATACACTACTGTTGGAGGTATTCCTGTTACAGAGCTTATCGATAAAAGTAAACTTGATGAGATCATCGAAAGAACTAAATTCGGTGGTGGTGAACTTGTTAAGTTAATGGGGACTTCAGCATGGTACGCTCCGGGATCGGCAGCAGCTCAAATGGTTGAGGCTATCGTTCGTGATCAGAGAAGAGTATTCCCTGTTTGTGTGAAATTAGATGGTGAATATGGTATCGATGACGTTTATCTTGGAGTACCTGTTATTCTAGGAAAAAATGGTATCGAAAAAGTGATAGAACTTGATCTTAATGATGATGAGAAAAAACTTCTTGAAGAATCAAGAAATCACGTTAAAGAAGTGATGCAAGTATTGGATAGCAAGAGATAATTAATCTTGCTTAGATAAAACAAAAAAAACCGCCCTTTTCGGCGGTTTTTTTGTTACTGGAGAAGTAGAACATCTCCTACCTTTGTTGTTTCTTCATTATTATTAAAAACTGCCCTTATCTTATACACATACACATCTTCCTGGCATAATTTATCTTTATAATAACCATCCCAGCCTTGTTTAGTGCTAAAGCTTTCAAACAATAACTCACCCCACTTATTGAATATTTGTAATTGATATTCTTTCACACCTTCTATCAAAGGCCTGAATATGTCGTTTCTTCCAACTTCACCATCCACATATCCTCCGGAAGGCCCGGTAGGGTCAGGACTGAATACGTTTGGTACTCTGAACCTACCCGTTGTAATGGTTTCTACAGCTCCCTCTATTGTTAGAGTATCTGCACAACCATTTTCACTTTGTGCAATAAGGGTGATGGTATAATCACCCTCCGTTTCATATTGATGAACAGGATTTGTTTGTGTAGAGGTATTTCCATCACCAAAATCCCAGAAGTATGAGGTAGCATTAGTACTTCTGTTAATAAAAGTAGCCTCATCATCCGGCAGGTAAACAGGGAATGGCCTTATTACAAAATCAGCATATGGAGTTTCCAGGACTTCGATTTTTTGTTCCGAAACTAAAACATCTTCTCCAAAATCTGAGGAGGCTGTCAGGCTGACCTCGTAAATACCAGGTGATCTGTAAGAGTGTATCGGATCAATTTCTGCAGATGTATTTCCATCTCCAAAATCCCATAGATAATTCGTGGCATTTTCTGATAAGTTTGTAAAATATACTGTTAATGGTGAACAACCAACCCATGGTTCAAAAACGAAATCTGCAATAGGACCAGATGGAGAAATTGTTACTTGCTGAGAGATTTGTTCAATACATCCTCCGTCACTTACTGTTAACGTAATAATGTAATTACCAGCCTCTGCATAGGTATGTGTGCCCGGAGCATAACCTGTAACTATCGTTCCATCTCCAAAATCCCATTCATAGCTTAATTCGCTACTTTGAGTAGAATTGTTGATTAAAGATACTGTTGCATTTGGATATATCTGGTTCTCCGGAGTGGCGCTAAATGCAGCCATGAAATTAGTCTGAGCAGGAATCGTGAATGTTTGTTCTTCTGTACTGCTTTTACATAATGTGGAATTAGTTGTGGTGAGGCGAACAGTAATCGTTTTATCAGCTTCACCTGCAGCAGGACGCACATATGTTTGCTCAATGAAATCCTGATCATTTGGAGGGAAAAATGAATTACCCTCATTAATGATCTCCCAGGTATATTGATATAATCCCTTCTGATCTGCATCATATATTACAGTATATTCTGTACAAGTAATCTCAGGTTCTGAAATTGTAAATGTTCCAGAAGGAATAGGGTTAATTCTGATCAGCATAGAGTTTCCTCTAAAACAAACACCGGTTTTTGCAGCTTCAACATAGACTCTGTATACTTTAGCTATTTGTTCTGAATTAGAGAATTCATAACTAAAAGATGGATTGGTTCCGCTATTTGTTACAGTATACAGCTGGTTACCTGTGTCTTCATCATAGACCGTCCAGGTATAAGTATCAGGTGAAAGTGACTGAGTTTCCGGAGTAACACTAAAGTTATAGGTCTGAGGAGAGCAATTGTTGGCATTTGGATCATAATCTGAACTAACAAAGCTGGTAACAGGTGCAGGAGATACCGAAATACTTAAACTATTAGATCGATTGATACATCCCTGAGCAGAAACTGCTTCCATATAAACCTCATAAACCAGGTTTGAACCTGTATCATTTATAAAAATTTCATTAAATGATGAAGTATAACCACTAACACCAGGTTCTCTGGTTGCAAATAATTCAGGCCCTGAACCAGAATCCCTATACCACCTGTATTCATTGATTGTAGCTGTCTGGGTGGCATGGGAAGTATTATTTAGAGTTACTTCCAGGTCACTACATCCGGAAAGAGTATTAGCAGATATTGCAGACTGCGGCTGTGGGTTGATAGTTAACGCCTGTGTGAATATTTTAGCACATCCTGCACCATCTGTGGTGACTCTCAGGGCAGCAGTATACATACCACTGGAAGTATAGTTGTATGTTACATCATCTCCATTACTTGATGTCTGATCGGCATTAAAGGTTGTTCCGTCATAATCAAAATCCCATTCATAAGAGATGATTCCTTCGGAAGCTAAAGCATCATAAGTTGAGGCATCAGCAAATAACACATCTTCACCAGAACAACTTCCAGTTGCAGAAAAATCTGGTTGTGGAGTATCGTAAAATGTAATGCTTTTCTCATCTATGGATTCACAGTTTGTTCCTGCATCCTTAGTTGTTAACCTCACCAGGTAATTTCCCTTCTGATCAAATATCCTGTTAAAAGGTCCAAGTTGGGTATCTGAAAAACCTGTTGAGGGATATGAATTAATCAAATTTCCATTTTGATCAAAAAACTCCCATTTCCACCTGGTATTCGCATCAATATTTTGTGTTCCGTCTACAAAAACCAATTCCTGTACTGTTCCTTCCTGTGAGTCAATACAAAATTGATTTTCAGATACAGGATTGCCTGAAACATCTTCTAAGTTAATATTTGCTACAGCTGTAGGTGAAATAGTAATTACCTTTTGAATTTCTACCTCACAATTACCTGCAGCGTTAATATCCCTCACTTTATAGGTAATCAGTTTCTGACCGGGGTTTGAGAATGAAAATGTAGGATTTTCATCATTAGAAGTTCCCAGACTGTTCGTTCCTGTATTATCATCGAAGAATTCCCAGGTATACCAATATCCCGCCCCTGCTATAGGAGGAGTTTCATTATCAAAATAAACCGGATCATCTATACAAAACAGGTCACTTAATGCACCCGAAGCATCCCCTTTTCGTGTGACAAAATCGGGTTCAGGGGACTCAACAATGACCACCCTGCCTGAGGCAACCACAGGGTCATTGTCACCATCTATCATATCACCAGTGACCGGGTTTAAGCCATTACCATCAGTGACATCATTATCATATGCATTACATTGATTCCAGTTTCTCCAGGTTATCTCAAATTCTTTTCCAATATCTGCATTTGTTGTTGCGGGAACTGAAATGACATCACTCGTTTGAGCTAAGTCATCTATTGGATAGATTGGAGTTACATCAGTTTTATAAGGAAAAGCAGGAGCCGAACCGCCAACAGCAATTCCCGGAATTCTATTAGTTGCATCACCGGTACCATAGATCCATTGTCCCCATCTTGATGCAGCATTTTCACGAGTAGGCCTGGGATTACAATTCCAGTTACTATTATCTTCAAAAGTGATGTCAGCTGCATAGCCGGCGCAAACCCTATATGTATTTGGAGCTACCGCTGGTTCATCCTCAGTCCATACCACAACAGGGATTTGGAGTGGTTCAATACTTCCGAATGGACAGGCAGTATTTTCTGCATCAATGTTTATTATATATCCACAATCTGTGGGAGAGGAGGCATAGGTATGTTCAATGATGGTTCCATTATTAGCTGCAGCGGAATAATCATCAGTTTGCTGATATGTTTCGATAGGGCTACCATCTCCCCAATCCACATAATACATTGTACCCGCGGTGGAATTTAAGTATCGTAGCATTAATCTAACCTCAAAAGGAGCACATCCTGATGAAGAGGTTAAGAAATCAGAACCAGGTTCTACATTACAGGTTTGAGAATATAAATAATTTGGGCTTACTGCAAAAAAAATAAACAGCAAAAGCCCCAAAACTTTGTTTTGGCGATTTTCCATAAGCTGGTGGTAATCGAAAAAATTCTTTCAAGTATTTCTTTCCATTACAAAGGTTCGTAATAATATCCAATAATTCTGTCGAAAGAGATTTCAAACCTTACATTCAAACAGAAATATATATAGTTGAGATTATAAAATTTTTGTTTTTCAAGAACTTTTTGCACTTCCGTTGTATTGGCATTTCAATAAATATTATTTTGCAGTAGAAAACTAAAATCAAATTTTTTATTACCGTGCTAAAAAGACTTCTGACTATTTCGCTGGCCCTAATAATTATTGCAGGTATTTTGTATTTCTTTTTTTGGGAAGGAGAAAAAGTTTCTAAATGGAAAATAATACCTTCTAATGCACTGGCAATAGTTGAGGAACCTGATGTGAGTAGATCAAGAGATTCACTTTATCAAAGAGATGACTTTTTTGCGTTTTTCCTTGGTGATAATCCGGTAATTAAACTTAAAGATTCATTAGTTGAAAATTATGATTACAATCCTGATGTTGAATTAATAAATAAGGGTCTTAGTTATAGTGTCCATCAAACTGGTAAGGGACAATTAGATTATGTTTTCTATATCGATAAATCTATAGCAGGGTTAAATAAGGTTATAAATAATATTCACGGTTCGCTGCTGGAAAAAGATTTTTCTTTACAAAAAGAACCTTATGACGTCGAGGGTAAAGAAATTCAGACATTTTTTAAGTCTAAGGATCTTTCAATTCATTATGTCGAGATCGGGTCCTTTGGCATTTTCTCTGATAATAATTTATTAATAGAAGATGTTATTAGGTGCTATAATGGCAATCAAAAGTCATTTGAAGAAAAGTACAATAGGTCAGCACAAATAAAGGGAGCTGTCAGAGATGAAGGTAATGTTTACCTGAATGGAGATCAATTTCAGGATTTCTTAGAACAAACTGTTGATCTGAAGTTTGCCGATAATTATGCCGGTTATAATTCGCTTTTTGAAGTAGGTGTTATCGATGTTAAAAGTACCAAAGAATCAATTGATCTAAACGGATTTGCAATTAAGTCAGAAGATAAGCAAAGTTACCTGAATCTTTACGCTAGTCAAAAGGGGAGGAAATTCCGATCTCCACAATATATTCCCCTGCAAGCTATTGAAGCAACATTCTTTTCAATTTCTGACAATGTTGTCTGGCAAAATGAATTGCAAAATTATCTACAAGTAATTCAAGGGCAGGAGCTCAGAAAGCAATCGTCTATAAATAATAAATATGGTGTTAATATCGAACAATGGTATAAATCAGTCGGTTCCGAGCTGACCCTGGTTGAATTACCAACCGGTGATTATCAGAGTACGACTCATGCCTTGATCCAGGAACTTTCAGATATTGGAGCAGGCCTCAATATTTTGAATAAGCTGGCAGAATCTTCCATGCAATCTGATTCTGTATATATAGAAGAATATGCAGGTATCGAAATAAGCGAGATTGCGATAAATGGAGTCCCTGAGTCATTATTTGGGCCTTATTTTTCAGGCTTTTCATCATTGTACTATTCGGTAATTGACAATTTTCTGATTGTTACAGAAAGTGTTCCAGTGATGAAAAATATAATAAGAAGCCGGCAGGAAGAGAGCACTTGGGGCAAAAACCTTAAAATAGCATCAAGACTGGAAAAGAACATTGATGATGCTTCAATAGGAAAGCTAATAAATCTGAACAGAGCCTGGGAATTTTTCCCTGCTGTCGCTTCAGAAAAATATAAGACTTTACTAACAGATAATCCTTCTCCTTTAAGGGCTTTTGAATGGATGGCGATTCATTTGAGTGAATTAGATAGGAAATGGTATATCGCTGCGAATCTTGAGAAATCCAAGCGAATAAATATAGCCAGTCGGGAAACTTATGAATCAGTATTCAGGACAGAATTTGATAATCCAATAAGAACTAAGCCTTTTGTAGTTAGAAATCATAATACTTTTGAAAACGAGGTTTTTTTACAGGATACAGCTAATGTGATCCATTTGATTGGTAATTCAGGCCAGATTTTATGGAGTGATTCTTTGAGTGAAGAAATCAACGGAGAAGTTGATCAGGTTGATTTTTATCAGAACAATAAACTTCAATACTTTTTATATACTGATTCAAGAATTCATATAATTGACAGGCTTGGAGATGAAATTGATGGATATCCATTGTTTGCAGAACCATCAACTTCAATCAAAGCATCAAATGTAATAGATTATGATAACTCAAAAAGATATAGGATTACTTATTCCGATTATTCCGGAAATGTATACCTGTATAATAAGGATCGGCAATTATTAAAAGGATGGAATCCGAAATCATTTGAACATCGGCTTATAGAACCGATGAAACATCTTCGGGTCAGAAAGAAAGATCTGATGATTAATATGACTGAAAACGGAATGGTGCACATCACTAACCGCCGTGGTGAATACTATGATAACTTTCCTCTTAACCTGGGTGACCAGGTAAGGAATGACCTTTTTATCAGACAAGGAGCATCTTTTAAACAAACTTTGCTGGCAACAATTTCTGCAGGGGGTAAATTATTTGAATTTAATCTGAATGGTCAAATAACCAGAGAAAAGCAGTTGATAAAGATCGGTCCGAATACTCGGTTTGAAATAATTCCCGATGCCCTGGAAAAGACTTATTTAGTTGCAGCAATAGACGGAACCCGGGTCAGGATTTTATCAAAAGACCTGAATGTATTATTTGAAAAGGATTTTCTTAAAACAGACCAGTTAAGTTTCCAATATTATCAGTTTTCTGCCACCGAACAGATCATCATTATCAACGATGGGGTTCAGCAAATGTCATATTTGTATAATAGACGCGGTGATTTATTAAACGGCAGACCGTTTCAAAGCAGTCATGATATTGCCTTATTGTATTTTGAAAATGAGAAAAGCTACAAAGCCTACTGCGTATATAAAGATGCACTTCAGGTTTATGAGTTTGATGCTTTACCTCCGATTTAAATTAATATTAATAGCCTCTTTGCCTTACTGCTTCGAAGGTTATTACAGCTGCTGATACAGATACGTTAAGGGAGTCAATTTCTCCCTGCATTGGGATTATAATATTTTGGGTGGAATTCTCCAGCCAGGTTTCGGTAAGACCTGTGCTTTCGGTGCCAAAAACTAAAGCTGAGCCCTTTTGATAATCTATTAGGTCATATCTTTTCGATGCTGATAATGCAGCGCAATAAATATTGATACCTTCATTTTTAAAGAATGAAATTGCTTCTTCCGAAGTACAGGAAATGATCTTTGTAGTAAATACACACCCCAGGCTACTTCTAATCACATTCGGATTAAAAAAATCAGTTTTAGGATCACAGATAACTAATGCATCAACTTGGGCAGCATCAACTGTTCTTAACAAGGCTCCGATATTTCCTGGCTTTTCTACAGATTCAGCTACAAGAATCAAAGGGTTTGATATATTCTTCAGATCGTTGAGTTGAAAATATTGCTGTGACGCAATGGTAATAATACCACCAGTTGAACCACGGTAGGCTACTTTATCGAAAACCTCTTTTGAAACGAAGAATATACTATTTTCATCCAGACTGTCTTTTATTGAATTAAATAGCTCTTCATTGATTAGTTCAGGGCAGATGTAAGCTTCTTTTAATTGATATTCGGAATTTAATAGTAGCTCATTTTCTTTTTTACCTTCAACAATAAAAATGCCTTGTTCGCGTCTGGCCTTAGCTTTTGATTGAAGTAAGGTTAAATTTTTAACCCGTGGATTCTTTGTAGAAGTGATCTCCAAAATGGTAATTATTTAATTTGGGTGTAAATTCTAAAATTTTAAGCAATTTTGCATCACAATTTATAGGGGTATTCAATTCCAGTAATACATTGCTTCTTGAATATTAGCAGGTAATTAGTTGAAAAGATTTAATTGACCTGAAAGATTAGCTGATAAATCTCCCAATATTTGGTATTTTAAATAAGTTACATATATCTATGCTTATCAGAAGTATGGATTAAAAAAATATAAATAATGAATTCAAAATTATCTTTTGAAGCGCCCGCAGATGGTAAAATAGCAGATCTTTTGAAGGAGGCTTATCCTCATATGTCTGTTAGCCAGAAAAAAAAGTGGCTTAGCGGCGATATTTATTGCAATGGTAAGCAGGTTAGATCTGCGGGACAAAAGGTTAATAAGGGAGACCTGATCGAATTAGGTCATAAGAAAAAGGTTAAGAGTGAAGTTGATAAGGCAATGAAGTTACCTTTTAAGGTCCATTATCAGGATGATCGAATTATGATCATTCATAAACCTGCTGGTCTATTAACAGCTGCTCAAAAAGCTAAAGAAGGAATGAGTTGTGAGGAAATCATCAATAAAGCCTTTGCTAAAAACAATATTAAAAGAAAGGTAAGTGTAATTCATCGCCTTGACAGGGAGGTAGAAGGACTTGTTTCATTTGCATTCAACAGAAAGGATCGTGAAGCAATCATGGAATACTGGCCATCTGCTGATAAGCGATATCTTGCCCTGGTAGAAGGTCATATAAAAAATGAATCCGGTGAAATAGTTACCGAAGTGACTGAGGGTAGGAGAGGTAAGATGGAAGTTACTAAGAATAAGGATACTGAAGCAAAGACTGCCATTACGAGTTATAGATTATTAAAAAGACTGGATGATCACGATTTGGTAGAACTTTCTTTAGTTACAGGAAGGAAAAATCAGTTAAGACTTCATATGCAGCACCTGGGTACACCAATCGTTGGGGATTATAAATATGGAGCCGATGATACTTACCAAAGGCAGATTCGACTTTTAGCTTATCAGCTTAAGATATGGCATCCTGGAAAAAAAGGATGGGTGTCTGTTAATATCGAACAACCAAAATGGTTTACTCGTTTAAATCCGGAAGATGAAAATTACAAAAAGAACTGGACCAAGTTTATTAAAAGTGGAAAAGCCATATAAACCTATATCGTGTTCATTTTACGATTACCTTGAAGCATACATCATAGAGGGTAGCAGTCATAAGGTGATTTATAAAAATGAAAAAGGGAGTGTAGAAACCATTTATGTTAAACTTTACGATCTAAAGACAACATCAGGAGAAGAATTTCTTTATTTAGATAACGGAACTGCGCTTAGACTTGATAAGTTGATTGGAATTGATGAAATTTTAGTAGATCAATTTCCAAAGACATGTTAGAAATAAGCGTAATTAAAGATGACATCACCACTCTTAATGTAGATGCAATTGTAAATGCTGCCAATAAATCTCTTGCCGGAGGGGGAGGGGTTGATGGAGCAATTCACAGGGCTGCCGGTCCGGAATTAAAAGAAGCGACTAAAAAGTATGATGGATGTGCTACGGGAGATTCAAAAGTGACCAAAGGATTTGATCTGCCTGCCGATTACGTTATTCATGCTGTGGGACCTGTATGGAATGATGGTAACTCTGATGAAGACGAATTACTAGCCAGTGCTTACGAATCAAGTTTAAAAAATGCTGATTCTGAAAAATGTAAAACAATTGCTTTCCCGAATATATCAACCGGAATATATGGATTCCCAAAAGAGAGAGCAGCCAATATTGCTATTAATACAGTTCAAGACTATGAGCCAGAAAATCTGGAGGAGGTTATTTTCTGTTGTTTTGATGATGAAAATTTTGATATCTACAAGAAGATATTAAATGACTAAAAATCAGAAACCACTTTATTATATAGCTTGTCTGGTTCCTTCTCCATTAAAAGGGGAGATAATAGGTTTTATGAAAGAAATAGAGAGACTGGTTGGAGCAAAACACGCCCAAAAGTCTCCTCCTCATATAACCTTATATCCTCCATTCAGAATAGACGAAAATAAAGAAGTTAAAGTAATTCAATGTATTGAAGAAATAGCAAAATCGATTGATTCTTTCGAGGTAGAATTGAATGGGTTTTCAGGGTTTCCTCCCCGAACTTTTTATGTTCAACCAATAGAGAATCCTGAATTAGCTATATTAAGAGAAAAAACTCTAAATGAGGCAGGAAAGGTTATCGGAGTGGATATTAGTAAACTGAGAGCCAGGCCTTTAAACCCACATATTACAATAGCCAATAGAGATCTTGAAAAAGAGGATTATCCCGTCCTGGTTAAGCATTTTTCCACCATTAGTTTTAAAAGGAAATATGAACAAAATTCGATTTCTCTTTTAAAACACAATGGAAAGAACTGGGATGTCCTCGCAACTTTTATTTTTGAACCTCACTTGTAAAAGTGACCTCTGCTCTTCCTTTTAATGAATCAGTAACAGAACAATATTTTTCAACAGCCAGTTTAACCAGCTTAGCGAATTCTTCTTCGGTGCAATCAGGAGATTTTAGTATGAAATGCAGGTTAATAGATTCGTAACTTTTTGGAATACTATCTCTGCGAGTTCCTGTTGATTCAATTTTAAGATCATCAACTGTCTTTCTTCTTTTCTTTACCATCTCAACCAGATCCACGGCAGCACATGCTCCTGCAGCTCCTAAAAGTAATTCCATAGGAGCTAGTGCTTTCTTTTCATCGGCAGGATACATGTCAATAGAAACCTTATTACCAGATTCATTGACGATTTCATATTCCTTGTCATCAAGATAGTGTGTAGTTACTTTTTTAATCATTAGTTCGGTTTTTTTATACTGTAAATGTCAGTTATCCCTCGAATTACCTCTGCAGCACAATGTAATCCAAATAACGCAGGCATATAAGAAATAGTTCCGTAAAAGGACTTTTTATAATTAGAACCATCAGTAAGTTTTAATGAATCTTTCTTCAGTTCATCGTAAGAATAAACCACCCTGACATTTTTATAAATATCATCCTTTTTAAGTCTCTTTTTGATTTGACGAGCAAAGTTGCACTGCCTGGTTTTCCAGATACTTGCTGTTTTTATCTTTGCAGGATCAAGTTTCCCTCCTGCACCCATCGAACTAACGATTTTAGTCTTGGTAAAAATCGCAGCTTTTATCAGATTTATTTTTGGAGTGATAGAGTCAATACAATCAACTATGTAATCGAACTTCTCATTTCTGACGATACTGTTTGTCTCTTCCGGCTCCAGAAATTTATCTATTATTTCCAGTTGGATATCTTTATTGATATCCTTTAGTCTTTTACCTACTATGGAAGCTTTGGGTTCACCTATTGTAGAATCTAAAGCAGAAAGTTGCCGGTTTTTATTTGTCGGATCGAAACGATCTCCATCAGCAATAGTAAGTGAACCAACTCCTGCCCGAACAAGAAATTCCGCAGCGAATGATCCTACACCACCTAAGCCAACTATTAAGATTTTTGAATTTTTAAGTTTGTCAACATTCTCATCACCAATCAATAATTCGGTTCTCTCCAGCCAATTATTATATTCCATTATTCAGATATCAAAAATTTCGGTGCAAAGATATCCGATTTCTTCTTTTAATTGCTCTTCATTTTTACCTAAAATATTAGCTGCCTCCTGGTAGATTGTATTAATCAATTTATTTTCCTGATCATCTGTTTCAAATAAGAAACTGCCTATACCTAATTCCCTGATTACTTTTCTTGCATTGGATTTATCCTCCAGTAGTGCTTTTCCAAATGATAAAATTATATCTCTTTCAAGTAAAGAGGTCAAAGATTTTAATTTCTGGTTTACTCCATGAACAATCCACTGTTGCTTGGCCCGCGTCTTTTTTCTGACTCTCACTAATTCGTTATGTGCTTTTACACAATGTATTATCAGCGGTTTTTTGGTTTGATCACTTAATTCAATATGCCTGATGAAAATTTCTTCCTGAAACTTTCTATCCTGATTAATGGCATAATCCAGTCCTGATTCGCCAATAGCTACAACGTTTTCCGCTCCTGACCATTCTTCAATTTTAGCCCACTGATCTTCTATATTCTGATCTTCAAAATGCCAGGGATGTATGCCAATACTCAAATTGGGGAGGTCTGGCAAAGTTTCGTATTCATGAGCCATAACCTGGTAAATCACCTGGTCTTTAAAATCTTCAGAGGGAAAATCATGGCTATGGATATTAAAAGGTTTGTTCATAAATGAGATAATAAAAACGCATGCTACTTAAATTAAAGTCACATGCGCTTTAAACAAAAACAAAAATCAGATTCTCGTATAATTTATTTATCTTTTTTTCTATAATTCTGGAATTTATAGGAAACACCAAGATTAAAAGCCTGGGCTATTTGCAATCCATCGATTTGATCTTTGTCATACAAAAGGTTTGCTCCCAGAGAAGTCGAAAGCCAGTCATTTACATTCGCAGCAATTGTAATATCAAGTCTCTGGTCAGTTTCATTTAAAGGTTGTTCCATATTCCAATAAGCAGTATAACGCCATTGCAGGTTTACATTTTCAAATACCTCTTTATTGAATTCGGCCATTAACTGAGCCGAGACCCATTCAGTTCTTACTGTCTCTCCGATAGGCACACCATAGTTAGTACCGGCTGTCAGATAAAGTTCATCATCGGTTACTATCGTCCATCGTGGAGCAAAAGGAGAAAGCCTGACAAAGAAATAATCTGTTGGATCATATTCGATACCAAATGAAGTAGTGATATAACCCGGGGCCATAAATTTGGAAATTAATACTGCCGTTTCTTCGCCAGTGTTTGGATCCTCACTAAATTCAAAACCTTTAGCAAATTGAGTGAGTATATTTAAAGCACCATATACACTCCATTTGTCGTTGAAGGAATAGCCATATTTAGTATCGATAAACAGCCTGTCATTAGCTTTTCTGAAGCCAATACCTTCAGTGTCAGTAAACCCATATTGCAATTCTATATTGGTGTCCCAGGTTCTTCTGTCTTTTTTATAATTAGCTTTATAATAAAAGAAAGTTCCTAAACCCAGTGAATTGACACCACCACCGGTCCATCTGGAGTTAAATGAAGCCTGATTGAATAAAAATCCGGTATTCATTTTTACTCGCCAGTTTATTGAATCGTAGTGTGGTTTTAATGAATCGGATTCCTGAGCTAAAGATTTATAGTTTATAAAAATGCTACTTAATAAAATAAACGTAAAAAGCGTTTTAATTCTCATTATTTGAAGATTCAGATTGAAAAATGTGAACATCTCTTTGAGGGTAAGGTATGTTGATTCCTTTTTCGTCGAATTTTCTTTTTGCGGTTTCCATTAGACTCCAGTAAACTCCCCAGTAATCAGCAGTTTTGACCCAAACCCTTGATGCGAAATTAACACTACTGTCACCAAGTTCGTGAAGCTGAATAATTGGTTCAGGATCAGATAAAACTCTGTCATCGCTTTTAAATACTTCAGCAATAGTTTCTTTTACTAAATCAATGTCATCGTCATATCCAACACCAAATAGAAAATCTACTCTTCTTGTTGACTCCGCTGAATAATTTATCATTGAGTTATTTGAAAGATTACCATTTGGTATAATGATTTTTTTATTGTCGGGTGTATTTAACACTGTGTACAGAATAGAAATTTCCATTACAGTCCCTGCATGACCTTGTCCTTCTATGTAATCGCCAACTTTAAAGGGTTTGAATAAAAGGATCAAAACGCCACCGGCAAAGTTTGCAAGGCTTCCCTGTAATGCCAGGCCGATTGCCAAACCGGCAGCACCTAATACAGCAATGAAGGAAGTGGTTTCAACACCTACCATTTCTGCAACGGCGATGAAGAGCATGATCTTTAAAATGGCACCTATAATTCCTGTTAAAAATGGGATAACAGATGGATCAACATCGCGATTGTTAAGTGTCTTTCTTATAAACCTGACAACGGGTTTAATAATTGCTAATCCAACAATTAATACAATAATGGCCAATAACAATTTGGGGCCATATACCATAATGAGTTCTATAGCTTGATCACTATATTTTTCAATATTATCCATGATCGTGTAGTGGTTTTAGTGATATTTGGAATAATTAGTTTAAGAACTATTTTTTCAAAAATTTGTTTTGTTTAATCGCAATAATTATTTAATCGTTCAAATATTTTTACTATTGGAATTTACAAATCACTCTAAAGCGAAATAATGTCATTTATAATAAAAATATTCATAATTTTTAATATAAAAAATAAAAGTCTGGCTAATTGCCAGACTTTTGATATTATGAAAATTAAAATAATTACATATTTCTTCTATACTGACCGCCCACTTCAAAAAGAGCATGAGTGATCTGACCAAGTGTACAGTACTTAGTTACTTCCATTAATTTCTCAAAAAGGTTGTCATTAGCCACTGCAGATTTTTGTAAATCTCTCAATAACTTCTTACCGGTTTCATCATACTTTGTTTTGATAGCCTCGCAAGCATTGATCTGACTTTCTTTTTCATCTTTGGTAGCCCTGATTACCTCTTTAGGTATAATAGTAGGAGAGCCTTTGCTTGATAAATAAGTATTAACACCTACAATAGGGTATTCACCAGTATGCTTTAAGGTTTCGTAGTAAAGGCTTTCTTCCTGGATTTTACCTCGTTGATACATAGTCTCCATTGCACCAAGAACACCGCCTCGTTCTGTGATACGATCAAATTCAGTTAAAACTGCTTCTTCCACAAGGTCAGTTAGTTCCTCGATAATAAATGAACCCTGGATTGGATTTTGATTTTTTGCCAGCCCTAGTTCTTTATTTATTATCAACTGAATAGCGACGGCTCTTCTTACTGACTCTTCTGTAGGAGTAGTAATGGCTTCATCATAAGCGTTAGTATGAAGAGAGTTACAGTTGTCATAGATCGCGTAAAGAGCCTGTAGGGTAGTTCGAATATCATTGAAATCTATTTCCTGAGCGTGAAGAGAACGTCCCGAAGTTTGAATGTGATACTTCAACTTCTGAGCGCGATCATTTGCCCCGTATTTAATTTTCATGGCCTTAGCCCAAATTCTTCTGGCGACCCTACCGATAACGCTATATTCGGGGTCAACACCATTTGAAAAGAAGAATGAGAAATTTGGTGCAAACTTATTGATATCCATTCCTCTGGCCAGGTAGTATTCAACGAATGTGAATCCATTTGCTAAGGTAAATGCAAGCTGGCTTATCGGGTTAGCACCTGCTTCAGCGATATGATATCCTGAAATCGATACAGAATAGAAGTTTTTTACAACGTTATCGATAAAATATTGCTGAACATCTCCCATTAATCTCAGGCTAAACTCTGTACTAAATATACAGGTGTTTTGAGCCTGGTCTTCTTTTAGGATATCTGCCTGGACTGTCCCTCTTACTCTCGAGATCGTTTCAGCTTTTATTTTTTCATATACATCTTTTGGTAACACCTGGTCTCCGGTAACACCGAGTAACATCAGACCCAAACCGTTATTACCCTCCGGAAGCTCACCTTCGTATTGAGGGCGGGGCACACCAAGATCTTTATAGATTTTCTCAATTTTAGCCTCAACCTCGCTTTCCAGTCCATTTTCTTTAATGTATTTTTCACAAGACTGGTCTATTGCAGCATTCATGAAGAAAGCGGTTAATGTTGATGCTGGACCATTAATTGTCATTGATACCGAAGTCATCGGATCAGAAAGATCAAATCCTGAATAGAGTTTTTTAGCATCATCCAAAGAACAAATGCTTACTCCGCTATTACCGATTTTACCATAAATATCAGGTCTGTAATCAGGGTCCTCACCATATAGGGTAACTGAGTCAAATGCCGTACTTAATCGTTTGGCAGGCATATCCTGTGATAGATAGTGGAATCGTTTGTTTGTCCGTTCCGGACCGCCTTCACCTGCAAACATTCTTGTTGGATCTTCGCCTTCCCTTTTGAATGGGAAAACTCCTGCAGTATAGGGAAAGTCACCCGGTACATTTTCTTTTAATTGCCATTTAAGCAAGTCACCCCATGCTTCATATTTAGGAAGAGAAACTTTAGGTATTTTAGAATGTGAAAGAGATTCGGTATAAGTCTTAACTTTTATTTCTTTACCTCTGACCTTGTAAACATATTCATCACTATTATAATTCTCTTTTACCTCCGGCCATTTTTCAATTAATTCTTTATTGCGAGGGTCAAGATCTAGAGATACATTATGATATGTTTCTTCCAGTTGTTTTAGAAGTCTGTCTTTATCTTCAATTTCAGAATTTCTTAATATGTCAATACTGTTTTGAAGACTGTATAATTTTTGAGCTACTTCTTTTTGCCCTTCAGTCCACTCATCATATTGACGACAAGTTTCAGAAAT
This sequence comes from Mangrovivirga cuniculi, assembly GCF_005166025.1. Lineage (NCBI taxonomy): Bacteria > Pseudomonadati > Bacteroidota > Cytophagia > Cytophagales > Mangrovivirgaceae > Mangrovivirga > Mangrovivirga cuniculi. The sequence goes on from NZ_CP028923.1 coordinate 1,742,894, forward strand.
TTCTGATAAGTATCTTACCCTGTTTGGAGGGATAATATGAACTTTTTCAGACGGTACATCATCAATTGAAAGAGATGACTGCAAATGGTCAACACCCGTTTTTTCTATGATGACATCCATAAGCTTCCTGTAAAGCCTGTTAGTCCCGGGATCATTGAATTGAGAAGCAATTGTACCAAAAACAGGAATATCTTCATCCGTTGCATGCCACATACCGTGATTCCGCTGGTATTGTTTTTTAACATCTCTGAGTGCGTCCAGAGCCCCTTTTTTGTCAAATTTATTCAGAGCAATAACATCCGCAAAATCGAGCATATCGATCTTTTCCAGCTGTGTAGCAGCTCCATATTCAGGAGTCATTACATACAGTGACATGTCTGAATGTTCGATAATTTCGGTATCTGACTGACCAATTCCTGAAGTTTCCAGGATTATGAAATCAAATCCAGCTGCTTTAACTACATGGATAGCTTCCTGAACATATTTTGATAAAGCAAGGTTACTTTGTCTCGTCGCCAGAGATCTCATGTAAACCCTGTCATTATTTATCGCATTCATTCTTATTCTGTCACCAAGAAGAGCCCCTCCTGTTTTTCTTTTCGACGGATCGACAGAAATAATGGCGATTTTTTTATCATCAAAATCAATCAAAAACCTTCGTACAAGCTCATCTACAAGAGAAGATTTCCCAGATCCTCCAGTACCAGTTATACCCAGTACCGGAACCTTCTTTTCATCAGACAGATCATGAATTTTGCTGATAATTTCAGCGCTTTCATCAGGGAAGTTTTCTGCAGCAGAGATAATTCTTGCTATGGCTTGTTCATTTTCAGGATTTAATTTTGAAAACTCACCATTTAAATCTTCTCCAACCGGGAAATCTGATTTTTCAACAAGATCATTGATCATGCCCTGTAATCCCATTTGGCGCCCATCATCAGGAGAATAGATTCGGGTTATGCCATAATCGTGCAGCTCCTTAATTTCTTCCGGGAGGATAGTTCCGCCACCACCACCAAAGATCTTAATGTGGCCACAACCTTTTTCATTTAACAGGTCGTACATGTATTTGAAAAACTCAACATGACCTCCCTGGTAGGAAGTAATAGCTATTGCCTGTGCATCTTCCTGAATTGCAGTATTAACAATTTCCTGTACAGATCGATTATGACCTAAATGAATAACCTCACATCCTGTTGACTGGATAATCCTTCTCATTATATTGATTGCCGCATCATGGCCATCAAATAAAGAAGCTGCAGTTACTATTCGAATATGGTTTTTTGGTTTATATGGAGCAGATACTTGTGCTGACATAATTTTAAATTTTATTTAACAGGTTAATGTCGTTAGCCTACAAAATTACTATTATTCGACGTAAAATCGATGAATTTTACTAACAAGTGTAAGGTAGATTACTTTTCAGGACAGTTTACCAGCCCTTTTATTTTCTGGATGGCAAGAATATTATGTGTTTCGCTAATATTACGGATAATATTTTCTTTTTCTCTATTGGTAAGCCTCCAGTTAAGGGTAGCTCTTTTTCCCTCTATTTCACCTTTATTTCTTTCCGGGATATATTCAATTGGAACTAAATTCACAGGTACCTCAAGTAAGGCCTTTAATAGTTCCATTTCCTTGTCGTTACTGTAATCCTGTAAATTAGGAAGGTTGTTATAGACTCCGGTAATTGGAATAGTGAATTTTTCCATTAGCGTCTGACTGATATCGGAATCAGGAGGAGAATGTACGGCAGAATCTCTGATTGTTACAATAACTATTCCTGAGGTGTTTCTGGAAATCCAGTTTCTGAAGCTTAATAAAAATCTTATTGCATCGCTAATACCAAAGTTATCGACTAATCCTGCATCTAAAATTTTAATTTCAGGATCCGTAGGCAGGCCTACATTCGGAAGGATGTACGGATATGTAGCATTCATTCTAAGGGCAGAAAGAATAGAAACATCTTCTGCATCATGTTCCTTAAATGCGCGCATGAATTCTATGCCTTTTACTTTTTGTTCACCAGTAAACGGTACCGCAATAGTAGCCCTGGACATGTAGCTAATATCCTGTGCTCCGATAAAAAGTTTTCTTCCGTCATTTAATATTGTTGGTGATATAATAAGTTGGGGAATAATACCATTTTTTTCAGGCTCCCGATATTCAGAAACCGGTACATTTAACACATCGTTGGTATTAGCCAGAAGCTGTCTTTCAAAGGCTATTCCCCGATCGGCAATATATTCTTTTCCTTTATAATCAAATCTTTGCAGACGGACAAAAAGATCGTTAACCAGCATGGTGAAAATCACATGATTCAGGGCATCTTTACTGATGTTGGTCCGATAGATACTGTCATTGGGATTATCAATATTTCCTAGAAGTTTTTGTCTGTATAATTCCCTGTAATAAGCAGCTCCGATTAATCCTCCGGAAGCACCTGTAATCAAGGCAGTATGATTCATTAATTGGTTTTCTAAAGCAGTGTCGAGAGATTGCATTGCGGTAAGGCTCCAAAGTGATGCTCTCTGCCCACCTCCGCTATTAGTAATCACTACCATCACAGGTTTTTCTTTTCCTGTATTTTTTTTCCAGTTTTCAAGAATGTCTATTCCTTTCAGAATATCATTTTTTACTGTATCCGAATGTGTTAATTCTCTTAATTTAGGGATAGAGTAGGGGATCTCATTTTTTGAATAATCAATCCCAGGTACCTGATATTCTGATTTGAAAAATTCGAAAGTTGGAAGGAAGTTTAAAAAAATAAGTATTAATAAAATCATTAATACAGACCAACGTTTAAACCAGTAAGAAAAAGCCCCGGCAAACATCATCAAAATGGTTAATAAAAGAATACAGCTTGCTGCAGCAGGGATTTGGAAAAAAGGGTTTTCCCGGAAGACCCCGATCAGAATTATGGCTGCAAATGCAGTGAATTCAAGCGAAACGGCATTAAAACTATTTTGACCAAAGACCTTTAAAATGGCAAATTTAGTAACGTATGCGGGAGGTTCCTGGACTTTATGAAACTTGAAGTCAGTCCCAAGAAATCCCTTTACTTCAATGTCAGGTTTATTATATTCATTTTTATATCTCCTGAGTAAATTTTGCCTGGCGATTGGTACTTTTCTTATCTTTTTTTCGACACTTTCTCTTATTACCTGGAATACATCCTGATTTGTAAATATGAAATAAGTGTACATGATAGCTTGCATGCCGGTATAGCCTAATAGCAAACCACCAACCCTTGCAACAATTTCCTCAGTCCCTGCTAATTCATAATTTTTTTGAAATCCGATGATTTTAAGTATATAAAATGATAAAAATATCATCGGAATGATAGAATTATTGATCGCGTAATGAGTAAATGGTTTGCGTAACTGACCAAGAAAAGGATACCTGTGTCCATCCATTAAATAGCAGGTTATATGGAAGGTCATGGCAAACCCTCCCAGAATTATACCTACTACAGCGAAACTATAAAAAGAGACTTCATTAAGGTATTCAGGAGATAAAAAGAGGTAGGGAATTCCGAATGTATTTCCGAAAAGCTCACCGGCAGCTGCAAAGAGCCAGACCCAACCCAAAATTAATAAAAGCTTTCCCTGAAGATGATGTAAAATCAACTTAACTGGAAAGAAGTAATAAACCTTTTCGAGGAATTTTCTCATATGATTAAAAAATCATTCCTTTTTGCTGCCTTTATAAAGATGGTATTCAGCAAGACGGCATTCTAATTTACCGTTAAAATAAGTCTTTCTTGATGAAGTTCTTAATCCTACGCGCTTTAATAATTTTAAATTGCCTGTAAATATGTATCCGGTATATCCGGTAGCTTCATTTTTGAAGAAATCTCCTATTTCCTGATATAGTTCTTCAAGTTTCTCGTCTTCACCTTCACTAAGTCTGATTCCATAATCAGGGTTGATTACAATTACTCCTTCATTATCAGGCAGGGGAGTTCTTCTAAAGTCATCCGTGTAAAAATCGATCAGGTCTTCAACACCGGCAGCTTTGGCATTTTGTTTTGCAATGTCAACTGCTTTTGATTCGATATCACCTGCAATTATTCTTACATTATCGCCGCTTTTCACCTGATTTTTAAGGTTGATCATTTCTTCTTTATAATACTCGACATCGAAAAGGTGAGTATGCATAAAGCCGTAATTAGAGCGCATCAATCCTGGTCGTTTGTTGATTGCTATCAGTGCTGTTTCAATAGCTAAAGTGCCACTACCACACATAGGATTCACAAAAAGCTGATCCGGAGTCCAGATAGTGCCCATTATTATTGAGGTAGCCAGAGCTTCAATCAGAGGAGCTTTCCAGGGGTGAAGCCTGTATCCATGCTTAGAAATTGTGTGACCACTTGTGTCAAGATAAACTACGGCTTTATTTTCAGACCAGTGTAAATAAACTGACGAATCATCTCTTTCAGGCCCAGTGTCTGGTCTTGTGTTCTTTTCTTTTCTTAATCTGTCAACGATTGCATCTTTTAATTTAACCTGAGCAAATCGTTTGTCCTTGATGGTATCGTTTTTAACATAAGAGTCTACAGTAAAATAGCCATCCGCTGGAAGGATATCCTGCCAGTGAAAATTATACACTTCGCGATATAATTTATTGGCATCCGGAGCATAGAAAGATTTTAATTCAAAAAGAACCTTATTGGCTGTTCTTAGCCATAAATTAAGTTTCACACAGTCATTAAATGACCCTCTTATATTGATCCCAAAAAAGGATTTTTTCACAATATCAAAACCCAGGTCGGCTACTTCTTTTTCAAGGTAGTCAGTTTGACCCGGTAAAGAACTGATAAAGATATTATTTTTCATGAGGCAAAGGTATAAAAAAAAGGAGCGTGAAAGCTCCTTTTTATATCATTGAATTGTGTTTATATCACATTTCTGTATTCTCAGACTTAGCTTTCGCAGAGAAATATTCTCTGTTCATTTTTGCTATATTTTCAAGACTGATTTCTTTAGGACATTCAGCAGAACAAGCACCGGTATTAGTACAAGCTCCGAATCCTTCAGCATCCATTTGAGCGACCATTTTTTCTGCTCTTGTTTTTGCTTCAGTTTTACCCTGAGGCAACATAGCAAGCTGAGCTACTTTTGCAGAGGTAAACAACATTGCCGATGCGTTTTTACAAGCTGCTACACAAGCTCCACATCCGATACAAGTCGCTGAATTAAATGCTTCATCAGCGATTGGTTTAGGGATAGGTATTTCGTTAGCATCAGGTACACCACCAGTATTTACGCTTACATATCCACCTGCCTGTATAATTCGGTCAAATGAAGATCTGTCTACTACAAGGTCTTTAACTACTGGAAAAGCTCCTGCTCTCCATGGTTCGATGGTGATAGTGTCACCGTCTTTAAAAGATCTCATATGTAGCTGACATGTGGTTACAGCTTGTTGTGGTCCGTGTGGACGCCCATTGATGTGCATACTACACATACCACAAATACCTTCGCGGCAATCGTGATCAAAATGAACAGGCTCAATGTCTTCCTTGATCAATTGCTCATTGAGCACGTCCATCATTTCAAGGAAGGACATGTCCGGTGAAATGTCAGAAACCTGGTAAGTTTCCATTTTTCCCTTATCATTTTGATTTTTTTGTCTCCAGACTTTTAGTGTAAGGTTCATAAAATCGTCCTCCTTATTTATAACTTCTTTGAGTCAGTTTAACATTTTCAAATTCAAGCTCTTCTTTGTTGAGCTTTTCATCCTGGTTTTCACCCTGGTATTCCCATGCAGCTACATATGAGAAGTCTTCATCATTTCTAAGTGCCTCACCTTCTTCGGTTTGATACTCTTCTCTGAAGTGTCCTCCACATGATTCTTCACGGTTAAGGGCGTCATCAACCATTAATTCTCCAAGCTCAAGGAAATCAGCTACCCTGTTTGCTTTTTCAAGTGATTGATTTAATTCGTCGTTTGTACCAAATACTTTAACGTTATCCCAGAATTCTGCTCTAAGCTCTTTTATAAGACCTTTTGCTTTCTTTAAGCCTTCAGCATTTCTAGACATTCCGCAGTAATCCCACATGATCTTTCCTAGTTCTCTGTGGAATTCATCAACAGTCTTACTACCCTTAATGCTCAATAATTTATTAATCTTGCCTTTTACATCCTTGATAGCCTCGTCAAACGCAGGGTGGTCATTAGAAACCTTCTCCATTGGTTGAGTAGCAAGGTAATCGCCAATTGTGTAAGGAAGGACAAAATATCCATCTGCTAGTCCCTGCATAAGAGCTGAAGCTCCTAATCTATTCGCTCCATGATCTGAGAAGTTAGATTCTCCGGTAGCATAAAGACCAGGAATAGAAGTTTGAAGATTGTAATCTACCCACAGACCACCCATTGTATAGTGAACGGCTGGATAAATCATCATTGGTACTTCATAAGGGTTATCACCAGTGATTTGGCGATACATATCAAAAAGGTTACCGTATTTAGCCTCTATGGTATCTTTACCATCTCTTTTAATTGCATCAGCAAAATCCAGGAATACAGCTAATCCGGTTTTACCTACACCTCGGCCTTCGTCACAAACGTATTTGGCATTTCTGGATGCCACATCACGTGGAACAAGGTTACCGAAGCTAGGATATTTTCTTTCAAGGTAATAATCTCTTTCTTCCTCAGGAATATCAACAGCATCCTTAGCAGAAAGTCCTTTCGCTTTTTCTTCACTTTTTGGTACCCACACGCGACCATCATTTCTTAATGATTCAGACATCAAGGTTAATTTTGACTGATGGTCACCTGAAACTGGTATACAAGTAGGGTGAATCTGAGTAAAACAAGGGTTAGCGAAAAATGCACCTTTTTTATGCGCTCTCCATGCTGCAGTAGCATTTGAGCCCATTGCATTAGTAGAAAGGTAGAAAACATTGCCATAACCACCAGAAGCAAGAACAACCGCATTAGCAGCATGCTTTTCTATTTTACCGGTGATAAGGTCTCTGGTTATAATACCTTTTGCTTCACCATCGATAAGAACCAGGTCAAGCATCTCAGTTCTTGGATAAAGTTTTACTTTTCCAGTAGATACCTGGCGGCTAAGAGCCTGGTAAGCACCTAATAATAATTGTTGTCCAGTCTGACCACGTGCGTAGAAAGTTCTGGAAACCTGTGCTCCACCAAACGAACGGTTGTCAAGTAATCCACCATATTCACGAGCGAAAGGAACTCCTTGAGCCACACATTGATCAATGATGTTTACGGATACTTCTGACAGTCGATAGACATTGCCTTCTCTTGATCTGTAATCACCACCTTTAATAGTGTCATAAAATAATCTGTAAATACTATCACCATCATTTTGATAGTTCTTTGCAGCATTTATACCTCCCTGAGCGGCGATAGAGTGAGCTCTTCTCGGACTGTCCTGGAAACAAAATGCCTTCACATTATATCCAAGCTCGGCTAAGGTAGCTGCAGCAGATGCTCCTGCAAGACCGGTGCCAACTACGATAACCTCGAATTTCCTTTTATTGGCAGGGTTTACCAGTTTAACATTAAATTTATGCCTGGTCCATTTTTCTGCCAGCGGTCCTTCCGGTATTTTTGATTCTAATTTCATAATGTCTCCTTAACTAATATTATTAAAGTACATATAAATTGGAATAATGGCGAATCCTATCGGAACCAGGATGGCAAACCATTTTCCCACTGCTTTGATAGCAGGTGTATATTTTTTATGATTTAATCCAAGAGTCTGAAAAGCACTCTGGAAGCCATGTGCTAAATGGAAAGCTAAGAATACCATACTCAGAACGTAGATACCTACGATCCAAAGTTGTGAGAATCCTTCGTTAACCACTGCAAAATAATTTTTTACAGTCGATCCATCTTCTAACGTAGTAGTAGGAACTTCCCCATACTTAAACACCCACCAGAAATTACTCAGGTGGATAGCAATAAAAATAAAGATTACCGATCCTAAAACGCCCATATTTCTGGATGACCAGGTGCTATTGGCGTTTCCGTTAAAGTTTTCGTAACTGACAGGACGGGCCTTACTATTATAACGAGTAAGAATAATTGCAACAATTATATGCAAAAGAATCAATGCGAAATTGACCTTCGAAACGATTTGGATAAATGTGTTGTTACCCATTGTTTCAGCATAGATGTTGAAAGATTTCCCTCCGTCAGGGATCAGCAACTGTAAGTTTCCGGCAAGATGAACTACCAGAAATAAGATTAAGAATATACCTGTCAGGGCCATTAAAAGCTTCCTTCCCAGGGTACTTCCAAATGTTCGTACAAACCAGCTCATGTGTTTATTTTATTTTTCAACCGTTTTAAATGCGACAAATTTACATCTGCGCAGTTTAGTATCCAATTAGTTGTGTTATTTTGAAACTTTCTAAATAATAACCGGTTAAAATTTCAAATTTCAATGTCATAACTATTACAAATCATTATTGTTTGACCTTAGTTTTATTTGCATTATGACCATAATATGGTAATATTAGGTAAAGTAAATGTTCGGCTTAATTTTTGCTATATTCTGGACATGAATTGTACATCAATACAAAACCATTCGTTTATTAAATATATTGTCATTAACAAATGAGTATTAATATAAATAGATATTCAAAACTTATCTCCTCACTATTGATGCTAGTGTTGATATTTTTTGCTGACTATTCAGTAATGGCTACACACATCAGGGCCGGGCAAATTACAGTTCAGAGGATATCACCTTCATCACTTACCTATCGAATAACCTTTGTTGGTTTCAGAGACACAGAATCAGGAGTTGAATTTGGAAACGGGTTTCTCAATTTTGGCGATGGAACTATAATAGAAACGGCTCCAAGCCAGTTCACCACTGAACAATTACCTCAGGTGCCCTTTCTTCAGAAGGTAACTTTTGTTATAGATCATACTTATCAGGCTCCAGGATTTTACAATATTTCATATACTGAACAAAACAGAAATGATTTTATTCAGAATATTAATCTTGGGAATTCGGTAGATATACCTTTTCATGTTGAGTCTCAAATATTGATCGATCCATTTTTGGGAATTAACAGTACTCCACAATTATTGATTGACCCACTTGATTTTGCAACAGGGATAAATTTTATATTCATAACCCCGGAGCTTTTGATGCGGAAGGCGACAGTCTTTCATATAAATTAGTTATTCCAAAGCAAGGAGCAGGGACAGATGTTCCAAATTATGTCTTTCCTGATAATCCTTTAGCTTATCCAAACGGTACAATTCCTGATAAGGAGGATGGAACGGCGCCTCCTGAATTTTCTCTGGATCCAATTACAGGAGATCTGGTTTGGGATGCGCCTCCGAATGTTGATGAAGTTGAATATAATGTAGCTTTCATAATTGAAGAATGGAGGAAGGTAAATGGCGAGTATCTACGTATCGGTTTTGTGACACGTGATATGCAAATTATTGTTCTGGAGTCTGAAAATGAAAGGCCTGAGCTCATCATTCCCGAAGATACTTGTATAACTGCAGGAACGGTTCTTTCGCTTGATCCAGCTGCAACCGCCACTGATCCTGATGGAGATAGTGTTAAAATAGAGGCTTTCGGAGGTCCTTTTGTGATTTCAAACTCACCAGCCTCTTATTCCCCGGATCCTCCTGTATTCCAGGCGCCCGAGGCTCAATTAGACTTTGAGTGGAATACAAATTGTTTCCATATCAGGGAAAATCCGTGGCAAGTAGTATTTAAAGTTTCCGATTTACCTTTAAGAAATGGAAGTGACACACCTTTGCCAGCCCTGGTAGATTTCAAAACCTGGAATATTACTGTAGTTGGTCCTCCGCCAAATATTACAGAGGTGGTTCCCAGAACTGCCAGAAGTACTGAAATCTCATGGGATGAATACGAATGTGATAATCGAATAGTTTCCGGTTTTCAAATCTGGAGAAGAGTTGATAGTAATCCTTTTGAGCCAACAAGTTGTGATGTTGGTATGCCTGAAGGAACCGGGTATGAATTGATCGATATAACTACAAATGATGTCAATAATTATATTGATGATGATAATGGAATGGGACTAAGTCCGGGTGCAAAATATTGCTATCGAATAGTAGCTGTTTTCAGAGATCCGCAGGGAGGAGAAAGTTATGTATCCAATGAAGTTTGTACCACAGTTGTTGCGGAAGCTCCCGTCATTACCCAAGTTTCAGTACTTGAAACAGATCCTGCTAACGGAGAGATAAATGTTGAGTGGTTACCACCATTCGATTTAACAGATCCTTCATTTCCTCCTCCATATAATTACAAGCTTTACAGGCATGCAGGCTTTAATGGTGGAGCTGGAAGAACATTGGTATACGAAGGAGAACAAACATCTTTTACAGATACTGGCTTTGATACACAAAATCAACCTTACCATTATCAGGTAGAATTATATGATTCGAATGATAATTTTGTAGATACCTCTTCTTATGCTAGTTCTGTTTATCTTGATATTTTTTCAGAAACAGATCAGTTAACGCTTAGCTGGTCAGCAGATGTTCCATGGTCTAATCAGATCGAAGCATATCCATATCATCGTATTTACAGAAATAATGTAGATCCGGATAATCCAGATCAACTAGTGCTAATCGATTCGGTTAATGTTACTACTAATGGATTAAATTATACCGATACCGGTGAATTTAATGGTACGGCATTGGTTGATTCAATTGAATATTGTTACGTAGTGAGAACCGCTGGTTCATACGGTAATCCTGATATTCCTGAACCATTACTAAATTTCTCACAGGAAGCCTGTTCATTTTTGTCGGATTCCATTCCACCATGCCCACCGATAGAATTGACAATAAATAATTTGGATGTTGGAGAGTGTGAAGACTTTCTGTTCAACCAGCCATGTGATTTTAGTAATTACTTCAATGAACTAACCTGGGATCCTGAGTTGGAACAGGAATGTGCTGAAGACGTAAGGTTGTTTAATATCTATTACAGTAGGACCGGTGACGAAGGTACCTTTTCCCTTGTTGGAAGTACAAGAGAGCCAAATTTCACACATTTAGATCTCGATGAATTTGCTGGCTGTTATTATATAACTGCGGTTGACAGATCGGGAAATGAAAGCGCACCTTCTAACGTTGTTTGTAGAGATAATTGTCCTTATTATGAGCTTCCAAATGTGTTTACTCCAAATGGTGATGGATTTAATGATACTTTTGAGGCGTATAGTAACCAACAAAATGATTTTTCGAAATGCCCACGATTTGTAGAGAGTGTTGAATTTAAGGTATTTAATAGTCATGGGAAAGAAGTATATACTTATTCCTCAGGCAATGAAAAGTCGATATTAATTAACTGGAATGGTGAAGGTAATAATGGACAGGTGTTAAACCCTGGTGTTTATTATTATGTTGCAAAAGTAAGATTTAGAGTCCTTGACCCGGCTAAGAAAGAAAGAGAATATAAAGGATGGGTTCATTTACTCGAATAATATAAATTTATTATAATATGAGGCAGGCTGGGGAAAATCAATTTTCTTCAGCCTGTTTTTATATAAATCAAAAAGTAGAATAAATATCCTATCTTTGTCATCAAAATAATTGTGATTTGAGGTCACAATAAGTATTAATCCAGTTAGAAAATAATATATACCATGAAAAAAGCATACGTTTTTCCCGGACAAGGAGCGCAATTTCCGGGGATGGGAAGAGATTTATTTGATTCTTTTGATCTGGCAAAAAAAAGATTTGAAGAGGCTAATGATATTCTGGGCTTTGATATTTCGAAAATTATGTTCGAAGGAAGCGCTGAAGAGTTGCAACAGACTAAAGTAACCCAACCTGCAGTTTTTTTACACTCAGTAATAGCAGCGGAAGTTTCGGAGAATTTTTCGCCTGATATGGTTGCTGGTCATTCTCTGGGAGAATTTTCTGCTTTAGTAGCAAATAAAACTTTAAGCTTTTCAGATGGCCTTACTTTAGTTTCTAAAAGGGCTATGGCAATGCAAAAAGCATGTGAACAGAATCCTTCTACAATGGCAGCTATTTTAGGGCTGGATGATGAAGTGGTTGAAAAAATTTGTAAAGAAATAGATGATGTAGTAGTTGCAGCAAATTACAATTGCCCTGGTCAGCTGGTGATTTCCGGTTCAAATTCAGGAATTGAAACAGCCTGTAATAAAATGAAAGAAGCCGGAGCAAAAAGAGCACTTCCTTTGAAAGTTGGAGGAGCTTTTCATAGTCCATTAATGTCTCCGGCACAGGAGGAGTTAGAAGAGGCAATAAAAAACACAGATTTTCAAAATCCGATTTGTCCGGTTTATCAGAATTATGATGCTAAACCAAGTACCGATCTTGAAGTAATAAAGGATAAGTTGATCAAGCAATTGACTTCACCGGTAAGATGGACACAAACTGTTCAGAACATGGTTGAAGACGGAGCAACAGATTTTATTGAATGTGGCCCTGGGAAAGTATTACAAGGACTGGTTAAGAAAATACACAGGCCAGCGGAGGTTTCAGGTATTCAATAATAAAAGAACTATTAATATTAAGCCCGGAGATCTCCTTCGGGCTTTTTTTTGTCAATTTTTTTCACCTTTAGATTATCGCTGCACGACTTTAGTAACTCATGTTGAGTTTTGAGAAAAATCGGGTGTTTAAAAGTTTTATTTAATTCGTTCATTGGAATGAGCGTAAAAGCTCTGTCCTGAATCCTTGGATGGGGTATCCGTAAATCATTCGTTTTTACAATCCAGTCATCCATATATAGTATGTCGATATCAATTAATCTTTCAGCCCATTTTTCAATTCTTTTTCTGCCCATTTCTTTTTCGATAAGCAAGCATTTTTTAATGAGGTCTTCAGGTGAGATATCAGCTTCTATTTCAAGTACAGCGTTATAAAAATTCGGCTGATCCGTTTTTCCCCAGGCCGCGGTTTCATATATAGACGAATAATTTAATATTTGTCCCACCTGTTCTTCAATCTTCATGGAGGCGATTTTAAGGTTTTCTTTTCTCTCGCCAAGATTCGTTCCCAATAATAGGTATATTCCTTTCATCATTTAAAATTACCAACAGTTAAAAATCTGTTGTATTAAATAAAAATTATTTTAATTTTTGAGCTTGAATTTAATAAGAATAATTATATGAATTTCTTAAAAGGTGTATTAGCAACAATAGTCGGACTGATTGTTTTTTGTGCGATTTTGTTCTTTATAACAATTGGAATAGGATCTGCAATAGCTTCCGGCGACAAAATAGTTGTCAAGGACAATTCTGTTTTACACATTAGATTGGATAAACCAATCACCGAAAGAGAACTTACAGACCCGTTTTTGATACTTACAGGTCAGGGTGAGGGTTCTTATTCATTACACAAATTGAAGAGAGCGATAAAAAAAGCTTCTTCTGATCCAAGTATAAAAGGAATTTTTCTTGAACCTGCCGGCTCTGCAGCTGGATATGCAACTTTAAGAGAGCTGAGAAAAGCACTTTTAGAATTCAAAGAAACTGATAAATTCATCGTCGCTTACGATGAGATCTTAACTGAAAGAGGTTATTACCTTGCATCGGTTGCAGATGAAGTTTATTTGAGTCCTGAGGGAATGATGGAACTCGACGGATTTAGTGCAACGGTTACCTTTTTTAAAGGTACCCTGGACAAGCTTGATGTTAAACCATATGTTTTCAAAGTCGGTGAGTTCAAAAGTGCAGTTGAGCCTTATCTTAGAGAAAGCATGAGTGAAGAAAGCCGTTACCAGACGCAGGTATTCTTAAATGGAATGTTTAGAACATATGTTAAAGACGTAAGTGAATCAAGGGGATCGAAGAAGAAAAAATAGTTCAGATTGCTGATTCTATGTTAGTTAGAAACGGAAGAGACGCAGTTGAATACGGCTTAATCAATGAATTAAAATATCATGATGAAGTAGTTGATGTATTGAGAACTAAGCTAGGGGAGGAAGAAGATGAAAAAATCAATTCTGTAAATATCAGTGACTATCAGGATCTATCTGTGGATTTTAAAGTTACTGATAACAAAATAGCGGTACTGGTAGCAAATGGAGCAATTGTTTCTGGTGATGAAGATAATCCGGAGATGATAACAAGTGGTGCTTTAATCAAGCAGATTAAAAAACTCAGGAAAGATGATAATGTTAAAGCTGTAGTTTTAAGGGTTAATTCACCCGGAGGAAGTGCGCTTGCCTCAGATGTTATCTGGAGAGAATTAGAAGTTTTAAAAAGAGAAAAACCAGTAATTGCATCGATGGGTGATGTAGCTGCTTCCGGAGGGTATTATATTTCTGCAGGATGTGATACCATAGTTGCAGAACCAAATACAATAACCGGCAGTATTGGAATATTTGGTCTTTGGTTATATGCAGGCGAGGGTCTGGATAAACATCTTGGTATTACTACTGATAATGTTACTACAGGTAAATTTTCAGATCTGTTTTCCAGAAATAAAAGACTTACAGAATATGAGCAAAGCATATTCCAGGAAATGGTTGAAGAAGGATATGATACTTTTACCAGTAAAGTAGCACAGGGTAGAGGCTTGAGTCAGGATTCTGTAAAAGCAATTGGAGGAGGAAGAGTCTGGATTGGAACTGATGCGAAGCAAATTGGCCTAGTAGATGTGTTGGGAGGAGTTGATACCGCAATTGAAATAGCAGCAAAGAAAGCCGGTCTGGAAGATGACTATAAGGTGAGTATTTATCCTTATCGTAAAAAGAAATTTATAGAGGAACTGGTTACGGGACTTGCTGATGAGACGTCAATAAAAGCCAGAAAAGAAAAACTAGGAGTATTAGCTCCTTTCATGGAAGCAATTGATGAACTTAACACGCGAAATGGCGTTCAGGCCAGATCACCTTTTGACTTCGAAATACACTGATCAACAACTTGAATATAAATTAAAGCAGTCATTTGACTGCTTTTTTATTTCATGTAAATCATATAGGATTTTTAAACAGTTAACTTTAGTTTTGTTATACTGACAAAACAATTTGCTATGAGTGAAATCAGAAACGATTGGACACGAGAAGAGATTGAGGAAATATACAACTCACCCATCCTGGATTTAATTTACAGAGCCGCAACTGTACATCGTGAAAATAACGATGCTCAGGAAGTACAGGTTTGTACACTTTTATCTGTAAAAACAGGCGGATGCCCTGAGGATTGTTCATACTGCCCTCAGGCTGCAAGGTATCATACTGATGTTAAAGTACATAAACTACTCGATGTTGATGATGTCCTGGAAAAGGCTTCAAATGCAAAGGCAAACGGGAGTACTCGTTTTTGCATGGGTGCAGCATGGAGAGAGGTGAGAGATAACAGAGACTTTGATAAAGTTCTTGAAATGGTTAAAGGTGTTAATGGCATGGGTATGGAAGTTTGTTGTACGCTTGGTATGCTATCAGAGGATCAGGCTAAGAAGCTTCAAGAAGCCGGGTTATATGCTTATAACCATAACCTCGATACCAGTGAAGAACATTATAATGAGATAATTACAACAAGAAATTACGATGACAGGCTTGATACATTGGAAAATGTGAGAAAAGCTAAAATTTCTGTTTGTTCAGGAGGTATAATAGGACTTGGCGAAACAGAGAAAGACCGAGTTGGCATGCTACATACCTTAGCTACTTTACCAGAACATCCTGAATCAGTTCCTGTGAATGCTTTAGTGCCTGTTGAAGGAACTCCTATGGAAAAGCAACCAAAAGTGCCAGTATGGGATATGATCAGAATGATAGCGACAGCGAGAATCATAATGCCTAAAGCAATGGTAAGGTTATCAGCCGGGAGAGTGAGAATGTCTCAGGAAGAACAAGCACTTTGTTTCATGGCGGGAGCGAATTCGATATTTGCCGGAGATAAACTTCTTACCACTCCAAACCCTGAAGTGAATGAAGATGAAGAGCTTTTCCAGGTGTTGAATCTGAAACCAAGAAAGGCATTTAAAGATCAGGAGAAAGCCACGGTAGCTTAAAAAATTAAAACTGAAATCATTATTAAAGCTGCCAGAAATGGCAGCTTTTTTATCTTTTATGGGGTAGGGATATAGAATGAAATCAATAAATAATTTTATTACAGAGTTTCTTGAGAAAAAGAAAGCCACAGGTACTTACCGGCGATTGGTAGGGATAGGCGATGGAATTGATTTCGTTTCAAATGATTACCTGAACCTTAGTAAAAGCGAAGAATTGAAATTAATTCTAAATGAGGAATTAAATAGAAGGCCTTTTAAAGCAGGTAGCTCAGGTAGCAGACTTTTAGGTGGGAATAGTGATTATATCCAAGAAACAGAAGACTATCTGGCTAATTTTTACAATGCCGAGGCCACATTGATTTTTTCATCGGGATACCAGGCAAACCTAGCAGTACTTTCATCTTTGCCTCAAAGAGGAGATACTATTTTCTATGATGAATTGAGTCATGCTTGCATGAAGGATGGTGTCAGGTTAAATTTTGCTGAATCATATCCTTTTAAGCATAATGATTTTGAAGACCTTGAAAGGAAAATTGACCGATTTGGCCAAGGCAAAATATTTATTGTTGCTGAATCAGTATATAGTATGGATGGTGATTTTGTAAATCTTCTTAAGCTTGTGGAAATTGCTGAGAAGTTCGATGCCGGAATTATTTTAGATGAAGCACATACTACAGCGTGGTATGGGATTAATGGAAAAGGCCTGGCCATTGCAGAAAATCTTGAAAATAGACTTTTAACTCGAATTTATACTTATGGAAAGGGCCCTGGGACTCATGGGGCTTTGGTAGCCGGTAATAGTGAATTAATAGACTTTATAATAAATACTTCTCGCCCCTTTATATATACTACAGCTCCTCCTGATCACCAGGTAGCATTAATTAAAGGGGCAACTAAGCTCTTTTCTGGTGAATATGGTGAAAGAAAGAGAATAGGATTACAAAGAAATATGGCATTGTTTTCTGAAATTGCGAAGAGAGCTGATTTTGGTTTAGAAATGAACCTGATTGATTCAAAAGCACCTATAAAATCAATTATAATTCCGGGAAACGAAAGGGTAGACCGGGTATGCGAAGTACTTAGAGCTGATAATATAGAAGTTCGGCCGGTAAAATCACCTACAGTTAAAAAGGGATCAGAAAGAATCCGGGTGTGCTTGCATTCTGATAATACAAAAGAAGATATTAACAAATTGTTTGACGGACTAACACTTTAAATTGTCAATAATGGCTCATAGATTTTTTGTAACTGCAATAGGTACAGATAGCGGTAAAACTGTTTTTTCAGCTATATTATGCGAAGCGTTAAAGGCAGATTACTGGAAACCGATTCAGGCTGGCCTTCCAGGTGATACGGATTCTGTTCGTACATTAGTGTCTAATAAAAAAAGTAAATTTCATGAAGAAGGAATAAAACTGAAGACACCTGCTTCTCCTCACGCAGCTGGTAAGAAAGAGGAAGTCGAAGTTTCTTTACAAAGAATTGAGTTACCGGAAACTAATAACCATTTGATTATTGAAGGCGCAGGGGGTGTACTTGTGCCCTTAAACGATCAGGAAAATGTTATTGACATAGCGAGAAGAGTAAATGCAGAGGTAATAGTTGTTTCAAATTTATACCTGGGATCCATAAATCATACTTTGTTGACACTGGATTGGTTATCACAAAATGAAATTCCAGTGAGGGGGATTGTTTTTAATGGTGATCCGAACCCGGAAAGTCAGGAGATAATCTTACAACGAAGTGGATTAGAGGAGTTACTGCACATTTACACCGAGGAGAAGATTACTAAAAAAGAAATTAAAAAATACGCAGAAAGAATAAGAGAGAAAATATAATATGGCAGATAATCTTATTTCAAGAGATAAAGAAGTAATATGGCATCCTTTTACCAGCTTGGGTGGTAATGAAAACCCTTTACCAGCAGTAAAAGGAGATGGTATTTATATAGAATTAGAAGATGGCAGGCGAATTATTGATGGCGTATCAAGCTGGTGGGTGAATTTGCATGGTCACGGTAATAAGCATATAGCAAAAGCGGTCGCAAAACAGGCAGCAGACCTTGAACATGTGATATTTGCTGGTTTCACCCACGAACCTGCAGTCAAACTGGCTGAAGAGGTTTTAAGCATAACTCCCAAAAATCAAAAGAAAGTATTCTTTTCCGATAACGGATCAACAGCTGTAGAAGTCGCGTTGAAAATGGCTTTTCAGTACTGGCATAATCAAAAGATAGAGAAAAAAAAGGTCATAGCGATAAATGGAAGTTACCATGGTGATACATTTGGAGCAATGTCTGTGGGTGACCGGGATGTATTTGTAAAGCCTTTTATACCATACCTTTTTGATGTTGAATTTATTGATTTTCCAGGTTCTGAAAATCAACAAGATGTTTTAAAGCAATTTGCAGATATTATTGACTCAGATGATGTGGCTGCTTTTATTTTCGAACCTTTGGTTCAGGGTTCTGCCGGAATGAGGATTTACGATACTGAGGTTTTAGATACCATGTTGAGTATGGCTAAAGGAGCCGGTGTTGTTTGCATAGCTGATGAAGTGTTTACTGGCTTTGGCAGAACCGGTAAAATGTTTGCTTGCGACCACCTAAGACACAATCCTGATATTATGTGCTTATCAAAGGGCTTGACAGGTGGAACCATGGCTTTAGGAGCTACAACATGTACTCTGGACATCCAAAAGCCTTTTCAAACCAGTGATCTTTTAAAGACGTTTTTTCATGGGCATAGCTATACCGGTAATCCAATAGCATGTGCCTCAGGTGTTGCAAGTATGGAATTATTAAAGTCTGATGAGTGTCAAAAAAAGATCAAAAAGATCAGTGAATGGCATAAATCGTCTTCAGTCAGGCTTGGTGGAAACAGGGCAATCAAAAACGTCAGGCATTTAGGGACTATACTTGCTTTTGAAGTTAAAACATTAAAAGATACGGGTTATTTTAACGAAGTAAGGCACAGGCTTTATCCTACATTTTTAAAACATGACGTCCTCTTAAGACCGCTTGGGAATGTTGTTTATTTTTTACCTCCTTATTGTATAACTGAAGAAGAATATGAAAAGGTAATAGAGGTGATAGAGAAGGTGATGAGAGAAATTAATAGTTAATAAAGGAAAGTATTGCCACAATCAAGGCATTGATATTTTTTATCATTTGTTTGAATTTGATTGTCAGGGGTAAATATTTTAAATACTCTGGCGATCAAATTCATTATTAATTCATCTTGAATTGGTTTAGAATTAGTTGAATTACAGTGGGGACATACGACTATTTTTGAAGGAGATTCATATTTTAACCCAAGGATGTCACGAGCCATTTCGTAATCGTCCTCTAAGACCATTAACCCAATTCCTCCAATAAGAGTTTTTAGATGGGGAAGGGTAACTGAAGTCTCTTCATCAATCAACACGACAGGAACTCCATGTTGTTGAAGCTTACTTCTCATGATGTGTGCATTATTATAATCGTATTCTCTTAATAAAAGTACTAATCCCATTGACTGATTCCCTGTTGGTAATTAAACGATTAACAGAGCCTTTTAGATTTAATATACAAAAAAAACAGAATAGATATTCGACGAGTTTTGAAAAAAGAAAAGATAACAACAATTTCTATTTAGTAATGCGATAAGGTTTTTTATCATATAAGATTAATCACTTTTAGAATTTCATACTCGTCATTAAAAAGGTCACTAAAGCCGTAATTACTTAATAAAATGAATTGAGTTTTAGTACCCGGGAAATAATAGAATAACACATTGTATCCATCACATTCTCCTTCGAAACCATAACCAGGGTTTTCTATTGATCCTATTTTTTTGAATAAAACAGGGGATGTATTTGAACCCAGAACTTTTTCAAGTGTACCATCTGATATATATTCACTTTGAAAAAGAAAATCATACATCTTTAATATGTCATTTCCTCCTGACCATAAATTTCCCTCAGGATAATTGAGCGTCTCGTTTTCAGGATCCATTTCGATTATTTCTTCTGACTGAGTCTTTTTATATCCTAACGCATATCGGCTATCTGCTTTAGAGTGTTTAAAAGCTGTTTTTAAGGTAATGAATTCGGTTCTGGGTAATCCAATAATCGGACTGATAGTTTCATAGAAAAAATCCTCAAATTTTAGACCAGAGATTTTCTCAATTACTGCAGCAATGATAATGCTATTGACGTGACTATATTTATAATTCCCTGTATTAACATTGTCTTGTTTCTGAATTATTTCCTCTATTAGAGATCGATTGTCGTTATATTTTGTCAGTTCATTATCTGGATTTATATCCTCAAGTCCTGAAGTGTGTGTTAGTATATTTTTTAATGTTATATAAGGGTATTTTTCAAATTCAGGAAGGTACTGAGAAACGGAATCTTCAAGAGAAACTTTGTTTTGCTCAATTAGCCAGCTTATTGATAATAATTTAGCTATATCAGATCCATTACAGAGATTGAATTCTGAATCGGTGAATAATAGCTCCTCATCTTTAAAATCAGCATAGCCAAAAGCTTTTTCATACTTTACTTTTCCGTTAACACTGATCAATGATATACCGGAAAAATCACCTGTTCGATACTTTTCTTCCAGTATCTCATCAAAACGATTGAAATCTATATTCTTTTGAGCATAAAGACTATAGGTACAAACAACTAGGATAAAAAATGTGCGAATTACTATCAAATCTTTAAAAATCGTGTTATTTGACAGTAAATATAATTAAATAAAAATTAAATATTACTATTCTTTGATTAGGTGGGTGTGGCATTTATTTTTCAAGTGTCGTAGTTATTTCGCGAATAACCTCGTCAAGCTCATCTAAAGCATTTTTTAGCCTGCAGTTATATTCTTTTTCTTCGAATGCATTTATCATGTCTTTATTCAGAAGATGGATTAAACCTAGTATCGTAGCAACAGGGCTTCTTAATTTGTGAGAATTGATGAATGCATACTCTTGTAATTGCTCATTCTTAGCTTCAAGCTCCCGTGTTCTTTCTGCAACCCTTTTTTCCAGATTTTGATTAAGAGAGTTTAATTCTTTTGACTGTTTCTGAATGAGTTTATTCTTCTTTTTGAGTTCTGCTATATATTTGACTTTAGTTTTATACCTGTTCCTGGCAACGTAAAATAAGTAGCCAATCAAAATTAATATAATAAGCGCCATAAGGATTATGTACCATTGCATCCTTACTTTTTTCTGGCTATAGGATAACTTTCTGTTTTTTAATTCATTTTCTTTTTCAAGTAGAAGAATTTCGTTTTTCTTTTCTTTTAGTTCGAAATCCTTTTGTAAAACTTCAATACCTGCATCTAGTTCACTTTTATTAATGTTGAACCTCAAGCTGTCCGCTATGTCGAGATATTTCAACGCATTTTTATAATCTTTTTTAATTTTAAAAGCTTCGTGTAATAACAAGAGTCCTTCTACTTCTTCTTTAAAACTATTAGCTGACTTTGCGTTTTCTATATTTTTTTTTGCCCAGAAAATGGCTTTATCAGTCTGGCCGCTTTTCAGGTAAATGTTTGATAATACTTTATAATTATTCGATCTCAATCGAGGGTTATTAATCTCCTTATTTATATCAATCGAAAAATTGATGTAAACTATAGCTTTATCATAATTTCCCAGATATAGATTTACCTCACCGAGATTGGAATAATTAAATGCCTTCATGGACTCGTTTTGAGTGATCTCATTAAGATCTAATGATTTATTCAAATGAAAAGTCGCAGAGTCATATTGGGTAGTTTGAATAAAACTGTTTGCCAGATTATTGTGGGCCCTACATACCTTAATGTAATCTTCAGCTCTTTTTCCTGTTTCTAATGATTTATAATAGTATTTAACAGCCTCTTTATAATTATTATTATTGTTATAGATCATACCAATTAGATTGTAACAATCCGAATGATCAGCATAATTATCAGGACGCGTTAAGCTATGTTCCAGCGCTATATATGCTTTTTCCAGGGCGGTAGAATGTAATCCAATATTCATATAATAGAGTCCAATCACCACCAGGTTTTTTTCAATCCCGTAACTGTAATCGATTTTTTCAGCTATTCTTAAACCTTTTTGTCCGTAGTAAAGCGAACTATCTGGACTAATTTCAAAAAATAAATAACCGATATTAGCACATAGTACTGATTCTACTGTATCAGATTCTGCTTCTACTAATAAAGATTTCAGTTCTTTAATTTCTGAAACTCTATCCTTGTTATCCGCAAGTACCAGAGGATTGTAAAATATAAAGAAGGCTAATAAAAAAATAATAATCTCATACAGTCAACATCACAATAAAAAGTATGTCTTTGACATAAAAAGCAATATAATTATACGGGTATTATAAATAAGATAAAATATTTTCCAATTATTAATCTAAACTTTATTAATTAACTACTGAATGTTTTACTGTTAAATGTAAATAATCCTAATAGATATAAAAATAATTAAAATGACATTCGACTATATTATAATTGGTGCCGGATCGGCAGGTTGTGTTTTGGCTAATAGATTATCTTCTGAAGAAAAATTAAGTGTTGCCTTACTAGAAGCAGGAGAAAAGGACAAGATGCCTGAAATTAAAATTCCAGGTGCTTACTCAAAATTGAATAATACTAAGATAGATTGGTCTTTTTGGACTGAAGAACAAAAGAATGTACTCAATAGAAAGATTTTCGTTCCACGGGGAAAGACATTAGGAGGGAGTAGTAGTACGAATGCAATGGCCTATGTAAGAGGTAATAAAAACGATTTTGATGAGTGGGAGAAACTGGGAAATAAGGGGTGGTCTTATGATAACGTTCTTCCTTATTTTATAAAATCTGAAAATAATGAAGATATCGATAATGAGTATCATGGAAATAAAGGACCTTTAAATGTAGCTTTCTCAAAGCAACCTACAGAGTTGGGGAGTGCTTTCATAGAAAGTTGTCAAATCCATGATATACCTTATAACTACGATTACAATGGTAAGGAGCAGTTAGGCGCAAGTATGCTTCAGTTTACAATAAAAGATAACCAAAGACATAGTACAGCAAAGGCCTTTTTGAAACCAATTCTAAAAAGAAATAACCTACATGTATTCACTAAAGCCTTTGTCCAAAGGATCATTATTGAAAACAATAAAGCAGTGGGGGTGGAGGTAGATATTGATGGTGAAAAAACAATTATCAAATGTAAGAAAGAGGTTATCTTATCAGCAGGTTCAATTCAGTCACCACAGGTTTTAATGTTGTCAGGTATTGGGCCATCAAAAACCTTACAAAAATTTGATATTGAAGTGAATAAGGATTTAGGAGGAGTAGGGCAAAATTTAACGGACCATATTTGGAGTGGTATTTCCGGAGAAGTAAATATACCTACTGGTAATACTTTACTTAAACCCTTCAATATGTTCAAAGCAACCCTGAATCATTTGGTATTTAATTCAGGTCCATTGAGTAATAGTCCTCTTGAAGCAAATGCATTTTTAAAATCTGATCCGGACCTGAAAAGGCCAGATCTGCAATTTCATTTTACACCTATCGGTATAAAAAATGACTATTCTACTGATATTTACGATCTAAGTACGTTTCCCAGGAAGGATGGATATGGGATAATGGTAATTTTGATCAGACCTGAAAGTCGGGGTTTCGTATCAATCAGGAGTAAATCAGCTTATGATCCACCAATTATTCAACCTAATTTTTTATCTGTAAATAAGGATTTGTATGTTTTGCTTTCAGGGATAAAAAAGCTATCGGTGTTGCACATTCAGAACCATTACGAAAATACAATCCTAATGGAGTGATATTTCCAACTAATCTGTCAGACGACAAAGCATTAAAAGAACATATATTAAAATCATTAGAAACACTTTATCATCCTGTCGGTACCTGTAAAATGGGAACAGATGATATGGCAGTAACGGATCATGAATTAAAGGTTAGAGGAATAGATGGACTAAGAGTAGTTGATGCTTCAATAATGCCAACTATAATTTCAGGAAATACTAATGCAGCGACAATAATGATCGCAGAGAAAGCAGCTGATATGATTCTGAAAAGCGTTGATCAAAAGGAATCAACAGAAACAGTTAAAATGAAATAAATAATAATTGCAAAAAAGGGATACAGGAAAATTTTTGATGTAAAGGCCGCTGTTGCATAAAAATGCTTATCACTGACTTTATTGAGAATTAGTTTGTTGATAAGTTTTCTTGGTATGTAAAAAATAATATCAGAGATAAGATAAATCGACCATTTTAATTTGCCCACCGGGGCATACCAATTGCCAGGTTTGTTAATCTCAGTTTGACTATCAAATTTGAGTATTTCCTGAATCAATTTTTGATCAGATTTAAATTGTACAGCTACTTTTTTCTTTTTCAATCTTTTTGAGTTGAAGATCTTTAGCATTGAGGTGTAACTAGAAGCTGAATCAAAATTTAAGATTAGTGTTTTCATTTTTCTGCTAAGATCTTCTAACAAATTTTCATAACCTTGTCTTTCATTTTGAATGAAAGCGGGAACATGATCTTTTATCAGGACCGGATCGCCAATAGTAATTAATACCCTGCTTCGACTTTCAAAATGATCCTCGTAATGAATTCCAACAGGGACTATTTTAACCCCTTTTTTATAATCATTTCTTTTTTCTGTCTCAAATGCAATTCTGGCAATACCTTTTTGTAAAGGTCTAAGCCTGTATTTAAGGTCATGGTTACCTTCAGGAAAAATTCCTATTGCCTGATTTTTCTCCAGCACTTGATGAGCAGATTCAAAACTTTGAGAATTTTTACGAACACTTCCGATACCATCTCTGAATCTGAATACCGGGATCATTTTCAGGCTTTTTAAAATGGATGCAATTATTTTATTTTTAAATACACTGGCTCTTGTTAAGAAATGTGGATTCCTTTTAGAAATAACACTAAGAATCATTGCATCGAGTAATGCGTTTTGGTGATTTCCAGCAATGATAATTGGCCCTTCCGCAGGAATTTTTTCTAACCCATTAACTTTAAACTCGCTGAAATAAAGGCTGCATGCAATTCTGACCCAGATTTTTAGGGGGTAGTATAATATGTTGCCTAAAAGAATTCTCATATGGAAGCTGGCTGGCCTTTATCGGTGGATCTGAAATTGAATACCTGCGAAATGACGAGTCCGGAAATTATATGCCAAATTCCCCACCAGGCAGCAATTAATGCCATTCCACCCTGGCCCTGGAAATAATTAAAAATAATTACAAGGCCCAGACCCGAATTTTGAATACCCGTCTCTATTGTAATAGTTTTTGTATCAGCTAGTGTTTTACCGCTGATTTTACCAACTGCAAAACCAAGTAAAAGAGCTAGTAAATTATGAATCAGTACTAAAAAGAATACATAATGCCAGTACTTTAAAAAGAGGTCAATATTCTTTGAAAAGGCAATAACGATTATTGCTAAAAGTATGATCATTGAAACAGACTTTATGATCTTTTTAGCCTTTTCACTAAAAACCGGAAAATATTTTCTAGTAAGCATTCCTGAAATTAATGGAATCCCGATAATGAGGCCTATAGTTTTCATCATTTTCCAGAAATCAACTTCTACGGCGATATTTTTTTTATTTCCTAGCAATTCACCCCAGACCTCGAGATTAAGCGGGGTGAAAATTATTGCAAGAAAAGAAGCTATAATGGTAAGGGTTACGGATAATGCAACATTTCCTTTGCTCAGATGGGTAAAAAAATTGGATACATTTCCACCCGGGCATGCTGCTACTAATATCATACCCATTGCTAGTCCCGGTAGGGATTCATGATTAATACTAACAGAAATGTTAATGCTGGCAATAAGATAAATTGGGAAACGACACCACCAATGGCAGGACTTGGATTTTTAACTACTTCTCTAAAGGATTTTAAATTTAGATCCAGTGAAACCCCATACATAATAAATGCAATACTGAGATTTAAAAGAAACAGACTTTCTTCATTGAAATTAAGTCTTATACTATCCAGTTCTGACATTAATTTAATTTTTAAGACAATTGCAAAACTATCTAATTTAAGGTTAACAGGCTTAAAAAAAACTATTTTAGGTTGTTAAATTCTTACATAAAGTGGTTCAACCGGCAATAATTTGGATTATTTTTGTGCAGATTAATTAAATATCTAATAAATGAAAGCTGAAATAATAACTGAAAAAGGAACAATGAATGTGGAGTTTTATGAAAAAGACGCTCCAAACACAGTTAAGAATTTTGTAGACCTTTCAAAGAAGGGTTTTTATGATGGTTTAACATTTCATAGGGTTATTCCTGATTTTGTTATTCAAGGAGGATGTCCTGATGGAACCGGGGCAGGTGGTCCGGGCTATTCTATAGACTGTGAACTTGATGGTGAAAATCAATATCACGACAGAGGAGTATTATCTATGGCACATGCAGGTAGAAATACCGGTGGGTCTCAATTTTCATTTGTCATAGTCGTAATAACACTTCACACCTTGACAGGAACCATACCTGCTTTGGTAAGGTTATCGAAGGACTTGACGTCATTGACGATATCAGACAAGGAGATAAAATCGAAAAGATTAATATAATAGAAGATTAAAATGAATAACGGGCTTTGAATTTATTTTAGAATAAATTTTAAAGCCCTTTTTTCTGACCAATACATTCGATCCTGGTTAAATTCTGTAAATCCTACGTGCCCGCCTCTTTCAGGGAATTCGAATGTTATCATTTCATTTTTACTTAACAACTCTGCCGGGTAGCACTTTGCCGGTAGAAAAGGATCATTTTTGGCATTAATAATCAGGGTAGGTATTTTGATATTTGTCACATAATTTATTGAACTGCATTTGGAGTAATAATCAGAGGCATTTTTAAATCCGTGAATAGGAGCAGTATAAAAGTTATCAAAATCGTATAAAGTTTTTATTTTTTTGATGTGGGCTGTCGATAGTTTATCAGGCATTATTGCAGCTTTTTGTTTTACTTTTTCAATCAAATTATTTAAAAAACGCCTTTCGTAGATAAAGTTTGAAGGCTCCGCAATCCTGTTACTTCCTGCTTCAAGATCTAATGGCACTGAAAATGCCACAACTTTTCTCACCTGTTCCTGAATGTTTTCTTCCTTTTCACCACAGTATTTAAGTACAAGGTTTCCTCCCAGACTAAACCCTATAAGAAATATTTCATGGTAGCCTAATGAAATGCTATGGTTTATAACTAATTCAAGATCATCTGTCGCCCCACTATGATAAAACCTGAGGTTATTATTTATTTCACCACTGCATCCACGGTAATTCCATGCGAGGATATCAAAATTGCTGTTATGTAATGCTTTGGCCATCCCTTTTACATATGGCCTGTCACTGCTGCCTTCAAGACCATGGCAAACAATCACCAGTTTTTTATTATCGTCATGTAACCAGTCAAGGTCCAGAAAATCATTATCCGGAGTGGTCAAACGCTCTCGTTTATATTCAACTCCTTCTACTTTCCTAAATAATGATGGGAGTATTGTTTCAATATGTGGAGAGAAGTATAAATACGGAGCTTTGTATTTCATGAAAATAGAATCTGTTAGCTTATTTCTACTAATTTAATTAAACCGGTTAATATTCTGCCAAATGATTTTCGAATAAAAAAAGCCCGGATATCATCCGGGCTTATATTTGAATTGGATATTTTTCTTATAGATCCTGATTTACATTAAATTTCTCAAGATAATCAGCTACTCGTCTAACGAACATGCCTCCAAGAGCCCCATCTACAACTCTATGGTCATAACTATGAGATAAGAACATTTTGTAACGGATAGCAATTGCATCACCAGTTGGAGTTTCCACTACAGCAGGTTTTTTCTGAATTGCTCCTAATGCTAAAATTCCTACCTGAGGTTGCATGATAATTGGAGTACCCATTACGTTACCGAAACTACCAACATTTGAAACAGTATAAGTACCGTTTTGAAGATCATCCGGCTTTAGCTTATTTTCTCGTGCTCTTTTTGCCAGGTCATTTACTTTTAGTGTTAACCCGGTAATATTTAACTGATCTGCATTATGAATGACAGGTACAATTAAGTTGCCAGTAGGAAGGGCCACAGCCATTCCTATATTGATATTTTTTTTCTTAACAATTTTATTGCCGTCTACCTGGATATTTATCATTGGATAATCCTTTATGGCTTTTACCACAGCCTCGATCATAATTGGTGTAAAAGTAAGACTTCCACCGTATCGGTTTTTGAAATCGTTTTTATGTCTGTTTCTCCAATTAACAAGGTTGGTAACATCAGCTTCTACAAATGAAGTCACGTGAGGTGAAGTGCGTTTAGAATCAACCATTCTTTCGGCAATCATTTTTCGCATTCTGTCCATCTCTATGATTTCATCATCACCACTGACAGAAACAGGTACTGAAGGTTTAACCTGCTGACTTGCCGCGCCATTACTAGATACAGTAGGTGCAGCTGATGAGGTTTTTCGAGTATCAAGGTAATTTAAAATATCTTTTTTAGTAACCCTGTTATCTTTTCCAGTACCTGGGATTTTTTCTAATTCTTCCTCTGATATATTTTCTTCTTTAGCGATATTCTTAACCAAAGGAGAATAAAAACGGTCACTTTCAAATCTGGATTTATCTTCTACCGGAGCAGGAGTTGCTTCTGCAGCTATTTTTTCTTCCTTCTTAGCAGGAGCTTTTTCTTTTTCTTCTTCTACTTCTTCTGATGAGGTGTCATTAGCATCGTCAGATCCTTCGCCTTCTGTTTCGATTACACAAATTGGTTTCCCAACTTCTACCACGTCGCCTTCTTCGACAAGAATCTCTTTTAATACTCCTGCATGGGTTGCAGGAACTTCTGTGTCAACTTTATCTGTTGCTACCTCTAGAACTGATTCGTCTTGCTCGATGGTATCACCCACCTGTTTTAGCCAAGTGAGAATAGTGCCTTCCATAACACTTTCTCCCATCTTGGGCATCACCATTTTTTCTAATGCCATGATTCGAGTGTTTTCGATGTTGTTTATTGAGTTCTTCAAAAGTAACAACAATTTCATAGATATTCAATAAGGAGCTATTGAAATAATCGTCTGTAAATACTGATTTAACTAAGATTGTTTAATATAAAATTTTGTTAAATTATTTTTTTGTAGAATATAATTCTTACATGATGTGTTTTTTTAGCAGGTTTAAGGCAGCAATTGTTGTATATTCGATATTCATAGCCCGGTCTTTTCCCAAATTGATTTTTTTTGCAATCACTTGATTTTCATCAGCATACCCTAACCAAATAGTTCCAACGGGCTTTTCTTTTGTTCCCCCTCCAGGTCCGGCAATACCACTAGTAGATATTGCAATGTCAGTTTTCAGAAGGTTTTTGGCTCCAACTGCCATTTGTTTTACTGTTTCTTCACTGACAGCTCCTTCTTTTTCAATAGTCTCTTTTTTTACACCCAACACATTAATTTTAATATCATTGCTATAACTCACTACTGATCCGAGGAAATATTCAGAACTCCCCGGAACAGAGGTGATTTTATGCGCTATTTTACCTCCGGTGCAGCTTTCAGCAGTCCCAATTGTTTTTCCCTGAAATTTTAATACTCTCCCTATGGCTTCTTCCAGCTTTTCATCATCATATCCGTATATGTATTTTTCAATAAGGGGTCTGAAATCATTAATTGTATAATTAACATCCTTTATTAGCTGTTTTTTATCGGTACCTTTAGCAGTAAACCTGAGTTTGACAATGCCTGGGGAGGGGAGGTAAGCCAATCTGATATGTGGTGGTAGTTCTTTTTCTTTTTCACCAATTATTTCACTCAGCCAGGATTCTCCTATTCCAACTGTGTTTATTCTACGGTGGACAATCGAAGGAGGCTTAAACCTTTTTTTTATTTCAGGAAGGACTCTTTCTTTCATCAAAAATTTCATTTCATAAGGCACTCCCGGCATTGAAACGAATACTGTATTCTTTTCACTTTCCATCCAGATCCCTGGTGCAGTACCCATATCATTTTTTAGATATTTTGCTCGGGTAGGCAATTCAGCTTGTTTTTTGTTGAGAGGAGAGAGTTCCTTGTCTAATTTTTTAAATAAATCTGACAAATCATTTAAAGCTTCCTCCCTGATTTCGAGCTTATCGTTAAAGTATTCAGTAAGACAAGGCTTAGTCAGGTCATCAGGCGTAGGTCCTAATCCCCTGTGATTAATACTAAATCTGAATCTTTTTCTGCTTCTTCAAATGCTGAAAGGATTTCGTCTTTATCATCACCAATAGTTAGCCTCCTTATTGTTTTTATACCTGATTCATCTAGTAAGGCACTCATCCATTGTGCATTTGTATCTACAATTTGACCGTATAGGATTTCATCACCGATTGTTATGATATATGCTCTAATTTCTTGCATGGTATGGTTGTTGATACAATAATTTAATTAAATTCGAATTTAAGTTATTCTTTTTATTAGAACGCAATTTTTTTAGTCACATGAGAAAGAACAGATTATTATACTTGCTTGTTTTTTTATTTACTGCCTGTACTTCTTCACAGATTCAACAGACAATAGATTCTGTTAATGATGCCATCGGGAGTTCCGGAACAGGGCTAACATCTGAGGATGTATCTAATGCATTAAAACAGGCCCTGAAACAAGGGACAATAAAAGGAACTAATGAGGCTTCGGAACTAAATGGTTATTTCGGGAACCCACTGATAAAAATTCCTTTTCCCGAAGAAATTGAGAAGGTGGAAACCAGGTTAAGAAGTGTAGGGTTGGATAAACCCGTTGACGATTTTATCCTTTCAATGAATAGAGCAGCAGAAAAAGCCGCTATTGAGGCAAAACCTATTTTTATTAATGCAATAACTTCTATGACTATACAGGATGCATGGAATATTTTGAAAGGGGAAGATGATGCAGCAACCAAGTATTTACGTCGAACTACCTATGATCAGCTGGTCGGTAAATTCCAGCCACCGATCCACAATTCATTAGAAGATGTTAATGCAACAAAATATTACAGCGATGTTGCCTCTGCTTATAATAAAATTCCGTTTGTTGAACCTGTGGAAGTAAATCTTGACAAATATGTTACTGAAAAAGCAATTGATGGATTGTTTGAATTAATAAGAAAAGAAGAGGCTAATATACGTGAGAACCCAATAGCACGAACCACAGATCTGATGAAAAGAGTCTTTTCACAGCAATAAAATATATTACCGCATATAATTAAGCATTACTAATTCTTAATGAATGGTAGTGCTTTTTTATTTACTATTAGATAGTATATGCCTGCTGCATATGGGGAGATATTAATTGTATTTCCTTGTCCATTTTCAATTTCATTCCCTGCTGCATCGATAATTTTCCAGTCCTCCACTATCTTTTCACTTTTGATAAATAGATAATCAGATGCAGGGTTAGGGAATAAGGAAATCAGTTTTGTTAGATCATCATCGATATCTAATAAAGGCTCATTTACTACTTCAATTGTTATAAACCCGGTATGATTACAGCCCAGGCTATCTGTTCCTATTAAACTAAACGAATAAAGGCCTGGTTCTGAAAAGGAGTATTCGATTTGTAAACGGGTGGCAGTAGCTCCATTTGGAAATTGCCATTGATATTTTACAAACTCTTTTTTTTCGATTGTTAAATTAACTGTCTTATTAGATGCCAGGTTTAATGATTCATTATTTGCTATAATAACAGGTTTTGATTCTGGTAGTTTTCTCAGGATAACTTTCTGTGGTGAACTTTTATGGAATTCAGTGAAATTAACTATATAAATAGAGTCTGTTGATGAAATTAGAGGCTTTTCATAGTATCTGCCTTTATGAACTAAATTAGTTAATTCGCTGTCAGTATAATAAAGATAAGTACCCTCTTCATCCGGATTAATTTTTACTACTTGAGAATCGTGACAGATCAGGATAGTATCTTTTATCATCACATTTAATTCACGTGGTGATAAAGTCTTTTGAATAGTTCCTGAACAACCCATAGAATCAATCACTTTTAATTCGAAATACTGATCTTCCGAATTCAGAATTTCGTGTTGGACTAGTGGTGTTTCAGTTAGTAACAGGCCATTGATATTCCAATCATAAGACACATGAGTATTATCATCTGCTTCAACTAAAACAGATGCCCCTGATGCAGGGTCAGGATTATGTGAAAATTGAAAATTGGCATTTGGTTGGTAGGATTTAATAATAATCTTTACAGGTTCTGAATATATATTGTTTTCTTTTCTTGATACATATACAGCTGTATCCTGATCAATATTGGAGATTAATATTTTATTACCTGATGAGATCAGATCATTCATGTCACTTTTTCTAAAGAAATAAAGTTCTTCCTGCAGTTCTATTAATATTTCCAGATCTTCATTTTTACATACTTCGTAATATGTATTTTTAATGTCAGGTTTATTTGGTCTGTTAATCACCTCCAGGGTAGAACTAAACTTATTTTCGCAACCAAACGGGCTTTCTATTGTAAGTGTAATATCATAATAGCCTTCCTGGTTATATTTGATAGTCTGATTTTGATTTGTAGAAGTCAATCCATTTTCAAACACCCAGTTATATGATTTTGCATTTGAAGGGTAAGCTTTAAAAGTAACGGTGCTATCAGATGATTCGCTCAAGTATAGAGGGTTAGAGGATATAGAAAATGAATCCTGAGGAACATCAATATTAATAATTGCTGTTTTCATTATTCCCATTCCTCTGACGTCATGGCTATTATAATAGATAGTAGTATCATTTTGAAGATTTTCTATCAAAAAGGAGCCTCCATTACCAATTTTATTCGAACCGGTCGGGTCAGAGTAAAAATTAAAAATTGAGTTTCCAGGATTTATCTCAGCATTTTCACCCTTACAAATGGTTGTGTAAAATTCATTTTCAGGGCTTTGTTTTATTTGAGCATAAGCTTCAGATGCTGTTGAGATATTTTCCTTTAAGGCTTCTAGTGAATTTCCTGCTGTTATTACAAAAACGACATTCTTTAGTTCCCCAGAATTTAAACTGGTTATTTTAGTTCCTGAGAATCCAGCTATGTCGTTTCCATTACCGTTGAGTCCGGCTTCATTTTTTAAATTATTTAATATAAAATCAGCTTTCTCGGTTTTAGTAAATGGTAAATTTATGTCACTGCTATTACCATTATAATTCGATAGGTCGATACCTCTGCTTATAAAATTGTCAGTATTAATCGCAGCAATACCGGTATAAATATTATTATTTGCATCGAACGCGTAAGTCAATTGTGATTCTACATCAGTGAACAACCTATTGGAAGAATCTTCATTTATAGAATAGTCTGAAAGTAATGAAATGTAAAAATCATTAATTGGGGAGGTGGAACTATTGAATATGTTATATTCTAAAATAATAAAGTCCTTGTCAGTAGTTGTGTTGTCGGCAAACAAGTGCTGTTCTATTTGGATGCCATCAGTGGATTTTTCAAATCTGCTTGAAATTTCCTGATAATTAATGTTTTTCCTCTTTACTTTTTTAAATATTTAGTAGCCTGGAAATCTTTATTATGTATTGGTTTTTCGATTGTCAGGAAGCTATTGTCAGCTGAATCAGAGGAGTGAAAATAAAATAACCCTAAGCTTCTGGAAATTAGCGTGTCATTATATACTAAACCGATTCCATTTCTTAAAGAATCGGAATCAAATGCCAATGTACCTGAAGATCCTACTGTTAACTTTAAGTTTTTACCTTCAATTTCGAAAAAGGAAGGTTCAGTAAAAATGTCAAATGGTTGAGAGGCTGCATAATCATTATCTGAAAAATGAAGTGTAAACCTAAGCTGTTGACCAGGTGGAGTTGTCGGGTCAATGTAGATTTTAAATGGAGAATTATTATTATTTTTCCATTCATTTGAATTTAGATTTCCAATATTAAAAACAGAATCAATGATTGTGACATAAGGGCTATTACTCTTAATTACTGCTTTTGCATCCGAAGATGTACTTAATAAATTAGATATCGTTGTTTCAATTGATAGAGTATCGTCGTAAAAAGCATAATTCCCAAGTTTTGAATAATATTTCAGATCAATCATTCTTAAAGAGGGAGTAGTATAATCTAGTAAAGCCCGGGCAACATTTAACCTGCCATGACCAAGTTTACCCTTATATGGTTTATTGGCTTCAATGTGATAAATGTCATCAGCTGTAACTCTAATCCTTTCCATTACTTGCAAGGCTGTAAGATCAGGATATCTAGCCCTTATTAATGCGGCAGTAGCTGAGACCATCGCTGTTGAAAGGCTTGTCCCCTGAGAATAATATTTAAAATCATTATTAGCAGTGACAAATATTGATTTTCCGGGTGCCATAACATCAATATACGGACTATAGGAAGCGAAATTGGCTTTTTCATCATTATAATTAGTGGAGCCTACTGAAAGTACATTTGTGTAAGAAGCAGGATAGAAATCGTATTCACCATTCGTATTCCCTGCAGCTGCTACCACTACAACATCAAGTTCGAGTACTATGTAATTAATGATTTCTTCAACATATTTACTTCTTGCGCTTGGTGCGCCCCAGCTTAGGTTTAAAACTTTACATCCATTTTCGGCAGCAAATATCATCGCCTCATATCCACGATAGAAAAAGTTGGATTGTGAAGTAAAAATTTTATATGGTACAAATTTGGTATTAAACCCTACACCGGCGAATCCATAGTTATTATCCGTCACAGAAAAACCGATTCCGGTAACGGATGTTCCATGTGAACTTTTATCCGCTTCCGGTTCATTATCATCGTTTGAAAAATCATACCCCCTGTAATTGTCTACCAGGCCATCTCCATCATCATCAATTCCATTTACAGGGTCATCTTCATTGATTTTTATATTTCCTGTTAAATCGGGATGATCCATATCCACACCGGTATCCAAAACTCCTACATAAACATTATTATCTCCTTGTTCATGACTCCATGCCTGGTATGCATTAATTGTTTCCAGATATTTCTGTTTCCCTGTTGACGGATCTGCTTCCG
Source organism: Mangrovivirga cuniculi (assembly GCF_005166025.1). Lineage (NCBI taxonomy): Bacteria > Pseudomonadati > Bacteroidota > Cytophagia > Cytophagales > Mangrovivirgaceae > Mangrovivirga > Mangrovivirga cuniculi. Next base: position 1,777,906 of record NZ_CP028923.1, read on the forward strand.
GATCATTCGGTGTATAAAGAGGTTTCATCAAATAAAAAGGTTCAGCATATTCAATGCCCTCCATTTTATTTAATTCATTTATTAAACTATCCGGTGATGAGCCTTTGTCTAATTTTAAATAATAGAAAGAGGAAAGGATATGATTACTTCGAACCCGAGTGTTTTTATTTGAAGATCCTTTAAATGGTTGTTTGTATCCCTTTATTTGTTTGATTTTCAGAATTTCATCAAGAATTTCAACTTGATTAATTCTTGCATTTTGCTTTTCAGGCAAGTTTTTAGTACCCACTTTTACGACGATGATGTCATCGGCAATTAATGGGTCTCCTTGTTGAGCATTTAGGTTAAATGCAAATATGAGAAAAAATATGATGAAAGATCTCTTCACGTCTTAGTCAATTTACTTCAAAATTAAATAATTCTATAGTAATCTGACTGTGAAAAAGTTATGATTTTAACGCTGAACTTACTTTGTATTAATTAGAACAGTAAAGTCATAATTATAAGGATTTTTTTCATCTGCAGGCATTTTTATTCGGGAGACTTCTTTGAACATTTTTTTATCTAATTCCGGGAAAAAGGCATCACCCTCGAATGTTTCTTTAATCTCCGTGAGATATATTTTATCAGTAGAATCTAAAAACTGCCTGTAAATATGCTCTCCACCAATTATAAAAACTTCCGATTCATTAGTTTTTCTAGCTTCTTCTAAAGCTTTTTCTGCAGAATTCACAACAATACATCCAGGTGCTTTGTATTCAGTGTTTCGCGACATAATTATGTTAGTTCTTCCGGGTAGGGGTCTGAAATTTTCGGGAAGAGACTCATAATTTTTTCGACCCATGATAATACACCTTTTCCTGGTTACAGCTTTAAAATAATTCATGTCTCCTGGCATATGCCATATCAGGTCATTGTCTTTGCCAATAACATTATTTTCGCTTTTGGCAGCTATCATACTTATTCTCATAATCAGAAATTATATCCTCTCAACAATTCTTCTGTGGTCATTCTTTTTTTCCTGCAGCTTGTAATTCTTCAATAACTAACTTTTTATCACTACAATTAATTTTTAAAAAAGTTTTGTTATCTGTATCGATCGTTCCCGGTTTACTATCTGCCTCTTCTTCTGATTTGGTAGTCCTGAATATTTTAAAATTCTTTTCTTTAAGTAAGGTCCATGCAGCAGGATAGGGAGATAACCCTCTTATAAAATTATAAACTTTTTCAGCAGGCTGATCCCAATTTATTTCACACGTCTCCTTAAATATTTTCGGGGCATTCTTTATTTGAATTCCAACAGTATTCTGAGGTATTGGCTTTTCATTTTCAATTTTTATTGCTTCAGCAGTTTTCACTACCAGTCTGGCTCCTTTATACATTAATCTTTCATAAAGATCACCAACGTTATCATTTTCATTGATAGGTTCTTTTTCCTGATAAAGGATGTTTCCGGTATCTATTTCATGTTGGAGAAAGAAAGTAGTTACTCCTGTTTCCTTTTCACCATTGATTATGGCCCAATTAATTGGTGCAGCACCCCGATAATTGGGTAAAAGCGAGGCGTGTAGGTTGAAAGTTCCATATTCAGGCATCGACCATACTGATTCAGGTAACATTCTGAAAGCCACTACGATCTGAAGGTTTGCTTTGTAGCTTTTTAAAGTATGCTGAAATTCTTCATCTTTTAAATTTGTAGGTTGAAGAACATCAATGTCATGCTCCTCAGCAAAGATTTTTACAGGTGAAGGAGCAGGTTTTCGTCCTCTGCCTTTTGGTTTGTCGGGAGCGGTTATTACTGCAACAATATTAAACTTATTTTTAACAAGTTCTTCAAGAGATGCAACAGCAAAATCGGGAGTTCCCATGAATATGATCCTTAGGTCTCTCATTTTTTCAGATTTGAATTTTATATGTAATATTAGTGAAGCTAAATTTATACACGAAATTTTACCATTTTTCTGTTTACCTTTTTCAGTTTAAAAGTATCAATGTCTAACCATATATAATCCATTTAACCAATTTTTTCATGTTTAAGAACTTTTTATTTTACATTCTCTTAACTTTTTGTTTTACCACTGTTGTTCAGGGTCAAAATGTCAAGCTCGTTGGATCTTCCTCAGCCTCAGGTAGTAAAGGAGGCGGGACAGTATTCAGGTATAGTAGTGCCGATAGCAAATTGGTTTCTATAAAAAATTTCCAATCTACTCCAAGAGGTATAAACCATGGTCTTATTGAAGGGATTGATGGATATTATTATGGAGTAACCACAGAGGGTGGTAATAATGAAAAAGGAACTATTTTCAGAGTTACCAAGGATTGGACCACTTACGAAATTCTGCATCATTTTAGTTCGGGAGATTCTCCATCGGGTCAGGTTTTATTAAATGAAGCTGGTGACAGATTATATGGTCAAACATCGAATGGAGGAACAAATAATTCAGGTTTAATTTATTCAATAGATATTGATGGAACTGATTTCACCATTCTCCATGAGTTTACAAATTCTACCGGAAGTAACCCAAACGGACAATTAATAATGTCAAATGGAATTTTATTTGGTGTAGCAAGAAGTGGAGGAACGAATTCAGATGGAGTAATCTTTAAAGTTAATACTGATGGTACAGGGTACTCTGTAATCCATAATTTTAATAATGCTTTAACCGGGTCAAATCCACGCGCAGGACTAATCGAAATTGAAGGTGTTTTGTATGGAACAGCCTATAATGGAGGGGCTAATGGATCAGGAACTATTTTTAAGATAGAAAAGGATGGAAGTATGATGGCAGTTATTGCTGACTTGCCTTCAGATGCTAGTAATCCTTCTACAAAACTGACATATGGAAGCGATAATGTGATTTATGGAACTACTGAGAATGGAGGGAATAATGATGCCGGTAGTTTTTTCAAGCTGCAGCCAAATGGATCAGGTTTTGAGGTATTTAAGATCTTTAATTCAACCAATGGCGCTGATCCTTCAGCTTCAATTATTGAATTAAGCGGTACGGAAATTTTAGGTACAACTTTTAGTGGTGGTGATTTCGATGCAGGGGTATTGTATAAAGTAAACAAAGATGGAACCGGTTATACCAAATTAATAGATTTTAATCCTGCATCGAATAGATCAAAGCCTAGAGGTAATATTATAAAAACCTCATTAAATACTTTAATAATTCCTCTTAGCCAGCAATCAGAAAGTATTATTACTAATCCTTTTGGAGGATTTGTGCAATCAAACTTTTCAGGGTCAATTAGTACGGAGTTTTATATGCCGGAAACAGGAGGTTTCGATCTCCAGACCAGTATAATTAAGGCTTCAGATGGAAAATATTATGGTTCTACTTTAAGAGGAGGTACTTATGATCTTGGTGTTATCTTCTCAGTAAATTCTGATGGATCTGGTTATCAGGAGTTAATATCTCTGAATGATGCTACCGGGGGAAAAATTTATAGTGATATTTTAGAACATTCAGACGGTAAAATGTATGCAGTTACTTCTGTTAATTCAGATGGAAGATCATATTTAATCTCATTTGATAAGAGTGGAGCTGGTTTTACTAAAGAGGCAATCACTTCGATTTCAGGAAGCAAAGTCATCGGAAGATTACTTGAAGATAGTGACGGATATATCGTAGGGATGAATTATTCCGGCGGATTGAATGATTTAGGGACAATCTGGGCATTTGACCCTTCAACATCTCAATATCAAAAATTATGGGATTTCGATGGGACTACAGGTCAATATCCAACCGGGGGACTTATCCAATCTGCTGTTTCTAGTGAATATTATGCAGCTACTACTAGTGGTGGTGCGAATGGATATGGAACTATAATAACTTTTGCTTCACCTGTCAGCAGCTTTTCTATGCCATCGGTATTACATGATTTTTCGACTTCCGATGGTAGTAAACCTTCCGGACTTACTATTGATAATGAGGTTTTATATGGATTATGTGAAACAGGAGCAAACCTAGAACAAGGATCTGTATTCAAATATGATTTAGGGACCGGTGGATTTACTGTTTTAAAGAAATTCAACGGAACAGACGGGAAAAATCCTAAAGGCAGGTTAGCATTAACACAAAGCGGATCTTTATTTGGTACAACATCAGTGGGAGGCGCTAATGATTTGGGTGTCATCTTTAAGATTGAAACAGATGGTACAGGATTTAATGTAGAGTCAGATCTCACCAGTGCTTCAGGTGGAATACCGATGAATATTCAGTTGCTTGAAGATGATTTTGATGGTGCCCCAATTGCAGAAAAGGAACTTGTCCTGACATTAAAGGAAGATGATAATATTGTAATCTCTTTATTCGAATATTTTTTAGATGAAGATCCGGATGCATCATTAACTTATTCAAGAGTTGGAGGATTTGATGCTAATCTATTTGATAATGTTGCTATACTAAATGGAGAATTGACTGTAGATACCAGGCCAGATAAGTTTGGGTCTTCCATTGTAGAAATTCAAGTTGAAGACACTCAGGGACAATCAAACATTTTTCAATTTAGTATAAATGTAGATCCGGTTGCAGATACTCCATTTTTATCAAATAGTGAAACTACATATGGACAAATGTCTTCTACAGGACTGGTTGCCGAAAGAGCATTTGTTGATGGTGAAGAAGTGAAATACTTTAAGGTTAATTCTATCAATGGAGGTTCGTTGTTCCTGAATGATGGAGTTACCCCGGTTTCACAAGGAGATTTTATTAGTGCAGCAGAAGCCAATAAAGGGTTTAAGTTTGAACCTTTTGCAGCGGGTTCAGGAAGTGTAAGTATTTTCGCATCCCTTTCGGATAACGATGCCGGAATAGGAGGGGAAGAAGTAACCGCATCAATTAATATTCTTAAGGCAGAAGTAACTATTACAGCTAAAGACATTACCAGGGTGTATGGTGAAGAAAATCCTTCTGTTTCAAGGTCTAATAGTTATGAGATAAGTGGCCTTGTTAATGGCGATGACGCAGCTGTTATTGATGCATATCCAAACATTAATTATGGAGCAACAAAATTCTCTAATGTCGGAACTTATCCAATAACACTTTCTGGAGGAAGTGACGATAACTACAATATCAATGGAAATAATGGGATTTTAACAATTATCAAGGCAGATCTTTTTGTAATAGCTGACAATAAATCAAAAATATATGGCGAAGTAAATCCAGCCTTTACTTATACATTTGAAGGATTTAAATTATCTGATACAGAAGCTGAATTAAGTGGGACAGGCTCATTACTAACTACTGCGGGTCAGTATAGTGATGTTGGGGTTTATCCAATCATGATCAGTGGTTTCTCATCTCAGAATTATGAACTTATCTATCAGGACGGAAATTTAACTATTTCAAAAAGAGAACTGACAGTAGGGTTAAACAGTGCAGAAAAAACATATGGTGATCCTAATCCTGATTTCAATTTAACTTTTACAGGATTCGTCGGGTCAGATTCTAAAGCAGATATTGATAATTTGCCTACAGCTAGTACAACAGCGGTTCAATCTTCTGATGCCGGAACTTACCCGGTTAGTTTATCAGGTGGAAGTGATAATAATTATTCTTTTGTTTTGGGAGGAGATGCTCAGTTAGTAATTAACAAGGCAACTTTAACTGTTACTATTCAAGATGCTTCAAAAGAATATGGAGAACCTAACCCCGTATTTAATGCAGTTTATTCAGGGTTTGTTCTTAATCAAAACTCATCTGTGATCGATACTGAAGCGACAATATCTTCAGTAGCAACTGAATTATCTGATGTAGGATTATATGAAATTACCGGAGCTGATGCTACTGACAATAACTATGATTTTACTTATCTTCCAGGTGAGCTTACAATTACTAAAGCACCTTTAACAGCAACAGTACAAGATGAGACGCGTGAATATGGAGATATAAATCCAGCCTGGACAATAATATATAGTGGATTTAAAAATACTGATGATACAAATGTTATCGATCAGTCACCGGAAGTGTCTCTGGAGCAACCTGGTTCAGAAGGTTATATACCAGGTGCTTACAGGATTTTGATTCAGGGAGGAGCTGATAATAATTATTACTTTGATCAATATATCACCGGCTACCTGACTATTACTAAAGCGCCTCTTACTGTTACTGCTCCGACGGTAACAAAATTATATGGTGAAACAGTACCGTCATTGGCACTTATATATGATGGATTCAAAAATAATGATAGTCCTTCAATTCTGGACCTGAAGCCATCTTTGAGTTCCAATGTAACTACAAATTCTGATGTAGGTGTTTATGAGGTCGTAATTGTTGCCGGAAATGACCGCAGGTATGATATGGTGTATACCAATGGTGAGGTAACAATCGAAAAGGCTGAGCTCACATTCAGAGCTGATAATAAGTCCAGAGGATATAATCAGCCCAATCCAACGTTAACTTACCAGGTTACAGGCTTCGTTTTAGGACAAAATCAATCTGTTATTGACCAGCTGCCACAAATTACAACAGAAGCAACTCAAGCATCTAATTCCGGTACCTATCCAATTACATTTACAGGAGGTACAGACAATAATTACAGTTTTAATTTTGTAAATGGAACATTGACAATTTCCGGATTGTCCGCTACCATTCAGTTTGCAGACCTAAACCAGGATTATGATGGAACACCAAAAACAGTAAGGGTATTTACAAATCCATCAGGTATTTCTTATAATTTAAAATATACTTATAACGGTGAAGTGGTTGAAGAGGCGATCTACCCAGGTACATATACAGTGTCAGTTACGATCACAGAACCAAATTATGATGGCTTTGCTACTGCACAACTTACTATTAATGATGTCTTAAGTGTGGATGATGAATTAGAAAAGGAAAGCTTTAAGGCCTGGCCAAACCCAACTAACGGAATTGTTACCATTAATATTCCTAAATCAGAATGGAATTCGGTAAGAGTCTATGGAATAGATGGTAGAGAAAATAAACTTGGAGGATTAACTGTTTATAATGATAAGATTGAATTAAATCTCGGATCTCATAACGCAGGAACCTATCTAATTCGTTTAGTTGGAGAAGATCAGTCTCATGAATTTAAAGTTGTGAAACATTGATTTTAATACTATTAATATGAATAAAGGCCGGCATTATGTCGGCCTTTTTTTAGTTTTACACTATGAAGAAAAATACTCATCGGGGTTTTAGAAAGAGATTTAAAAAACCAAAGCCGGAAAAACTATATTATTTCCTGGCTTGGAAACCGTTTGGTATGTTGAGCCAATTTAGTCCGGAAGGTAAAAGGGAAACTTTAGCTGACCTTGGCCAATTACCCTCTGATGATATCTATTCTATAGGAAGATTAGATGGTGATAGTGAGGGATTATTGATATTAACTAACGATGGACAGTTTAAAGCTGAATTACAAAGCCCGGCCAAAGAGCACTGGAAAGAATATTGGGTGCAGGTTGAAGGAGACATAACTGAACCAGATCTGGCCAAACTAGCAGATGGAGTAGAGATCAGTATTAAAGGAAAAAAATATAATACGTTACCAGGTCAGGCTTCATTTTTAACTGAAGAAGAGATATCCTGGATTCCTGATCGACATCCTCCGGTAAGACAACATCATAAAACTCCATGGATTAAATTAAAAATCCAGGAAGGTAAAAACAGGCAGGTCAGGAGAATGACAGCTGCAATCGGATTTCCAACCTTGAGGTTACTGCGCTATAGAATTGAAGATGTCACTATCGAAAATATGACTCCCGGTCAATTAAAAGAAGTAAATAAAGAATGGATTTATAATAATACCAATGTGAAAATTTAATCTTCATAAAGAAGATATCTCTTTCTTAAATTTTTATAGTTCTTTAGATCTTCTTTCCAGGACTTTTTAATTTCTTCAGCACTTTTCCCTTCTTTTATCTGTTTTAATAATTTATCAGTACCTGAAAGTTTAATGAAAAAACCTTCACTGGTAAAAAAGTTGTTCATCTCAGGATATCTGTTGTATGCTTCAATAATTAAATCCATCCTAATCTCCGTAGGTAAGGGATTGTTTTCTAAGTTATAACCATAACACGTTTTATTTTCATGCTTAGGATATTTAGACATCCCATCGATGGAAACAGGCTTAAATTTATAAGGTCCAAAATTCTCTATTGGCGCACCATAAATTTGGAATGGTTCATAAGTCCCTCTTCCCACGCTTATGTTTGTGGGTTCAAAAAGACATAGGGTAGGGTACCATGCAATAGAATTTTTATTGGGCAGATTTGGACTTGGCTTAATGGGAAGCTCGTAAGGCATTGAATGTGTATAACCACTCATAGGGATGATCTGTAAGGCACATTGATCCTTATTTTCCAACCATCCTTCGCCATTAATCATTCTAGCCAATTCTGCAACTGTTAAGCCATGGACTATTGGAATTGGATGCATACCAACAAAAGATGAATATTTAGGTTCTAAAACCGGACCGTCTATATAATGACCATTTGGATTAGGTCTGTCAAGAATCATTAAAGGAATATTCGCTTCAGCACAAGCTTCCATTACATAATGCATTGTGCTTATATAGGTATAAAATCTAACCCCCACATCCTGAATGTCGAAAATAATTACATCAAGACCTTCCAGCATTTCCTGAGATGGCTTTTTATTTTTACCGTAAAGAGAGTAAACAGGTAAACCCGTTTTCTGGTCTATCCCATCTTTAATAACTTCGCCGGCGTCAGCAGTTCCCCTTAGTCCGTGTTCAGGGGCGAATATTTTTTTAATGTTGATATCAGCAGATAAAAGTGTATCAATAAGATGAACTTCATTGACAAGTGACGAAGCATTCACTACAAGTCCGACTTTTTTATCTTTTAACAGATCAAAATATTCTGTAGTTCTTTCTGCACCGGTAGCAAACTTTTCCTGCGATTGAAGGTTGTAGGCCAAAAGCAAAAAAAGTATTATATTAAAAATAATATTCCTTAATAAAACCATTAGTTTTGAATTCTGTATTTCAAATTATTCAAATCAAAGCAATAAATTGCAAATATGCCCTTTAATGTTGCCTATTTTATAGCACAAAAGACGAGCCAGACTGAAAAAAGCACTTTTTCATCTACAGCCACAAAAGTTGCTTCTATAAGTGTAGCTATTGGGATTGGTATATTGGTGATTTCCTTCGCCATACTTGGAGGGTTTCAAAAAACGATAAAAAACAAAGCTTACAGCCTTAGTGGACACATAGTTGTATCTCGCTTTAGTCTGAACAGTTCGGTGGAATTGCCTCCCATTCCAGGGTCTAATGATTTTATAGAAAATTATAAATCATATAATGGAATTGAGCATTTACAGAAGATTGCCCTTAAAGGGGGTATACTGAAAACTGATGAGGAAGTTCAGGGAATAGTTTTAAAGGGAGTTGACGAAAATTATGACTGGGATCGGTTTAAGGTAAATATGATTGCCGGTGAGGCTCCGGATTTTTCAGGTAATGATGATAGCAAAGAAGTAGTAATTTCTAAAAAGCTAATGGACTTGCTTAAATTATCCCTCAATGATACAGTTATGGTGTTTTTTGTGCAGGATCCGGTCCGATTCAGAAACTTGATTATTAAGGGAGTTTATGAAACCGGACTGGAAGATTTTGACGATAAAGTTGTAATCGGTGACCTTGCATTAGTGCAAAACCTTAATAACTGGTCAGCAGGTCAGATCGGTGGTTATGAAATATTTATTGAAGATCTTGAAAATATTGATCAGATACAGGCCACGATTAATGATAATACTCCTGCCGGTCAATATGCCGATAAAACAAGCGATAAATACAGACAAATTTTTGATTGGATGGGATTGATAGATATGAATGTGTTGATCCTTCTGGTTATTACCTTATTTGTAGCTGGGGTCAATATGATAGCTCCCTCATTACTATTAATGATGGAACGTACACAAATGATTGGTATGTTAAAGGCTCTTGGTGCCAGGCAATCTTTAATTATCAGGATATTCACCATTCGATTGTTAAAAATAGTGCTGAAAGGACTGTTCTTTGGAAATATATTTGCTTTTGGTTTTTGCTATATTCAGTATAAGTTTAAATTGATCCCTCTTGATCCGGTAAACTATTACATGAGCTATGTGCCGATTGAATGGAACTGGAAGGCTTTTGTCTTGGTGAATTTATTGACCTTTGTTTTGATTGGAATAATAATATTATTGCCGGCATATATAATAAGCCGGGTGAAACCGGTTAAAGCGATTCGCTTTGACTAACATGTTTCGGAGGATATTTTCTGAAAAGGCTGTTCACTTTCATGCTGATCACTCCAAAAATTGCCTCTTTAAAAATATTTACTGACATTTTAGATTGGCCCTTTGCTCTGTCTGTAAAAATTATTGGAATCTCTTTAATCTTAAAACCATAATTCCAGGCTTTAAATTTCATTTCAATCTGAAAGGCATATCCTATAAACCTGATTTTATCTAATTCGATGCGTTGAAGAACCTTTCGAGAATAACATTTAAATCCTGCTGTGGCATCATAAATAGGCATTCCAGTTATAAATTGAACATATTTTGAGGCGAAATATGACATCAAAACTCTGCCCATTGGCCAGTTAACCACATTTACACCTGTTAAATATCTTGAGCCTATAGCGAGGTCAGCTCCCTCATCATTGCAGGCATGATATAATTTTACAAGATCCTTAGGATTATGAGAAAAGTCAGCATCCATTTCAAAAACGAAATCATAATCGTTTTCCAGAGCATATTTAAAACCAGTAATATAGGCAGTACCAAGTCCTAATTTGCCTTTTCTTTCTATAAGATGTAGCCGGTCTTTAAATTCCTTTTGTAATTCTTTAACAATATCACCCGTTCCGTCAGGAGAACCATCGTCAACAATAAGAAGATGGAAAGCAACAGGCAAAGAGAATACCTCCCACACCATTTCTTCGATGTTTTCCTTTTCGTTATAGGTCGGTATAATTACAAGGGCTTTACTCATAATGTTATTTAAGAGTAGCAAATATATAATCTTTCTCGTCAGATAAACAGACAATGTTAAGGCAAATTTTCATAAATCTTGTTAATTAGCGGTATGCAACCAAAAGTAAATAGTTACAAAAATAAAGCCATATTTCTAGATCGTGATGGGGTAATTAACAGAGAACGAGGTGAATATACTTTTAAGGTTTCAGATTTTGAGATCTTGCCAGGAGTAATCGATGGCTTAAAAAAATTAAAGCTGGAAGGTTACAAATTATTAATAATTACAAATCAAGCCGGAATATCAAGAGGACTTTATTCAAGAGCGGATATGCAGGCATGTCATGATTATTTACATCAACAAACTGATAATATAATAGACGCAGTTTATTTTTGTCCATGGCATCCGACGGTTAGTAAATCACTTTCAAGAAAACCTGCAGCTTTAATGTTTGAAAGAGCAATAAATAAATTTATGATCGATCCTGATGTTTCATTTATGATTGGCGATAAAGACAGAGACCTGTTACCAGCTAAAAGATTAAAAATTAAAACTGTTGGAACTGGTGATAAATTTGAATATGCCGATCTTATTGTAGATTCATTCCATGAGTTTGTGAAGCACGTATTATCGTAATTAAAAGGTGTAAAATTTAAATTTTTCTATTTCTTTTTGTATAATTGCTGGTTGTGGAAAGAGCTGATTTTTTATCGTTAACTATAAATTAATGTCCCCTGAAAAGAAAATATTTTTAAGGGTTTTAACACTGAGCATTCTTGCTACGATTTTATTGCTATTAAATAATCTTTATATAGCTAAAGATATTAATCTGGTCATATTCGAAATAATAGCTCTTATTTTTATCGTATCATTATATTTCTTTTCAAGAAGGATCACTAATATCACTTTAGTAAGCAAGATATTTGGAGTTACTGTTCTGCTTATTTTAAATATGACCTGGTTTCAGTCGGGAGGATTCAGAAGTTCAATTCCTTATCTTTTTATATTAATCGTACTTTTCTTATTGGTAGTATTTGATAATATCTGGAAAAAGGGGGTGGTTCCAATAATAATAATAAATATCCTAACATTATTTTTTCTTGAATATAATTACCCCGATAAGGTAAATAATTTTGAATACCCGCAAGTTTTAATTAGTCACGGACTAATTCTTATAGTAGTAATTTCTTTAGCAGGCTACATTTTATCTAGTTATAAGAAATATTACCTAAGGGTTCAATCAAGACATGAAAAGGCTATCAGCTTATTGAAAGAAAAAAATAAGAAAATAGAAGAGCAGCATTCACTCATAACAGAACAAAACCTCCAGCTCCAAAAATATAATAAAGGATTGGAAGATGATGTATTCAAAAATAATGTGGAGTTGGAAAAGAAAAATAAAGAGCTTCAAATAAAGAATGAAAATCTGGAAAAATTTGCTTCTATTATTGCTCACGACTTAAAACTGCCTATTTCTCAAATCTCAGGACTATTACAAATAATTCCATCAGACTTTACTGATGATTTTCGAGTTGAAGAAATCATTTATAGGATAAGGGCTTCTGCCAGTGAACTCAGGGAAATTACAGATGATCTCTCAAGAGTTGTAGATGTTCAATTAACTGAGAAAGTTGAAACGGTAAATATCACTGATATTTTAAATGCTGAGTTAAAAAATCTTGAAAAATATACTTCTGAAAATAACACAGAAATTAATTCTGAAATTGAGAGTGATATTATAGCAAATGGTAATCCTGCTTTTTATTCCAATATTTTCAACAATATTATTCATAATGCAATTAAGTTTTCTTCCAGAGAAGACAGACCCGAAGTCAAGGTGTCTTTAATTTCAAAAAGTGGATTAGCGTATTTTAAGGTTATCGATAATGGAATAGGCTATTCAGGTAGTAAAAGTGATTTCGGGATTGGAATGTATAATAAAGGAGGTGAGACATTAAGTGGAAAAGGATACGGTTTATACCTTGTTAAATCTCAATTGGATAAAATCGGTGGTCATTTAAGCATAAACGGAAAAGATATTAAAGGAACAGAAGTTAAGATTTCCATTCCTTTAAAAGTTTCTGATTAGTTATTTCCCGTATCCAAGTATTTCAAGCATACTCTCATGCCTTTGTTCTTCACTAAATAAATAAGAAGTTATTTCTCCGTTCTCATCCCTATCGATCACGACATGCTTGGGGGCGGGGATAAGACAATGCTGAATACCTCCATAGCCACCTAAGGTTTCCTGATAGGCTCCTGTATGGAAGAAACCAATATAAAGAGGTTCGTCATTTTCGATTTTAGGAAGGAATACCTCAGAACTGTGCATTTCTGAATTATAATAATCCATACTATCACAAGTCAGGCCACCAAGGTTTACCTTATGAAAATTATCATCCCATTTATTTACTGATAAAAGGATCCATTTTTGATTTAATCCCCAACTATCTGGCAGATTGGTAATAAATGAAGAATCGATCATATACCAGAGTTCTTTATCATTTTGAAGCTTCTGATCCAGAATGTTATAGATGAAAGCTCCTGCTTCTCCCACAGTAAAACTGCCGAATTCTGTGAATATATTAGGAACCGGAACATGATTTTTATTGCAGATCCACTTGATGTTTTCGATGATCTGATCGACAATGGCTTCATAATCGAATTCAAATCCCAGAGAGGTTTTAATTGGGAATCCACCTCCAATATCTATCGTGTCCAGTTCAGGACAGATCTTTTTAAGTTCGCAATATTTGTAAATGAATCTGCTTAATTCACTCCAGTAATAGGCGGTGTCTCTTATCCCTGTGTTTATAAAGAAATGGAGCATTTTGAGCTTGCCCCTGGATTTATTTTTTATCTTATCTTTATAAAAATCAACGATCTCATTATAACGAATGCCTAACCTGGAAGTATAAAATTCAAATTTTGGTTCTTCATCTGCAGCGACCCTTAATCCTAATTTATAATCACCTTTCACATTTTCTTCATAATAATCCAGTTCGCGCATGTTATCGAGCACAGGAATGCAATTGTGAAAACCATCATTTAATAAATTGGAGATATACTCTGTGTAAGTAGGCCTTTTAAAACCATTGCAAACAATATAATGATCCTTAGTTATTTTCCCTTCGTTGAATAAGGATTCCACAATCTTTATATCAAAAGCAGATGAAGTTTCTATATGGACTTTATTTTTTAAGGCCTCATCGATTACAAACTTAAAATGAGATGATTTTGTACAATAACAATAGGTGTAATCACCATCGTAATTATGTTTTTTCATGGCCTTATGAAACCACTCCCTTGCTGAATTTATATTTTGACCTATTTTTGGCAGATAAGTCAATCTCAGAGGTGTTCCATATTGTTTAATGATATCCATAAGCGGAATATCATTAAATAAAAGTTCGTTATTGCTGACTTTAAATTCTTCCTGAGGGAAATAAAAAGTCTGTTCAATAAGATCAAAATAACTTTTCATTCAATATTTATTAATTAAGGCATTTAATAAACCGCAATAATCAGATATTTTCGTTGAATTTTTGCTATATGTGGTAACGAAAAATATGATCATTAATAAAAGAACTTATTTTAAGTAAGACTATATATATAATGTAATCATATAAAAATAGGAAATATTGACTCGGTACAAAAATCTTTAATTTAACTAAAGTGATTTTGAACTGGTTTTATAGTCCAATACTTTTATTTTTGCGCATCCAGTTTTGTATTTTTGAACATTGAAAAATCTTAAGATTAGCCCAGATGAATAAAGTTAAACTTATAGAAGTAAGGTCCGAAATAGCCGCAGGTACCAGAGGAGCCAGCCTTGGTATAGAAGCTTTGAAAGTTGCCAGCCTGGATAGAGATTCACAATATTTTGGCACTTTCGATTCAGTAAATGTGGATGATGAGAATAATTTACTTTTTCTGAAGAATAATTATCCGCATGCAAAACATATAGATGGAGTTCATACCATGGTTCGAAGAGTTTGCTCTACTGTGAATGATGTGATGAATGAAAAGAGGTTTCCGATAGTTCTTGCCGGAGATCATTCTACAGCTGCAGGAACTATATGTGGTATTAAAAAGAACAGGCCAGATCAAAGGCTTGGCGTGATATGGATTGATGCGCATGCAGATCTTCATTCACCCTACACTACACCTTCCGGAAACATGCATGGTATGCCACTGGCAATGGTTACGGGTCTGGATAATAAAGAAATGCAGGTAAATGATATCACCGAAGGGACTCGTGAGATCTGGGAGGACATTAAAAATGTTGGAGTAAAAGGACCTAAAATTGATCCTGGTGACATAGTTTTTATTTCGGTCAGAGATACTGAAGATCCTGAAAAACATTTAATGGAAAAGCACGGTATCAAAAACTTTACTCCGGAAGAAATAAGCAGAAAAGGGATAAAGCAGGTTGCTAAAGAAGCGACTGAAATGCTTAGCCACTGCGAAAATATTTATGTTTCTTTTGATGTTGACAGCATTGACTCTCGCATATCAAAAGGTACTGGTACACCAGTTCCTGGTGGATTGTCAGTTGAAGAAGCAAAACTTCTTAATGAAGAAATAATCAAGGAAAAAAAGGTTTGTTGTTGGGAGATAGTAGAGGTGAATCCAACCCTTGATACTGAAAATTTAATGGCAGAAAATGCCTTTGATATTCTTGAGAATACCACAAAATCACTTATAGAAAATTTCTGATTAATAGTTATACGCGAAGAAGATGAATTTAGAAGAAACGATCATTAATAATATTAAAGATGCTTTTAAAAAAGTATTTGATCATGAATTACCAGAAGATATTTCACTTCAGCCAACAAGGAAAGAGTTTGAAGGTACGTATACTTTTGTTGTTTTTCCCTTCCTTCGCGTAACCAGGAAAAGCCCTGAGGAATCCGGGGCTGCAATTGGTGATTATCTAAAAGAAAATTGTGATGTAGTAAAAGATTATAATACTGTTAAAGGATTTTTAAATCTTTCACTAACTGATAAGGCTTTCATCGATACTATAAATGAAGTATTATCCAACAAAAACTTTGGTACCTTACCTCAAAAGGATGAAAGATTTTGTATTGAATATTCATCTCCAAATACGAATAAACCTCTTCACCTTGGGCACTTAAGAAATAACTTTCTTGGTTATTCAACAGCTAATATCCTGAAGGCTAATGGATATCCTGTAGATAAGGTTCAAATAATTAATGACCGTGGTATCCATATTTGTAAATCGATGGTTGCTTATATAAAATTCGGAGAAAATGAAACTCCGGAATCAGCAGGTATCAAGGGTGATCATCTGGTAGGAAATTATTACGTAGCGTTTGATAAGGCATATAAACAGGAAATAGCTGCTCTGGTAGCTGATGGAATGGATGAAGAGGAGGCCAAGAAAAAAGCACCAATTCTTCTGGAGGCTCAGGAAATGCTTAAACAATGGGAAGCCGGGGATTCTGAAACCGTGGAATTGTGGAAAAAAATGAATAGTTGGGTTTACCAGGGTTTTGAGCAGACTTATGACCGTATGGGGGTCGATTTTGATAAGTATTATTATGAATCTGATACTTATTTGCTTGGAAAGGATCTGGTTAATGAAGGTCTTGATAAAGGAGTTTTCTACAAAAAGGATGATGGTTCTGTCTGGGCTGACCTCAATGAAGAAAAGCTTGATGAAAAACTTTTACTGCGAAGCGATGGAACTGCAGTATATATGACTCAGGATCTGGGTACTGCTGATCAACGATATAAAGACCTTAATTTTGATAAATCCATTTATGTAGTAGGTAACGAACAGGATTATCACTTTACTGTTTTGTTTACTTTATTAAAGAAATTAGATAAGCCATTTGCCGGTGGTTTATACCATCTTTCTTATGGAATGGTCGATCTTCCAACCGGGAAAATGAAGTCTCGTGAAGGTACTGTTGTTGACGCTGATGACCTGATGAATGAAATGGTAAAAACAGCGCAGGAACATACCGAAGAACTTGGAAAGATCGATGGATTTGATGAGGAACAAGCAAAAGAACTTTACGACACATTAGGTCTTGGAGCTCTAAAGTATTTCCTGCTCAAGGTAGATCCTAAGAAAAGAATGCTTTTTGATCCGAAAGAGTCGATTGAATTTCAAGGTCATACGGGGCCATTTATTCAATATACTCATGCTCGAATTTCTGCTATCCTTAGAAAAGCTGATCAGCTCGGTATTGAATATCAAAAAGGCCTTTCTGAATCAATAGAAATATCAGACACCGAAAAAGATCTTATCTACCTGATCTCTGAATATCATAATAAACTAAAACTAGCCGCAGAAGAATTAAGTCCTGCAGTAATAGCAAATTATGCCTATGACCTGGCAAAGGAATATAACAGGTTTTACGCGGAACTTTCTATCCTGGGAGAAGATGATAAAGATCTTCGTACTTTCAGAGTTGCCTTAAGCGCACAGTTAGCAAGAGTTATAAAATTATCTATGGGATTATTAGGTATTTCAGTACCTGAAAGAATGTAACATGAAGGTTTGGATTGAAGCTTTCAGATTAAGAACCCTACCTCTCGCATTAGCTTGCGTGGGAATGGGAGCAGTATTAGCTAAAGCTGATGGTCAGTGGAATACGACTATTTTTATTCTGACCATCCTGACTACTATTCTTTTACAAGTGCTGTCTAATCTGGCAAATGACTATGGTGATAGTATCCATGGTGCCGATTCTGTGGACAGGTTGGGACCAGCTCGTGCAGTTCAATCTGGAACAATATCTAAATCTCAAATGAAATGGGCCATAATTATTTGTGGTTCATTAGCATTCATAAGTGGATTAAGTCTGCTGATAGCATCTTTCGGAGATAACCTTAAATTGCTATTTATTTTTCTTGGATTGGGTTTAGCTGCTCTATTTGCAGCTGTTAATTATACCGCGGGAAATAATCCGTATGGATATAAAGGATTTGGAGACCTTTTTGTCATGATCTTTTTCGGATATGTTGGTGTTGGAGGTACTTATTTTTTGTTTTCAGAGACTTTTAGACCCGATATTCTACTACCTGCTTCAAGTTGTGGCCTATTAGCCACAGGTGTTTTGAATGTTAATAATATCAGAGATATAGATTCTGATAAGAAGGCAGGTAAATACAGTATTCCCGTAAGAATAGGAAGAAAGAATAGTGTCATATATCATGCTTTTCTTCTTTTTGGGGCGATAGTTTGTGCTGCTGTTTTCACCTTTTATAATTACTCATCTGTGTGGCAATGGCTTTTTTTATTGGTGATTCCACTTTTGGCTAAGAATCTATACGCAGTTATCACTATTAAAGACCCTAAGCATCTTGATCCATATTTAAAGCAGTTAGCAGCTTCAACACTAATATTTGTAATACTTTTTGGTATCGGCCTGATCTACCCTTGACTTATATCACTGGCTATACTGATTTTTGTTAGCCGGGGAACTGCACAGTACGCATATTTTTACTTGGTAAAATGGCCTGATAGTAAA